>JBBSUK010000005.1:0-49490 GCA_038234975.1 Burkholderiales bacterium
GCTAGTAGGTCTCCAGATGCAGCCGCCCTTCCCGCTTGAGCGCCGGCGCGATCGTCGCCTCCCAATCCAGTCTCTTCTCGACCGCCACGTCCCGCATCGCCAGCAGCACCCCCTCCTCCATCGCCTTCAGCCCGCACACATAGAAGTGCGCGTCCGGATCGGCGAGCAACAGCGCCAGATCCGCAGCCCGCTCGCGCATCAGGTCCTGCACGTACTTCCTCGGTTGACCCGGCGTTCGCGAGAACGCCAGGTTGACGTCGATGAAGTCCTTCGGCAACGATGTCAACGGACCGAAGTACGGCAGCTCCTCGCGCGTGCGAGCGCCGAAGAACAGCATCAGCTTGCCGCCTTCGAACTTTCCGGTCTTGCGCAGCCGCCGGCGCCACTCGGTCATCGCGCGCATCGGCGCGCTGCCGGTGCCGGTGCAGATCATCACGATGTGCGACTTCGGGTGATTCGGCATCAGGAAGCTCTGGCCGAACGGGCCGATCACCTGCACCGTGTCGCCGACCTGGAGATCGCAGACGTAGTTCGAGGCGACGCCGGTGGTTGGCCGTCCATGGTGATCGGCAAGCACGCGCTTGACCGTCAGCGAGACGTTGTTGTAGCCGGGCCGTTCGCCGTTGCGCGGGCTCGCCACGCTGTACTGCCGCGCGACGTGCGGCTTGCCGCGCGCGTCGAGTCCCTCCGGAACGATGCCGATCGACTGGCCTTCGAGCACCGGAAAGGGCATGGCGCCGAAGTCGAGGACGATGTGGTGCGTCTGGTTCTCGAAGCCGGCCTCGGTGCAGTTGACGTTGCCGACGACCGTCGCCGTCGCCGGACTCTTCGGCCCGTGCAGGTTGGTGTAGACGTGTGCGGCCGACCACGGCGGCACGGTCGATCCGAACGATGCGCTGTTGAACGGTGCCTCGCCGGCGGCGGCCTCGGGCTGCTCGGCGAGCACCGGCGGCGCGGCCGCCGCAGACGCGATGGCCGCATCGGCTTGCACGCCCGATGCGGCGAGCTGCTCCGGGGTCAACTCGGCGGGCAGCTCGTCCCACGTGAGCTGCTCCTCGATCGGATAGGCGATGGTCCTGGGGACCATGCGCCAGTTGTCGATCGAGCCGGTGGGGCACGGCGAGATGCACGCCATGCAGAGGTTGCACACGTCGGCGCGCACGACGTAGTTGCGGTCGTCGTGGGTGATCGCGCCGACCGGACACGTCGCCTCGCAGGTGTTGCAGCGGATGCAGATCTCGGGGTCGATGAGGTGCTGCTTGATCAGCAAGTCTTCCATGCGCAGGTCCTGTCACTCGAAGCGGGCGCGGCCGAGCGCCGGGCCGCTCCCAAGCCGGCCGCGAGCCCACTCGGGGGGCGGGCGTGGTACTCCACGACCGGGGGCTCCATGACTAGCCGAAACGGACGTACTCGAAGTCGACCGGCTGCTTGTTGATGCCGATCGCCGGCGGCGCGATCCAGCCGGCAAACTTGCCCGGCTCCGCGACGCGGCCCATCAGCGACGCGACGAACGCGAAGTCGTCAGGCGTCGGCAGCCACTCGGCCTGGCGAGCATTCCACTCCTCCATGCTCAGCGGCGCGCCTTCGGGCGAGATGCGTACGCCGGCGAGCGCGCCGATCTTGCGGTTGAACGCCTTGTGCGGCACGGTCAGGCGCTGTGGCACGCCGGCCTTCTCGAGCACCTTGTTCCAGCGGTTCACTCCGGCCACCGAATCCTTGATGAAGTCGTCGCGCAGGACCTCGTTCAACGCGTTGAGCATCGGCACTTCCTTCTCGCCGAGCTGGCCATTGACGACCTCGAGCACCTTGTAGGTCTGGCCCTTCAACACATGATCGTCGCTGCGCTTGCCTTCCTCGTAGCGGCCCTTCAGGCCCGACGAGTAGAAGGTCGCGGCGTTGCTCGACTGGTCGGCGCCGAACAGATCGATCGTCACCGAGTAGTGGAAGTTGAGGTAGCGCTGGACCGTCGGCAGGTCGATCGCGCCGGCCTCGCGGATGGTCTTCGCGTCGTCGGTCTTCCGCTCGTTCATCACCTGCGCCGTGCGCTGGATGACGCGGCTGACGCCGCTCTCGCCGACGAACATGTGGTGCGCTTCTTCGGTCAGCATGAACTTCGTCGTTCGCGCCAGCGGATCGAACGCACTCTCGGTGAGCGCCGAGAGCTGGAACTTGCCGTCGCGGTCGGTGAAGTAGGTGAACATGAAGAACGCCAGCCAGTCGGGCGTCTTCTCGTTGAAGGCGCCGAGGATGCGCGGGTTGTCGGCGTCGCCCGAGCTGCGCTCGAGCAGCGCACCGGCTTCCTCCCGGCCGTCGCGGCCGAAGAACTTCTGCAGCAGGTAGACCATCGCCCAGAGGTGCCGGCCTTCCTCGACGTTGATCTGGAAGAGGTTGCGCAGGTCGTACATCGACGGTGCGGTGAGGCCGAGGTGGCGCTGCTGCTCGACCGAGGCGGGCTCGGTATCGCCCTGCGTGACGATGATGCGGCGCAGGTTGGCGCGGTGCTCGCCGGGAACGTCCTGCCAGGCCTTCTCGCCCCTGTGGTCGCCGAAGTGGATCTTCCGCTCCGCGTCACCGGGGTTCAGGAAGATGCCCCAGCGGTAGTCGCGCATCTTCACGTAGTCGAAGTGCGCCCAGCCGGCAGGGTCGACGCTGGTCGCGGTGCGCAGGTAGACGTCGTGGTCGGTCGAGTCTTTGGGGCCGACGTCGTCCCACCAGTTGATGAAGTTCGGCTGCCACTGCTCGAGCGCGCGTTGCAGCGTGCGGTCCGACGCGAGGTCCACGTTGTTCGGAATCTTCTGGCTGTAGTCGATGGACATGGTGGTGATGGGTGATGCGGTTCAAACCCGGGTGAAGTCGAAGCCGGCCTTCTCGCCGGTGCCGTAGACCTTGAGCGCGCCCCGCTCGCCGACGGCGTTGGGCCGCTGGAAGATCCAGTTCTGCCACGCCGTGAGCCGGCCGAAGATGCGCGTGGCCATGTTCTCCGGGCCGCCGAAGCGCAGGTTGGCCTCGAGGCCCGTGAGCGCGTCGGGGTTCATCGCGGCGCGCTCCTCGAGGGCGATGCGGATCTCGTCGTCCCAGTCGATGTCGTCGGGGGCGGCGGTGACGAGGCCGAGGCGGAGCGCCGCGTCGGCATCGAGCGCCGTTCCGATCGACGCTCTCGCGGCGCCGAGCTCTCCCTCGTCGGCGTAGAAGCGACGGGCCAGGCGCGACTGGCCGTCGACCAGCGGCAACAGGCCGAAGTTGGTCTCGTCGAGCTGCATCGACGGCGCCTTCGCAGCGTCGTCGGGCAGCGCGAGCATGTAGGTGCGGTCGGCGGCGAAGGCGAGCTCGGCGAGCAGGCCGGCGAAGCACGAGCCGGGCTCGACGAGCGCGAACAGCGTGCGCGACGAGACATCGAGCCGCGCGAAGGTGCGGCGCAGCATGCCGATCGTCTCGCGCACGAACCAGTGGTCGCGGTTCGCGAGCAGCGTGCGGCCGGCCGCGAGCACGGCTTCGGCCTCGCCTTCGGTCTTGAGCACCCAGGTGCCGAGCTCGAGCTCGTTGGTGCGCAGGTGGAGGATCGCGTCGTCGAGCTCGCGGGCCATCGCGAGCGGCCACCACGACGCGCCCGCGGCTTGGATCGCCGCCGCGTCCTGCGGCTGATCGCCTCGTGGCGCGCGGACGGTGATCGTCGCGGTGCGCTTGGCGCGGTCGAGGTCGATCGAGACGTTGGCATAGCGCAGCGCGTCGGCGCCGTCCTCGCGCTCGATGCGCGTGAGCGCGACGCCGGTCGCGCCGGCGGGCCGGTCGCTCGCGGCGGCGAGCCGCTCGGCAGCGGCGTGCACGGCCTGCGCGAACTGCGCCGGCTTGGCGATCGAATCGACGAGCCTCCACTCCACCGCCCGCTGGCCGCGGACGCCTTCGACGCTGGTGCAGAAGATGTCGGCGAGGTCGTGCCGCACCTTGCGCTTGTCGGTCACGCGCGTCAGGCCCCCGGTGCCGGGCAGCACGCCGAGCAGCGGCACTTCTGGCAGGGACACCGCCGACGACCGGTCGTCGACGAGGACGATCTCGTCGCACGCGAGCGCCAACTCGTAGCCGCCACCGGCGCAGGCGCCGTTCACCGCCGCGACGAACTTGATGCCCGAGTTGGCCGACGTGTCCTCGATGCCATTGCGCGTTTCGTTGGTGAACTTGCAGAAGTTCACCGTCCACGCATGGCTCGACACCCCGAGCATGAAGATGTTGGCGCCCGAACAGAACACGCGGTCCTTGCCGCTGGTGACGATCACCGAGCGCACTTCGGGGTGCTCGAAGCGGATGCGGTTGAGCGCATCGGCGAGCTCGACGTCGACTCCCAGGTCGTAGCTGTTGAGCTTGAGCTTGTAGCCGGGGGCGATGCCGGCGTCCTCGGCGATGTTGAGCGTGAGCCGGGCCAGCGCCCCTTCGGCCGAGAGCTTCCAGTGCCGGTACTGCGAAGGCTCGATGCGGTAGTCGACTCTCGGTGGGGCGGCGACGGCGGTCGTGCTCATGGGAGTGGGCTCCTTCCGGACGGGTCGGCATGACATGCATCATAGTGCATGTCATGCGTTAGAGTCAAACGACCGATGCAGTCGGCTGCATGGTCGGTGCGCCGATCAGATCGGCGGCCAGGGACGCCAGGCCGGCAAAGCTCTCGGCCGCGCCCTGGCCCGACGTGTCGTAGACCGCGTCGGCCTTGGCGTAGAACGCGGTGCGGCCGTCGAGGATGCGGCGCAGGTCGTCCATCGCCTCGCGGCTCGCCGCCATCGGCCGCGTGTCGCCCTGTGCCGCGACGCGCGCCATGTGCTCCTCGGGCGACGCCTGCAGCCAGATCGTCGTGCAGTGCTCGAGCAGCACGGTGAAGGTGGCCGGCTCGGCGACGATGCCGCCCGGCGTGGCGACGACCGCCGCCGCATGCCGGCGAACCGCTTCGTCGAGCGCGCGCCGCTCGTAGCGCCGGTACGCGGCGGCGCCGTAGAGGTCGTGGATCTCGCGGATGCTGCAGCCCGCAACGGCCTCGATCTCGCGCGACAGCTCGACGAAAGGCACTTCGAGCGCGTCGGCCAGCATCGCGCCGAGCGTCGACTTGCCGGCGCCGCGCAGGCCGATCAGCGCCAGCCGGCGCTTCCTCGCCGGGTCGACGCGGCCTTCGCCGAAGATCGCACCGATCGCCTGCCGCGCGCGCCGAAGCTCGGCGTCGCCTCGGCCGCGAAGCTGCTCGCGCAACAGCAGCCACTCGGGAGACGAGGTCGTGATGTCGCCGAGCAGCGCCGCGAGTGGCGCGTCGAGCGCGCGGGCGACCTGGTCGAGCACCAGGATCGAGGCGTTGCCGGTGCCGTACTCGAGGTTGGCGAGGTGGCGTTCGGAGACGCCCGACGCGCACGCCACCGCCTTGCGCGTCATCCCGCGGCGCGAGCGCAGCAGGCGGACCCGCTCGCCCAGCGCCGTCAGCAGCGCCTGGTTGCGCTCGGTGGTTTCCCCGTTCAGTTCTGACATCGACATGCAGTATATTGCCTCGAGACCTTTCGACACATGACCATGTCGCCACCCGAACGCTTCAATTTCGCCGCGCATCTGTTCGCGCTCAACGGCGCGCGTGCGGGCAGGGCGGCGTACGTCGACGACCACGGCGTGCTGACTTACGGCGAACTCGACACGCGCTCACGCCGCTTCGCCGCGGCGCTTCTCGCCTCGGGTGTTCGACGCGAGGAACGCGTGCTGCTGCTGATGCACGACGGCAACGCGTGGCCCGTGGTGTTCCTCGGCTGCCTCTACGCCGGCGTCGTGCCGGTCGCCGTCAACACGCTGCTGACGGCCGACGACTATGCCTACATCCTCGGCCACAGCCGGGCCCAGGCGGCGGTCGTGTCGGGCGCGCTCCTGCCGGGGCTGCAGGCCGCGTTCGCCAGGGGCGGGCACGAGGTGCAGCAGACCATCGTCGCCGACCCGGTCGACCCGCTGCCCGAGGGGGAGGGCTGCGTCGAGCTCGAAGCCTTCATCGCTGCGCACGCGCCGATGGCCGACGCCGCCCCGACCGGCCGCGACGAGGGCGCCTTCTGGCTCTATTCGTCGGGCTCGACCGGACGGCCGAAAGGCACCGTGCACACGCAGGCCAACCTGTGGTGGACCGACACGCTGTTCGGCAAGCCGGTGCTCGGCCTGACCGAGCGCGACGTGTGCTTCTCCGCCGCCAAGCTCTACTTCGCCTACGGCCTCGGCAATGCGCTCACCTTTCCGCTCTCGGCCGGCGCCACCGTCGTGCTGATGGCCGAGCGGCCGACACCCGAGGCGGTGTTCAAGCGGTGGACGCAGGCCGAGGAGCGCCCGACCGTCTTCTTCAGTGCGCCGACCGGATTCGCCGGCATGCTCGCGAACCCGGCGTTGCCGGCGAGAGAAGCCGTCGCGTTGCGTCTCGCGTCCTCGGCCGGAGAGGCGCTGCCGGCCGAGATCGGCAAGCGCTTCGAGGCGCACTTCGGCGCCCCCGTCATCGACGGCATCGGCTCGACGGAGATGCTGCACGTCTTTCTCTCCAATCGCCCGGGCGACATCCGCTACGGCACGACCGGCAAGCCGGTCGACGGCTACGACATCGAGCTGCGCCGGGATGACGACAGCGACGGCGCCCCCGTCGCCGATGGCGAGGTCGGCGACCTGTGGGTCCGCGGGCCGAGCGCCGCGCTCATGTACTGGGGCGACCGCGAGAAGTCGCGGGCCACGTTCTGCGGCGACTGGACGAAGAGCGGCGACAAGTACTCGCGCGACGCCGACGGCTACTACACCTACGCCGGCCGAAGCGACGACATGCTCAAGGTGAGCGGCATCTACGTCTCGCCGTTCGAGGTCGAGGCGACGCTGATGCAGCACCCGGCCGTGCTCGAGGCGGCGGTGATCGGCGTGGAGGACGCCGACGGCCTGACCAAGACCAAGGCCTTCGTCGTCCTGAAACCCGCCGGCATGGCGAGCGACACCGAGCTCAAGGCGTTCGTGAAGGAGCGTCTCGCCGCCTACAAGTACCCGCGCGTCATCGAGTTCGTCGACGACCTGCCGAAGACGGCGACAGGCAAGATCCAGCGGTTTCGCTTGCGCGAACGCGAGCGGGCGACACCGCGTTGAGCGACCCGATGCGGATCGAGTGGCGCGGCGCGCCACTCGACATCGAACACAGCTGGGTCGCAAGCACCCACTCCGATCGGCCGGTCGTCGTCTTCCTGCACGAAGGACTCGGCTCGGTCGCGATGTGGAAGGACTTCCCGGAGCGCTTCTGCGCGGCCAACGGCCTGCGCGGATTCGTCTGGTCGCGGCCGGGCTACGGCCGGTCGACGCCGCGCTCGCCCGACGACCACTGGCCGCCGGGCTTCATGCATGAGCAGGCGCACGACGTGCTGCCGAAGGTGCTCGCGGCCGCCGGCATCGAGCGGCCGGTGCTGTTCGGCCACAGCGACGGAGGCTCGATCGCACTGCTGCACGCGGCGCGCTTCGACGTCGCCGCGGTGGTGGTGCTCGCGCCGCACCTTTTCGTCGAGCCGGTGTCGATCGCCAGCATCGCCCGCGCCCGCGCCGACTACCTTCACGGCGACCTGCGCGCCGGCCTCGCGAAGTACCACGACGATCCCGACTCGGCCTTCTTCGGCTGGAACGACGCCTGGCTCTCGCCGGCGTTTGCCGACTGGAACATCGAGGCCGACATCGCCACCATCGGCGCACCGGTGCTCGCGATGCAGGGTGTCGACGACGCCTACGGCACGCTCGAGGAGATCCGCGCGATCCGCCGCCGCCTGCCGGAAACCCGCTTGCTCGAAATTGCCGATTGCGGACACTCGCCGCATCGCGACCAGCCGGAACTCGTCATCCGCGAGGCCGGCCGCTTCATCCTCGAACCATCCATCGCCTGAACAGGAGACTTCCACCATGCAAGAACCACGACGCAACGCGATCGCCGCGATCGCCTCTGCCGCCGCGTTCGCGGCCCTCGCCGCGGCGCCCACGTTCGTCGCCGCGCAGTCGGCGAGCGGCCCGATCAAGGTCGGCCTGATGCTGCCCTACTCCGGCACCTACGCCGCGCTCGGCAGCGCCATCGAGAACGGCTTCAAGCTCTACGTCCAGGAGCAGGGCGGCAAGCTCGCCGGCCGCGAGATCCAGTACTTCAAGGTCGACGACGAATCGGCCCCGGCCAAGGGCACCGACAACGTCAACAAGCTCATCAAGCGCGACAACGTCGACGTGATCGTCGGCACCGTGCACTCGGGCGTGGCGCTGGCGATGGCCAAGGCGGCGAAGGACAGCAACACGCTGCTCATCATCCCCAACGCCGGCGCCGACGCGATCACCGGCCCGCTGTGCTCGCCGAACATCGTGCGCAGCTCGTTCTCGAACTGGCAGCCGGGCTACGCGATGGGCATCGTCGCCGGCAAGAAGGGCATCAAGAAGGCGATGACCATCACCTGGAACTACGCCGCCGGCATCGAATCGACGAAGGGCTTCGCCGAGGGCCTCGAGAAGAGCGGCGGCAAGGTCGAGAAGGCGTTGAATCTGCCGTTTCCCAATGTCGAGTTCCAGGCGCTGCTGACCGAGATCGCGGCGCACAAGCCCGATGCCGTCTACGCGTTCTTCGCCGGCGAAGGCGCCGTCAAGTTCGTCAAGGACTACGCCGCCGCCGGCCTGAACAAGACCATCCCGCTCTACGGCCCGGGCTTCCTGACCGACGGCACGCTCGACGCGCAGGGCGCCGCCGCGCAGGGCATGCTGACGACGCTGCACTACGCCGACGACCTCAACACGCCGAAGAATAACGCCTTCCGCAAGGCCTACGCGCTCGCCTACAAGTCGCAGCCCGACGTGTACGCCGTGCAGGGTTACGACGCGGCGCAGATCCTCGCCGCCGGGCTGAAGGCGGTGGGCGGCGACCTGTCCAAGCGCGACGCGATGACAGCGGCGATGCACAAGACGACCGTCGACAGCCCGCGCGGCAAGTTCACGCTGTCGCCGGGCGGCAACCCGATCCAGGACATCTACCTGCGCGAGGTCAACGGCAAGAACAACGAGTTCCGCGGCATCGCCGTGAAGGCACTCGCCGATCCGGCACGCGGCTGCAAGCTCTGAAGGGACCCGCTGCCTCTCCCCGGGGCGCGGGAGAGGGGGTGACGCGATGGACCTCTCCACCTTCCTCGTCCAGTGCCTCAACGCCGTCCAGTACGGCCTCTTGCTGTTCCTCGTTGCCAGCGGCCTGACGCTGATCTTCGGGATCATGGGCGTCATCAACCTGGCGCACGGCAGCTTCTACATGCTCGGCGCCTACCTTGCCTTCGCGCTGGCGCCGCTGTTCGGCGACTGGTTCGTGGCGCGCCTCGCGGTCGGCATCGTGCTCGCGTTCGTCTTCGGCTATCTGCTCGAGTGGGCTTTCTTCAGCTACCTCTACCAGCGCGACCACCTGCAGCAGGTGCTGATGACCTACGGCCTCATCCTCGTCTTCGAGGAGCTGCGCTCGATCCTCGTCGGCAACGACGTGCACGGCGTTCCGGCGCCGGACTGGCTGAAGGGCGGTTTCGCGCTCGGCGAGCTGATGCAATACCCCTGGTACCGGGTGTTCGCCTCGGTCGCGTGCCTGGTCGTCGCGGTCGCGCTGTACGTGGTGGTCAACCGCACGCGGCTGGGCATGATGATCCGCGCCGGCGCGTCGAACCGCGACATGGTGCGCGGCCTCGGCGTCGACATCAGGCTGCTCTACCGCGTCGTCTTCGCAGGCGGCGTCGCGCTCGCCGCGCTGGCCGGGATGATCGCGGCGCCGTTGTCCTCGGTGTATCCGGGGATGGGGTCGAGCGTGCTCATCATCTGCTTCGTCGTCGTCGTGATCGGCGGCATCGGCTCGATCACAGGAGCGCTGATCGCCTCGCTGCTCGTCGGCCTGGTCGACACCTTCGGCAAGGTCTTCTTCGCCGAGTGGAGCGGCGTGGGCGTGTACCTGCTCATGGCGATCGTGCTCGTGTGGCGGCCCGAAGGGCTGATGAAACGTGCCTGAAGCGGCTTCGTCTTCACACCCGATGAAAGGGGCATGGCCGGTGCTGCCCGTCGTCGCGGCCATCGGTTTCGCGGCGCTGCCGGCGTTCGCGTCGCCCTACCTCATCGACCTCGCGTTGCGCATCGCCGTCTACGCGGTGTTCGCGCTCAGCCTGCAACTCATCGTCGGCGCGACGGGCCTGGTCAGCCTCGGCCACGCGGCCTTCCTCGGCATCGGCGCCTACGCGACGGTGCTCGGCTCGGGCGACTCGGGCGGCTCCGTCGTCGTCCTGCTGCCGCTCGCGATCGGCTGCGCCGCGCTCTACGCCGCGTTCGTCGGCGCCTTGAGCCTGCGCACGCGCGGCGTCTACTTCATCATGGTCACGCTCGCCTTCGCGCAGATGGCGTACTTCGTCGTCCACGACACGAGGGCCGGCGGCGGCAGCGACGGCATCTTCCTGTACATCAAGCCCGTCGTCGCAGTCGGCGGCAGGACGTTGCTCGACCTCGACGACAAGCTCGCGTTCTTCTATGTCGTGTTCGCCGCGCTCGTCGGCACGTACGCACTGCTGGCGCTGCTGCTGCGCTCGCGCTTCGGCCACGCACTCGCGGGCATCCGCGTCAGCGAGCAGCGGATGCGCGCCGCGGGCTTCCCGACCTACTGGTACAAGCTCGCCGCCTTCATCGTCGCCGGCTCGCTGGCCGGCCTCGCCGGCTTCTTGCTCGCGGTGAAGGACGGCACCGTCAACCCCGAGCTGCTGGCGTGGCAGGAGTCGGGCGCGGTGCTGCTGATGCTGATCCTCGGCGGCGTCGGCAGCCTGCGCGGCGCGGTGCTTGGCGCGGTGGTCTTCACATTGCTGCGCGAGTTCTACCAGTCCGAGGCGCTGCTCGGATCGCTGGCGTCGCACTGGCAGCTCACGCTCGGGCTGACGATCATCGTCTTCGTGGCGCTGCTGCCCGACGGGCTGATCGGGCTCGGCAGGCTCATGCCGCGCCGGCGCAAGGTCGCGGCCGATGGTTGACGCCACTGCCGCACCGTTGCTCGAAGCCCGCGGCCTCGTCCGCCGCTTCGGCGGGCTCGCCGCGGTCGACGGCGTCTCGGTCGCGGTGCGCGTGGGCGAGCTGCACGCCGTGATCGGCACCAACGGCGCCGGCAAGTCGACGCTCGTCAACATGCTCTCGGGCGAGCTCGCGCCGAGCGCGGGCACCGTGACGCTCGACGGCCATGACGTCACGCGCTGGTCGCAGCCGCGCCGCGCCGTTGCGGGCATCGGCCGCAGCTACCAGCGAACGACCGTCTTCCCCGCCTTCACCGTGTTCGAGAACTGCCGCCTCGCGGCGCAAGCGATGGCGCCTGCGCCGTGGCGCGTGTGGCAGCGCGCGCAACGCGACGCGCCGAGCATCGCCTCGGCCCACCGGGCGCTCGACGACGCCGGCCTCGCCGACGACGCCGGCCGCGTCGCCGGCACGCTCAGCCACGGCGGCAAGCGCCAGCTCGAGATCGCGATGTGCCTGGCGACGCAGCCGCGCGCGCTGCTGCTCGACGAGCCGCTCGCCGGCATGGGCCCCGAGGAGACGGACCGCATGCTCGAGCTGCTGCAGGCGCTCAGGGCCGGTCGCGCGATCCTGCTTGTCGAGCACGACATGGATGCGGTCTTCCGTGTCGCCGATCGCATCACGGTGATGGCCAACGGTGCCGTGCTCGCGTGCGGCACGCCGGAGGCGATCCGCGCCGACCCGGCCGTCCAGTCGGCCTACCTCGGGGAACACGCAGCGTGACGTTGCTGGCGGTTTCCGGCCTGCACGCCCACTACGGCTCCAGCCATGTGCTGCAGGGCGTCGACCTGGCGATCGACGAGGGCGTGTCGTTCGGACTGCTCGGCCGCAACGGCATGGGCAAGACGACGTTGATCCGCACGATCATGGGCTACCTGCGCGCGAGCGCCGGCAGCGTCGCCTGGCTCGGCAGCGACGCGACGGGCGCTGCGCCCGAGAAGATGGCGCGGCTCGGCATTGGCTACGTGCCCGAAGGCCGCGGCATCTTCCCGAACCTCACGGTGCGCGAGAACCTGGTGATGACCGCCAGGCCCGGCGCCGCAGGCGTGGGCGGCGCCGAGCCGTGGACGTTCGACCGCGTCATGCGCACCTTCCCCCGCCTCGCCGAGCGCCTCGGCCACGGCGGCCAGCAGCTCTCGGGCGGCGAGCAGCAGATGCTCGCGATCGGCCGCGCGCTGATGACGAACCCGCGGCTGCTCGTGCTCGACGAGGCGACCGAAGGCCTCGCGCCACTTGTCGTCGCCGAGATCTGGCGAACCCTCGCGGCCATCCGCGCGACCGGCATCGCGACGCTGATCGTCGACCGCAACTACCGCGCCGTGCTGGCCAACACCGACCGCGCGGTCGTGCTCGAGAAGGGCGTCGTCGTGATGAGCGGCGCGTCGGCCGAGCTGAGCGCCGACGCCGATCGCCTGGCGCGCTGCCTGGGCGTGTGACGCGCCGGCTGCACCTACGATTGCCTCCCGACCTCTCACCACCGCCGAAGGAACGACCATGGTCCACGAGATCGCCGACATCCGCATCCAGCCAGGGAAGAACGCCGAATTCGAGGCCGCGATCGAGCGCGGCGCCGCCACCGTCATCGGCCGCGCGGAGGGCTATCGCTGGCACCGCGTCGTCAAGGGCATCGAGTCGCCCGAGCGCTACCAGCTCATCATCGGCTGGGAGACGCTCGAGGCGCACACCGTCGCCTTCCGCGGTGGTCCGCTGTTCGCCGAATGGCGGGCGATCGTCGGCCCGTTCTTCGCCGCGCCGCCCTCGGTCGAGCACTACACGGTGGTGAACGAATCAACGCCGGCCTGATCGAACGCGGCTTCGTCGCCGCTGGCTCACCCTTCATGATCAATCGAACGATGCCGTCCAGGCGCCGATCCCGTGCGCGCTGGCTGGCACTCGCCGCCGCCGCGGCTGCCGTGCTGGCCGCGATGCCGCCGCGAGCATGGGGCGCCGTCGCTTCGGCACCGGCCGCTCGCTCGACCGCGCGGGCCGCGTCGGCTCCGCTGGCCTCCACACTCGACGTCGCGCCGGTGCGGTGGCGCGAGCGCGTGCTCGCCAACGGCCTGCGCGTGATCTCGTCGGAGCAGCACGCGAGCCCGACGGCGAGCGTGCAGGTCTGGTACCACGTCGGTGGCCGCGACGACCCGGCCGGCCGCTCCGGCTTCGCGCACCTCTTCGAGCACCTGATGTTCAAGAGCACGCGTTACCTCAAGGCCGAGCAGTTCGACCATCTCACCGAAGACGTCGGCGGCAGCATCAACGCCTTCACCAGCGACGACGTGACGGCCTTCCATTCGGTCGTGCCCTCGAACCACCTCGAGACGCTGCTCTGGGCCGAGGCCGAACGGATGGGCAACCTCGCCGTCGACGAGGCCAACTTCACCTCCGAGCGCGCGGTGGTCGAGGAGGAGTACCGCCAGCGCATCCTCGCCTCGCCCTACGGCCGCTTCTTCAACGCCGTTGCGTCCAAGCCCTACCTCGAGCACCCCTACCGTCGGCCGACCATCGGCAGCATCGCCGACCTCGACGCCGCCACGCTGGCCGACGTCGTCGCCTTCCACGCCCGCCACTACCGGCCCGACAACGCCACCCTCGTCGTCACCGGCGACTTCGACCCGTTGCAGCTCGACGCGTGGGTCGACCGCTACTTCGGCGCGGTGCCGCGTCCGACGGCCCCGTTGCCGGTCTTCGCCGGCCGCGAGCCGACGTGGACCACCGACCGCACCGACACGATCACCGGTCCGCGCGTGCCGCTGCCGGCGGTCGCCCTCGTCTGGCAGGCGCCGCCGGTCAAGAGCGACGATGCGCCGGCGCTCCAGGTCGCCTCGGCGGTGCTCGCGGCGGGCGAGTCGTCGCGGTTGAACCAGTCGCTGGTCTACCGGCAGCAGATCGCCACGAATGCCGGCTTCGAGGCCAACCTGCGCGTCGGCCCGGGCTTGCTCATCGCCTACGCGATCGCCGCCGGCGGCAAGCCCGTGGCCGAGGTCGGCGCCGCGCTGCTTGCCGAAGTCGAGCGCCTGGCCACCGCGCCGCCGACGCCGGCCGAGATCGAGAAGGTCAAGAACCAGCTCGTCACCTCGGCGCTGCTGTCGCGGCAGACACCGCTCGGCCTCGGCTCGGCGCTGGCCGAGGCGTCGGTGCTCGAAGGCGACACCGCGCGGGTCAACAGCGACCTCGACGCGCTCCTGCGCGTGACCCCCGCCGACGTGCAACGCGTGATGCGCCGCTACGTCGTCGACACGCACCGCGTGACGCTCGATTACCGTCAGGAGGCCGCGAAATGAGCGTTCGCCGCCGCCTCGCGCCGACGGCGCCCGATGCCGGACGTCGCCGCCTGATGACCACGGGCGTCGCCGCAGCGTCGCTCGCCGTGCTCGCGCGCTCCGCCTCGGCGCAGCCCTACCCGACGCCGCCCGAGCCCGGCGCCCCACGGGCCGTCGCCATCGACCCGCCGATCGAGGCGCGGCTGGCCAACGGACTGCGCGTGATCGTCGCGCGGCGCCCGGGTGTTCCGCTCGTCACCGCCGAGCTCGTCGCCCTCTCCGGCAGCGAGACCGATCCGCCGCGGCTCTCCGGGCTCGCGTCGATGACGGCGTCGCTGCTCACGCAAGGCACCGCCAGGCGCAGCGCGCCCGAGATCGCGGCCGCCGCCGAGGCGCTCGGCGGCTCGCTCGGATCGGGCGCCGGCTGGAACCAGTCGACCGTCGCGATCACGGTCACGACACCCAAGCTCGACGCCGCGCTCGCGCTCGTCGCCGAGGTGGCACGCGAGCCCGCGTTCGCGCAGGCCGAACTCGACCGGCTGCGCACGCAGACGCTCGACGAGCTGAAGATCGCCTACGCCAACCCGGGGTCGCTCGCGTCGCTCGTCGCCGCGCGCCTCGCCTACGGCGCCGGCCCGTACGGCCATCCCGCGAACGGAACGCCGGACTCGCTGCCGCGGATCGACCGCCGCGACCTGATCACGGCGCACCGCCGCACCTTCAGACCCGACAACGTCGTCCTCATCCTCGCCGGCGACGTCGACGCGGCGGTCGGTCTGGCGCTGGCCAGGCGCCACTTCGGCAGCTGGGTGCCTGCCGCGTCGGCGCGCGCCGTCTCGCCCGACGCCACGCCCGCTGCCAAGGGACCGGAGCCGGTGGTCGCGATCGTCGACATGCCGGTCTCCGGCCAGGCCGCGGTGGTGCTGGACGTCGCCCTGCCCGACCGCAGCCCGCGCGAGCGTGCGGTGAGCGCCGTGCTCAACGGCGTGCTCGGCGGCGGTTACTCGTCGCGCATCAACCTCGAGATTCGCGTCAAGCGGGGCCTGAGCTACGGCGCCGGCAGCCAGATCGCGTCGCGCCGCTCGGGCGGCCTGCTGCACCTGACCGTGCAGACGAAGAACGACAGCACCGTCGAGGTTGCCCGCCTGCTCGACGAAGCGCTCGACCGATTGATGACGACGCCGGTGCCAGCCGACGAACTCTCGGCGCGCAAGGCCTCCTTGATCGGCGGCTTCAGCCGCGCCGTCGAGACCACCGGCGGGCTCGCCTCGGTGATCGCCGCGTTCGTCGTTGCAGGGCGCTCGCCGAGCGAGGTGACGACGCAGATCGCGTCGCTCGAATCGGTGGGCGCCAACGAGGTGCAGCGCTACGCGGCGGCACACCTCGGCCGCGATCGCCGGCGGCTCGCAGTCGCCGGCGAGGCGAAGGTGTTCGGTGCGGCGCTCGACGCTGCCCGGCCCGGCGCGGTGACCATCGGCGCAGCGACGCTCGACCTCGAGCGTCCGGGCGGCCTCGTACGGCCGTGAGCAGACTCGGCTGGTCACCCGGGTAGGGCCAAGGCAAACCCTTCGTACGGACCGTCGGATTTGCTGGGACAATAGCTCCCCCTCGCGGTGGCCGTGCCTCCCCGGTGCCGGCCCTCGCGGACATCCCCAGCTTCGCTCGCTCAGGATCAACATGGCCCAAAGACCTTCCGCTTCCGCCGCCGCTTCCCGGAAACCCACGCCGCCTTCCACGTCGGCAACGCCCAAACCGGCCTCGACCCGGGCTCCGCGCTCGGCAGCGGCGCCGCTGAAACTGCGGCAGACGCAAGCCGAATACGTCGCCGCCAGGCCGGCCGGCGAGCCGGGTGTGAAACCGATGATGTCGAGCTCGAAGATGTACGTCTGCCGGCGTTGCCAGGCCAACTTCAAGACCGGCGACGGCAAGCCCGACTCGCGGCTTCCGGGGCTCGGCAAGTGCAACGCCTGCCTCGCGGCGCAGGCGTCGGCGGTCGCGGCCTGAACGTCGCCGACGGCACCGGAGCCGGGTCCAGCGCGTAAGCAACCGTAACGCTGCTCCACCGGCACCGAATGCGTGTCGAAAAGGTCGTTCTCCGGAACGACCTTTTTCTTTGCCCATGCTGACCCTCATCGGCCAATTGCTGAGCGCCCTGCTCTGGCTGCCGCTCGCCTTGTGCAAACCGATCCTTCGCGCCCGCGAGGCGAAGATGCGCCGCTCGGGCGCGCGACGGGTCCGCCCGCCAGCGCTGCCGCCGGGTCACCTCGTCGAGCCGCTGCCGCGGCCACGCGGGCCGGCGGCCGAGGTGATCGGTGGCATGAAGGTCGCGCTCACCGCCCTGCTCGATGGCGAGCCGACGCATCGCCGAGCGTATCGACACCTCGCCCGGTTCGAGCGCAAGTTCAACGAGGGCGGCCTGCGCACGCTCGAGGCGATCCCGGTCGCAGACCTGCGCCGCGCATTGCGCGACTTCGAGGCGATGGTGCGCAACTGGTCCGAGCCCAGCCTCGCCGACCTGAGATCGCGCATGTCGGTGACCCTCACCGACCGGTCGAGCGCGGCCTCGATGTGGATTGCCGAGAACAGCGTCAACTCGGCGTTCCGGGCGCCGGGGGCGTAGGCAGCCCGAAGCGCTCGACGATCCGCTGCGCGGCAGCGGCCGGCCCGACGCGATCGGTGTCGACGACCAGATGCCGCCCCGGATAGGGGAAGTCTCCTTCCGATCGCATGCGAAAGCGGGCCTCGAAGTCACGCTGCAGCGCACGTGCCCCCTCGACGTCGCGCTTGACCGGTTTCATGGCGACGCGCGCGGCCGTGCCTTCGCGGGCCAGCCTTGTCGCGAGTTCGGCGCGAAGCTCGACGTAGAGGGCGCGCCCGCCGTGCTCGCTGCACATCGTGTCGAGCCGGGTCATGAACGCGTCGTCCTCGGCGCGGCCGAACGCCCAGACGAAGGTGAAGACGATGCCCGGCACCGACGGATCGGCGAGGGCAGGACGGAACGCGGCGCGACGCCGGTTTCGCGGCGCGAGCAAACGCGTGGCGCAGGTCATGCGCCTGCTGCCAGAATGTCATCGACCATGCCCGATCCCGAACGACGCCTCGACCTGAAGTCCCTGCGCAGCCAGCGCTGGTTCGCGAGCACCGACATGCGCGGCTTCGCGCACCGGCAGCGCATGCAGCAGCAGGGCCTCGACCGCGACGAGTTCATGGGCCGGCCGGTGATCGCCATCGTCAACACGTGGAGCGACCTGTCGCCCTGCCACGCGCATCTGCGCGAACGCGCGCAGTCGGTCAAGCGAGGCATCCTGCAGGCGGGTGGCTACCCGGTCGAGCTGCCGGCGATGAGCCTCGGCGAGGTCATGGTCAAGCCGACGACGATGATCTATCGCAACTTCCTCGCCATGGAAACCGAGGAGCTGCTGCGCAGCCTGCCGGTCGACGGCGCGGTGCTGATGGGCGGCTGCGACAAGACGACGCCGGGCCTGATCATGGGCGCGATGTCGATGGACCTGCCGGCGATCTTCCTGCCGGCCGGGCCGATGCTGAGCGACCGCTACCACGGCAAGACGATCGGCGCCGGCACGCATTCGCGCAAGTACTGGGACGAATACCAGGCCGGCCACGTCGGCGAGGCCGAGTGGATCGCCCTCGAGTCGAGGATGACGCGCACCCCCGGCACCTGCAACACGATGGGCACCGCGAGCACGATGACCTCGATCGCCGAGGCGATGGGGCTGACGCTGCCGGGCGCCTCGTCGATCCCGGCGATGGACGCGGCGCACGGCCGCATGGCGTGGGGCTGCGGCAGGCGCATCGTCGACATGGTGTGGGAAGACCTCCGGCCGTCGCGCTTCCTGACCCGGGCCTCGTTTCTCAACGGCGTCGCGACCTACCTGGCGCTCGGCGGTTCGACCAACGCAACGATCCACCTGCCGGCGATGGCGGGGCGCGCCGGCATCGAGCTCGGCCTCGACGAGATGGACGCGATGGCGCGCCGCATTCCCGTGCTCGCCAATCTCTTTCCGGCCGGCGACAAGCTGATGGAAGACTTCCACTTCGCCGGCGGCCTGCCGGCGTTGCTGCATCGCATCCGCGGCCACCTCGCGCTCGACGCGGGCACCGTCACCGGCAAGACGCTCGGCGAGGACATCGCCGGTGCGACGTGCGACGACGACGACGTCATCCGCCCGCTCGAGCGACCGCTGCTCGGCGACGGCGATGCCGGCCGCGCGCTCGCCGTGCTGCGCGGCAACCTCTGCCCCGACGGCGCCGTGATGAAACCCTCGGCCGCCAGTCCGCGCTTCTTCTCGCACCGTGGCAAGGCGCTGGTGTTCGACTCGAACGCCGACATGCTGTCGCGCATCCACGACCCGGAAGTCGATGCCGACGAGAACACCGTGCTCGTGCTGCGCAACGGCGGCCCGGTCGGCGCCCCCGGGATGCCCGAGTGGGGCAACCTGCCGATCCCGAAGAAGCTGCTGCAGCGCGGCGTCCGCGACATGGTGCGCATCTCCGACACGCGCATGAGCGGCACGCACTACGGCACGTGCATCCTGCACGTCGCGCCCGAGGCCGCCATCGGCGGGCCGCTTGCGCTGCTGCGCACGGGCGACGTCGTGACGCTCGACGTCGCCGCCCGCAAGCTCGACATGGACGTACCCGAGGCCGAGATCGCGCGCCGCCGCGCCGACTGGAAGGCGCCGGCGCGCCAGCACGTCCGCGGCTACACGATGCTCTACAAGGAACACGTCACGCAGGCCGACAAGGGCTGCGACTTCGACTTCCTCGGCGGCAACGCACCGAGCCCGGAGCCGCAGATCTACTGAGACGAAACGCCGACAACCGGACGACCCCGACCATGACCGCCACTCCCGACCCCTTCGACAACCCGTTTCGCAAGCTGCTCGCGCGGGGTCGCGTGCCGCTCGGCACCTGGCTCATGTCGGGCTGCAGCAGCACCGCCGAGGCAATGGGCCATGCGGGCTTCGACTGGCTCGTCGTCGACCTCGAGCACGTGCCGATCGAGTACAGCGGCGCGCTGCACCTGCTGCAGGCGATCGCGGGAACGCCGGCGCACCCGGTCGTCCGAGTCGCCTGGAACGACGCGGTGCTTGCCAAGCGCGCGCTCGACGTCGGCGCGCAGACGATCATGTTTCCGTTCGTGCAGAACGCCGAGGAAGCGCAGCGCGCGGTGGCGTCGACGCGCTACGCGCCGCAGGGCACGCGCGGGTTCGCGGGCATGCACCGCGCCAGCGGCTACGGCACGCGTGCGGGCTACGCGAAGCGCGTCAACGACAGCATCTTCTGCATCGTGCAGATCGAGACGCCGCAGGCGATCGCCAACCTCGAGTCGATCGCCGCAGTCGACGGTGTCGATGCCATCTTCCTCGGCCCCGGCGATTTGTCGGCGGCGATGGGCCTGACGGGCGAGGTGTCGCACCCGACGGTCATCGACGCCATCGCCGACGTCGCGGCGCGTTGCCGCAAGCTCGACAAGCCGTGCGGCATCCTCGCCGCGACACCCGAGCTCGTCGCGCGCTTCGTGCCGATGGGCTACGACTACGCGGCGGTGTCGTCCGACATGGGGATGATGATGCGGCAGGCGTCCGCCTGGCTCGAGGAGACGAAGCCGGCGCTGGCGAAGAACTGAGGAGTCGACATGTCTGCAGATCGCACGCTCGTGCCGGCAGCGAAGCTGGCGGCGAAGAACGACACCCGCTTCCCCGACGAGAGCGACGAGTACCGCAAGGCGCGCAACGCGCTGCTCGCGGAGGAGATCGAGCTGCGCCGCCACATCTGGCGCGTCGGCGAGATGCGCCGCGCGCTTCCGGCCGGAGGCGAGGCGACGAAGGAATATCGCTTCGTCGGCAAGGACGGCGAGGTCGGCCTCGACGACCTGTTCGGCGACCACGACACCCTCGTCGTCTACAGCATGATGTACGGCCCGCAGCGCGAGAACGGCTGCCCGATGTGCACGGCGCAGCTCAGCTCCTGGGACCCGGAAGTCCCGCACCTCGAGCAGCGGATCGCCATCGTCGTCGTCGCGCGGTCGCCCTACGAACGCATCGCGACGTACGCGGCGAGCCGCGGCTGGAAGAACCTGAAGCTCTTCTCGGACCCGAGCGGGGACTTCACCGAGGACTTCGTTGGCGAGCGGGATGCCGATATGCCGGCCTACACGGTCTTCACGCGCCGCGGCGGCGTGATCCGGCATTTCTACAGCGTCGAGGGCAGTCCGGAGATGGCCGACCCGGGCCAGGATCCGCACAACGCGCCCGACATGAACCCGCTGTGGATCATTCTCGACACGACGCCCGAGGGCCGCGGGACCGACTGGTATCCCAAGCTCGACGACAAGCCGTCGTAGGCCTCACTCGCCCGCAACGGCCTCGCGCCGACGCAGCAGCAGCGGCCGCAGCAGCATCAGCGCCGTGACGACGAACAGGCCGAGCGCGATCGGATGCCCGGTGAAGAAGCGCGAGAACTGGCCGTCGGAGATGACCAGCCCCTGGCGCAGGCTCAGCTCCATCTGCCCGCCGAGCACCAAACCGATCACCATCGGCGCGATCGGCACGCCGAAATAGCGGAACGCCGTGCCGAGGATGCCGGCGCCGAACATCGTCATCACGTCGAACATGCTGCTGCGAACGCCGTACGAGCCGACGACGCAGAAGAACAGCACCAGCGTGAAGACGATCGCCTCGGGCGCCTTCAGCGCCAGCGCCATCGCCCGGATGGTCGCGAAGGCGATGACCAGCATCAGCACGTTGATGACGATCAGCGACATGAAGCTCGCGTAGACGATGCCCGGGTTCTCGACCATCAGCCGAACGCCCGGCGTGATGCCCTGGATGATCAGCGTCGACAGCATGATCGCGGTGACCGCGTCGCCGGGGATGCCGAGCGCGAGCGTCGGCACGAGGGCGCCACCGGTCACCGCGTTGTTGGCCGCTTCGGGGGCGATGATGCCGTCGGGCTCGCCGCTGCCGAAGCGGTCGCGCCGCGGCGAGCTGCGCCGCGCTTCGGCGTAGGAGATGAACGCCGCGGTGGCCGCTCCGGTGCCGGGCAGCACGCCGATGATCGAGCCGATCGTCGACGACTTCAGCAGCACGCCGACGCGCCCCTTCCATTCGGCAAGGCTCGGCAGTCGCATCGACTTGAACGGCGGGATCGAACCGGTCGTCGAGCGCGGCCCCGCGAGCCGCACGAACACCTCCGACAACGCGAACAGGCCGACCACCATCGCGACGAGGTCGAAGCCGCCCGACATCGAGAAGTAGCCGAAGGTGTAGCGCAGGTCGCCGCTGATCGGGTCGGCGCCGACCGTCGCGCAGAACAGGCCGATCGCGCCGGCGAGCAGGCCCTTCACCATGCTGCCTTCGGAGATCGTGGCGATGCAGGTCAGCGCCAGGCAGACGAGCGCGAACACCTCGACCGGTCCGAAGTTCAGCGCGAACGCCGCGAGCTGCGGCGCGAGCAGGATCAGCACGACGCACGAGAAGAGCCCGCCGAACACCGACGCCGCCGTCGCCCATCCGAGCGCGGCGTCGGCCTTGCCGGCCAGCGTCATCGCGTAGCCGTCGAGGACGGTCGCGGCGGACTGCGGCGTGCCGGGCGTGTTGATGAGGATGGCCGAGATCGAGCCACCGTAGATCGAGCCGCAGTACACGCTCAGCAGCAGCGCGATCGCCGGCATCTGCCCCATCGTGAACGTGAACGGCAGGCAGATCGTGATGCCGATGATCGAGCCGAGGCCGGGGATCGCGCCGATGACGATGCCCAGCGTCGTGCCGGCGACCATCACCAGCCAGACGGTCGGGTCGGCCATCAGGCCCGCGGCGGTGCCCAGCGCTTCGAACACGCGCTAGACCCTGCCGAGCCAGGGCGACGTCGGCAGCCCGGTCGGCACGACGAAAGTGAACAGCGCCCAGATGAAGCCGGGCAGCAGCAGGCCGAACAGCAGCAGCGACGCCGGCTTGCGAACGTCGAACACGACCAGGCTCAGCACGGCGCACGCGACGCTGGCGAAGAGGAATCCGACGACCGGGATGGCCAGCAGGTAGGCGCCGACGACGACCACGAACGTGGCGACGCGGCCGAAGGCCCAGCGCTCGGCCGGTCGCGCGCTGGCGCCCCACGCCTCGACCAGCGCACCGCCCGACAGGACGATCCACAAGCCGAGCAGGATGCGCGGGAAGAGCATCGTCGCCTCGGCGTTGCCCGCCGATGCCTGGTAGCGCGCATCGAACGAATGCCAGAACCCGAACACGCCGATGCACGCCAGCGCGCCGAAGAACGCGAGCGAACGGCTCGTCATCATCGCCGCCGCCGGTTCTAGTGGACCGTAACGATTGAATCGGGAGTAACGCGACGTGTTGGGTCGAAGTACTTCCACTTCACAGGCTTGGGCTTCTCGTTGTACTTGCGGATGTAGCGCATGAGTTTTCTCTTGAGGTCAGGTAGCGAGGTGAACACGCCGCGTGCGATCACGTCGCGCTCGACCTTGGCGAACCACAGCTCCACTTGGTTGAGCCAGGAAGAGTAGGTCGGGGTGAAGTGCATATGAACGCTGGGGTGCTCGGCCAGGAACGCTTCGACTCCCTTGGTCTTGTGTGCGGCGAGGTTGTCGGCGATGACGTGAATCTCCTTGCCGCGCGGCTGGTTGGCCACGATGTCGGCGAGGAAGGCCACGAACTCAGCCGAGGTGTGGCGCGCGGCGGTCTTGCCCAGCACCTCACCGGTCTTGGTGTTGAAGGCTGCAAAGAGCGAGAGCGTGCCGTGCCTGAAGTACTCGAACCCGTGGCGCTCGGCGCGCCCAGGCGACAGCGGCAGCACCGGGTCCTTGCGGTCGAGCGCCTGGATCGCGGTCTTCTCGTCGACGCAGAACACCGCCGCGTGCTGCGGCGGGTTCAGATACAGCCCGATCACGTCGGCCGCCTTGGTCTCGAAGTCGGGGTCGTTGGAGGCGAGGTAGCCCTCGAGCCGGTGCGGCTTGATGCCGTGCTTGGCCCAGATACGCGCCACCGTCATGTGCGAGATGTCGCCACCGAGCTCGGCAGCGAGCTTCCTCGTCGACCAGTGCGTCGAGCCATCAACGGGCTTGTGCTTGGTCGTTCGCGCAAGCACGCGGGCCTCGATGCGATCGGTCACCTTATAGCGTTCGCGCCCGGCATGGCGAGTAAACAAACCCGACAGCCGATCGGCCGCAAAGCGCTTGCTCCAGCGATCTATGTAGCTGTCGCTGCAATCGAGCTTGGCCCTCACCTCGGCCCAGGTCAGCCCTTCGGCCAGCAACAGAATCAGTCGTGCGTGACGGGCCGAATCGGCTCGACCGGTCCTCGCGCTGGCTCGGCGTTGCAGCTCCATGAGTTCGGTTTCGGTCAGGTTCATCGCGCCCTCCACAGGCGCAATGATACTTCCTATTTAAGCGTTACAGTCCACTAGTTCTTCTTCAGCCCGACCGACTGCGCGACGTTCTTCATCGACTGGTACTGCCCCTTGACGAAGGTCTCGAACTGCGCGCCGTACATCGGGTTCAGGGCAATGCCGATCTTCTTCGCCGCCGCGTCGAAGCTCTCCGACGCGATCGCCTTCTGGCATCCCTTGGTGAGCTGCTCGGCGATGTCGGCCGGCACCTTGGACGACACGAACACGCCCGCCCACAGCGAGAACTGCACGTCGTGGCCGAGCTCCTTCATCGTCGGCACGTCGGGCAACTCGGGCAGGCGCTTGTCCGACAGCGCCGCGATCGGCGTGACGTCGTAGCGCTTGACGATGACCGGCGTGTCGGCGAAGAGGTCGATCGTGCCATTGGCCATCGAGAGCATGGCGGGGCCGGCACCCTTGTCGGGAACGTGGCGGCCCTTGATGCCGAGCGCGTCGAGCGATGCGGCCGACGCGAGGTGGTTGATCGTGCCGGGACCGGTCGAGCCGTAGGTGATCGGGTCCTTCTTCTTCAGGTCGGCGACCGACTGCAGCGGGCCCGACTTCTTCGTCACCAGCATCAGGCTCGACTGGTAGACGTTGCAGATGGGCTTCCACGAGTCGATGCCGTAGGGCAGGTCGCGCAGGTGGTTCTGCACCGTCACCGGCCCGAGCGGAACGAAGCCGATGGTGTAGCCGTCGGGCTTGGCGGTGACGATCTCGTTGGCGCCGAGCGTGCCGGCCGCGCCGTCGACGTTCTTGACGACGACGTTGCCGTTCAGTGCGGTCGCCAGGGCCGGCGCGAGCGCGCGCGCGACCGAGTCGTTCGTTCCGCCGGCGCTGAACGGCACGATCATCGTGATCGGTCGATCGGGAAAGGCGTGGCTCGCGCCGACGGCGCCGAGCGTGGCGACGGCCGCGACGATCAGGTTGCGCAGGGGGTGTCTCATGCGTTCTCCGTTCTCCGTTCTGCTCGGCGACGGCGGTGTGCCGGGCCGACGGACACACTCTAGCGACCGAATGCGCTGCTTCATACTGGGCCTTCCACTAAACCCCGAGCGACGCGAGCGCGCAGGAGTTGCCGATGAAGATCACGTCGATCGAGACCCTGAGGCTCGACTCCCGTCCGAACCAACTCTGGGTCGAGATCGGGACCGACGAAGGGTTGACCGGGCTCGGCGAAACGTTCTGGGGCGCCGAATCGGTCGCCGCCTACATCCGCCAGGTCGCCGCGCCCTACCTGCTCGGCAAGGACCCGCTGGCCATCGAAGGCCATGCGCGAGCGCTGCGGCCGCGGCACGGCTTTCGCAGCAACGGCGCCGAACTGCGCGGCAACTCGGCGATCGACATCGCGCTGTGGGACCTGATGGGCAAGGCGCACGGTGCGCCGCTCTACACCTGCCTGGGCGGCGCGTCGCGCGACGACATCGCCGTCTACAACACCTGCGCCGGCTACAACTACCTCAAGCCCGCCGTGCGGCTGGCGCAGTCGAGGTCGGCCGACTGGGGCGCCGCCGCGCAAGCCGAAGGCCCCTACGACGACCTCCAGGCGTTCCTGAACACGCCCGAGAAGCTGGCCGAGAACCTGATCGAGGAAGGCTATGCGGCGATGAAGATCTGGCCGTTCGACCGCGCCGCCGAGAAGACCGGCGGGCAGAGCATCGACCGCGACGACCTCGAGGCCGGCGTCGACATCGTCAGGCGCATCCGCTCGGCGGTCGGCGACCGCATCGGCATCATGATGGAATGCCATTCGCTGTGGAACGTGCCGACGGCCAAGCGCATCGCGCAGCGGCTCGAGCCGTTCGACCTCGAATGGCTCGAGGACATGATCCGGCCCGACGACATCGGTGGCCTGGCGGAGCTCGCCGCCTCGACCCGCACGCCGATCTGCGCCAGCGAGGTGATGGGCACGCGGCACAACTACCGCGACCTGCTCGAGGCGCGTGCCGCATCGATCGTCATGATCGACGCGACCTGGTGCGGCGGGCCGACCGAGGCCCGCAAGATCGCGGCGATGGCCGACACCTACGGGCGCCCCGTCACCCTGCACGACTGCACCGGCCCGGTCTCGTTGGCCTGCGGTGTCCACCTGTCGCTGCACGCGCCGAACGCCATCCTCCAGGAGATGACGCGGGCCTACTACACGGGCTGGTATCCGGAGGTGGTCGACGGCCTGCCGGTCTTCGACAAGGGCCGCATCCGCGCCACCGACGCGCCGGGGCACGGCCTGGCGCTCAGCGATGCCGTGCGCCGCGACCCGGGCCTCGAGCGCTGGAGCGCGTCGTAGCGATCGGCATGCGTCATGCGCGGTGGGCGCTGCCGAAGATGAAGTAGCTCGGCGTACGCGCGATCGTGGCACTCCAGCCGAGCGAGCCCAACGCGTTCGTGAGTTCCGCCGGCTCGTGGAACCGCTTGACGATGCGAAAGACGGAGCCGTCGTTGAGCCGGCGCTCCTGCATCCCGTCGAGGTCCGGCATGCGATGGTCGCGCGCGGTCGAGGTCGGGTCGGGCGCGGAGTCGATGAAAAAGGCATGGCCGCCGGGCCGAAGCGACCGAGCCACCTTCGACCAGAACGTCTCGAATGCGCTGCGCGGCACATGGCTGAGCCAGAACGAGAAGAACACCGCGTCGTAGGTGCCGGCCGGTTCCCAGGCGAACAGGTCGTCGACCCCGTAGGTCGGCTGGGCGAGGCCGGCGGCGTCGAGGCGTGCGCGGTTGACGGCGATCGTTTCGGGTGACGCGTCGAGGCAGGTCAGGCTGCGCGCGGTGCGGGCGAGCCGCTCGGTCCACCAGCCGGTGCCGCAGGCGAGCTCGAGCACGTCGCCCGACAGGTTCGCAGCCACGAGTGTTGCCTCGACCTCGTCGACCTCGGCGCGCCAACGCGCTGTCGCCTCGGCGCCGCGGTCGTAGCGACCCAGCCGCTGCCACCACTCGTCGTACTCGGCGGCACGCGCCCGGTAGTAGGCGGCCTGCTCGGAGACAACGCTCGCGTCGGTGCTGTTCAGGGCTTGCCTCCTTCCGCCACGTGGCTTCGCATCGTAGTCTTCGCGCCATGGCCCGCGAGGAGTCGTCCAGGGTCGGTGCCGGATCGCAACGCATGGCACACGACCTGCGTCTGCGCCTCGCGACGGTGCTGCTCGCCGCTGCGTTCTGGTCATCGGCTCCGGCGACGGCCGGCAGCCTGGACTGCCACGCACCGACGACGATCGCCGACGTCGGCAGCGACGGCCGCATCGGCGCGAAGTGGAACGTCGCGTCGCGGACGCTGGCCTGCCGCCGCACCACCGAGGACGACCATTTCCACACCTTTCTCGCCGACGCCGACGGCAGCAACGAACGGCGCCTCGCCTTTGCCGCATGGCGCGACGACCGGCACCGGTTCCCGGCCGCAATCGGCGGGGCGCTTCCGCCTGGCGGGCTCGCTCTCGTTCATCAGCGACACGTCGTTCTTCGGCGATGTGCTGACGCAGTCGCTCGGGCTGGTCGGCAAGATCGTGAGGGTCGACTGCGGCGGCGAATGAGTCAGGCCGTGGCCGTGCGCCCTTCGTACAGGTCGCGGCCCTGGGCGAGGGCGCGCATCTTCGCGTCGGCGATCGAACGCTTGAGCATCCAGAACCCGCAGTCGGGGTGGACGTAGCGCACGCGGCCGGCGCCGAGCAGCGACTCGGCGCGCTCGATGGACCGTGCGACCGCATCGGCCGCCTCGACCTCGGTCACCTTGATGTCGACGACGCCGAGGCCGAATCCGATCTCGGGCTTGAGGTCGCGGAACACCGCCAGCTCTTCCGGAGGCCGGTGCGCGCACTCGAGGACGACGTGGTCGGCGTGCAGCGCGTTGAGGTAGCGCATCAGCTGCTCCCAGGTGCCCTTCTGCACGCTCTGCCCGCCGTAGTTGCCGAAGCACAGGTGAACGGCCGGCGTCGTCTTCACCGCATCGAGGACGCGGTTCATCGCCGACGCGGCCCACTCCCACTCCTCGGGATGGCCGGGCAGGTTGGCCTCGTCGATCTGGATGATGTCGGCGTCGACGTGGCTGACCTGCTCGGCGAGCACGTCGCCGATCGCGTGCGCCAGCTCGGCCGTGTCGCCGTAGTGACGGTCGAGCAGCGTCTTGGCCAGCATGTGCGGGCCGGTGACGGTGAACTTGAAGGTGTGCGTGGCGAGCGCGGCGGCGCGCTGGCAGGCCAGCGGCAGGTCGAGCGTGCCGCTGCCGAGCGGCCCGTCGACGACGCCCGGCGGCCGGGTGCGAAAGCGCATCCCCGGCATCGCCCGGTAGGCGACGATCTCGTCGAAGCTCAGGTCGTGTCGCACGCCGTCCATCGGCCGCACGAAGTACTCGATCATCCCGTTGGTCTCGGGATGGTCGAGGTCGAACCGGTAGAGCTCGCCGTCGCAGACCACGTCGACGCCGGCCGCTTCCTGCGTCGCGATGACGACGCGGGTCGCGTCGAGCAGCGCCTGCTCCGAAGGCGCCGCGATCAGCCACTCCGGCACCGGGTAGGAGCCGACGACGGTGGTGCGGATGCGGGGAGCTGCGCTCATCGGGCCGGCCCCGTCACTTCGGCATCTTGATCGAGCGGTCGAGGAACTCGTTGGTGTAGGCCGTCTTCACGTCGAACGGCGTGTCGAGGCCGACATAGGTCTTGACGAGGTCGTAGTCGGCGGCCATGCGCGCAGGGTCGAGGTAGCCGAGCGCGACGGTCTGCGAATACTTGTCGCTCATGAGCTGCTCGACGAGTTCCCAGTTCTGCATCTCGTTGTCGAACTTGAGCGCGCCGTTGGCGTCGATCAGCGCCTGCACGCAGGGCTTGGGCGTGGCCGCGCACGCGGCGAAGGCCTTCTGCGTGACCTTGACGAAGGCGGCGACGGTTGGCTTGTTCTTCTTCAGGTAGTCGGCGTTGACGATGATCGTGTTGCCGTAGGGGTTGATGCCGGCGTCCTTCCAGGCGACGAAGCCCATGTCGCTGCCGAGCTCGCGCTTGAAGATGTGGTGGATGTTGTAGAACGAGGTCGTCGCGTCGATCGATTTCGACTTCAGCGCGGCGAGCTTGGAGTTGGCGTCGATGTTGACCCACGTCACCGAGTTCGGGTCGATGCCGTTGGCCTTGGCGAGTGCCGGCCAGATCGTGCGCGCGCCGTCGCCGGCGGGGTTGCCGATCTTCTTGCCGGCGAGGTCCTTCACGCTGTTGATGCCCGAGCTCTTGAGCCAGTACAGGCCCTGCGGCGAATTGGCGTAGACGTTGTAGACGCCGACCGTGTCGGCGCCCTTGCCGCGCAGCACGAGCGCGTTGGCCATGTCGGCCAGGCCGATCGGATTGGCGCCGGCCGCCACTTTCTGCACCGCGACGGCCGAGCCCTTGCCGGGCTCGAGGTTCAGATCGATGCCGGCGTCCTTGTACCAGCCCATCTTCTGCGCGTAGTAGTAAGGCGCGTGGTCGCCGCCGGGCACCCAGTTGAGAACGAAGTCGAGCTTGCTCTGGGCGAACGCGGACGGCGCGGCCGCCAGCAACGATGCGACGGCGAGAAAGGCGATGCGGCGATGAAAAGACATGTCGTCTCCTGCACAAGATCACCGCCAGTCTAGCAATCGAGCGCCGGCCGGCGGCCCGGCATTGACCCCTATCATCCGCGCGGCGACGATCACCCGAGACGTCCACACGAGCGCGATGCAAAAGACTCCTCACGGCCGCTGGACACAAGCCTCGATGGCCGTGGTCTCGCACCTGGCGCTGCTCGCCATCTGGTATCTGTTCGTGAAGTTCGGCGACGTGCCGAAGTACGTCATGCCTTCGCCCGTTGACACGGCCAGGGCACTGACCGTCTCCAATTACAGCTGGTGGAGCAACTCGCTGGTGACGGCGACCGAGATCTTCGGCGGCTACGCAGCGGCGCTCGCCGTCGGCGTGGCGCTGGCGCTGGCGTTCACGTGGTCGAAGTGGCTCGAGGCGCTGATGATGCCCCTGCTCGTGAGCCTGAACATGATCCCGAAAGTGGCGCTCGGTCCGCTCATCATCGTCTGGTTCAAGTACGGGATCCTCCCGAACGCGATGATCGCGTTCTCGATCTGCCTGTTCCCGATCCTGCTCACCACCGTGCGCGGCCTGCGCGAGGTCGAGCCCGAACTGCTCGACCTGGTGAAGGCCCTGCGCGGCTCGCGCTGGCAGACCTTCACCAAGATCCAGCTCCCCGGCGCGCTTCCGTACATCTTCTCCGGCATGAAGGTGGCGGCGATCCTGGCCGTCGCCGGCGCCATCGTTGGCGAGTTCCTCGGCTCCGATCGCGGCCTGGGCTATCTCATGCTGCAGGTGCAGGTGACGCTCGACACCGCGGCCATGTTCATGGCGGTGCTGCTGATCACGCTGATCGGCATGCTGCTCTACGCCTGCGTGCTGCTCCTCGAGCGGATCTTCGTCGTGCCCGACGCGCGACTCGGCTGATGACCGAGAACGAGCCCTTCATCCATCTCGCCGGCGTCGCCAAGACGTACGGCCGCGGCGAGAACGCCCACCTCGCGATCTCGGATGCGACCTTCGACGTTATGCCCGGCGAGCTGGCGTGTCTGGTCGGGCCGTCGGGCTGCGGCAAGAGCACGCTGCTGAAGATCCTTGCCGGGCTGCACACGCACGACAGCGGCACGGTGAGGATCGGCTCGAAGGCGGACACGTTCGACCCGGGCCGAGACATCGGCATGGTGTTCCAGCAGCCACTCCTGCTGAAGTGGCGCACCGTGCTCGACAACGTGCTGCTGCCGGCCGAGATCCTCGGCCTGCCGATGGCAGCGAGCCGCGAACGCGCCCGCGACCTGCTCGCGCTCGTCGGCCTCTCGGGCAACGAGAACAAGCGGCCCTACGAGCTCTCCGGCGGCATGCAGCAGCGCGCGGCAATCGCCCGCGCGCTCGTGCACGACCCGAAGCTGGTGCTGATGGACGAGCCGTTCGGCGCCCTCGACGCGCTGACACGCGAGAAGATGAACCTCGAGCTGCTGCGCATCTGGCGCCAGGCGGGCAAGACGATCCTGTTCGTCACCCACGGCATCTCCGAAGCCGTGTTCCTCGGCACCCGCGTCGTCGTCTTCACGGCCGGCCCGGCGCGCATGGCCGACGACATCGTCATCGACCTGCCTCGCCCGCGCACGCTCGACATGAAGACGCACGAGAGCTTCGGCGGCTACACGCGGCGGATCTACAAGCTCCTCGGGATGGAGTGAGCCCGCCCGGTCAGGCCAGCCAGCGTTCGAGGTTGGCAGCGACGAAGGCATCGTCGCCGAGGTCGGCATGCTCGACGAGGACGCGATCGATCTCCTTCGCCTGGCCGGGGCTGAGACCCTCGTGCGGATCGAGACACCAGGTGCCTTCGAGCAGACCCTGGCGGCGCAGCACCTCGTGGCATCCGGCGATGCAGCCGTGGAAGTCGTGGGCCACGTCGAAGAACGCGCTGTTGCAGTCGGTGACGCGGCTGTCGAGCGCCAGCAGGTCGGCATCCACCGTGCCACCGGCAGCGACCACGGCCTTGCAGCGCTCGAGCTGCTCGACCGCGGCCTTCGTCCACACCGACCAGTGGCCGAGCAGGCCGCCGCGAAATCGCAGCGTGACCGTCTCGTCGCCGCGCCGCACCGAGAACGGCGTCAGCAGGTCGAGCACGATGTGGTCGTCGTTGCCGGTGTAGAGGACGACCCGCTCCTCGGCGCGCGCCGCGACGACGCCGCGCACGACGTCGAGCGTGCGGTAGCGGTTGAACGGCGCGACCTTGATCGCGACGACGCCGTCGATCGCGGCGAAGCGGGCCCAGAACGCCGCACCGAGGTCGAGCCCGCCGACGGCGGGCTGCAGGTAGAAGCCGATCAGCGGAATCTCTCGCGCCACCGCCTCGCAATGGGCGACGAGCGCATCGTCGCTTTCGCCTTTCATCGCCGCCAGGCTGAGCAGGCCGGCGTGGTACCCGAGACCTCGCGCGCGCCTTGCCTCGCCCGTCGCCTGTGCGGTGCGGCCGCAGACACCGGCGACCATCACCGGAGGCGGCGCATCGCGCGTCCAGGCGCCTGCCGTCGCCATCGCCTCGCCGAGCACGGTTTCGTAGAGGCCGACCTCGCGGATCGCGAACTGCGTCGTGTGCACGCCGACGGCGAGGCCGCCGGCGCCGGCGTCGAGGTAGTAGCGTGCCAGGGCGCGCTGGCGCCGCGCATCGAAGCGTCGCGTCGCATCGAGCGCCAGAGGGTGCGCGGGGATCGCGAGGCCTTGGCCCAGACGGGTGCGCAGTGCGACGGGGTCGCGCCAGCGGTCGAGGTCGACCGTCGCCATCAGCCGAACTCCGGCCCGGCAAGGGCGAAGCTGCGCACGTCGGGCTCGCGCTCGGGAGCGCCGCCGAGCGACATTCGCACGAACGAGCGCTGACGGCCGAAACCACGTCGCTCGAGCCAACCGGCCAGCTCACGATGATCGACCGGCACGTCGACGAAAGTGGGGCCGGGTGTGGCGGCGAGTGCGGCGGCGAGCAGCGCGATCGCGTCTTGCCCGTTGCCCGCCACCAACGGACCGACCTGCACGGCGCGACGGCCGACACGCGAGACGACGAAGCCGTCGCCGGCGCCCGTGATCCAGGCCCGCGTCCCCGGCCGCTCGAGAAACCGCGTCAGGAGGAAGCGGCGGTCGCAGCCGGCGACCGTGGCGTCGAGATCGGCGATGCGGCCATGGTCGGCGCGGTCGGCCGGACGAACCGACGCCGACGCCGTCGACTCGCCGGCGATCGAGGCGGCCGCCGCATCGGCTTGCCAGCGCTCGAACGCGAAGCCGTCGGCGAAGCCGAGGCCGCGGTAGACCGCCGCGCCCGGCGGCGTGGCGTCGAGCAGTGGCCGGACGGCGCGAGCCTGCAGGTCGGCGACGCAGTCGCGCATCAATGCGGTCGCCAGGCCCCGGTGCTGCCACGCCTGCGCGACGAGGACCATCGACACCCAGCCGACCTCGGCGCCATACGGCAGCGCGGCCGCCGTCGCCACCCAGTGCCCGTCCGCGGCGCGAAAGCCGACGACGCTGCCATGGCCGACGAAGGTCGCCCAGTCGTCGGCGACCTGGTTCCAGCCCGCAGCATCCGAGAGCGCGAGGCCACCTTCGACGTCGGCGGCCGTCAGCTTCTCGATCCGCGCTTCAGAACGTCCCATCGCGGACTTCGAACTTGGTGGGCTTGCCCAGGCTGCTGCCCCCGCTCGCAGTCCAGTCGGCCACCCAGTCGAGCATCTTCGACAGTGGCACCGCCGGCGGGCCGAACAGCCGCGCGGCCGCGCTCGCGTCGGAGAGCAGTGCGGTCTCGGCCTCGCGGCCGGTGACCTTGGCCTCGATGCCGAAGCGCTGGCCGAGCTCGGTCGCGAGCGTGCGGACCGACAGCGCCTCCGGGCCGGTGCTGTTGATGACCGATGTCGGGCTCGTGCAATGCGCCAGGCAGCGCAGCACCTGTTCGTTGGCGTCGCCCTGCCAGATGACGTTGACCCGGCCCATCGTCACGTCGACCGGCTCGCCGCGCTGCACCTTCGAGGCGATGTCGTGCAGCACGCCGTAGCGCATGTCGATCGCGTAGTTGAGGCGGACGATGCGGCCCGGCGTGCCGTGGCGCGCCGAGAAGTACTCGAACATCCGCTCGCGGCCCAGGCACGACTGCGCGTAGTCGCCGATCGGGCCGACGCGGCTCGCTTCCGTCGGCGACGGTTCGCCGATGCGCGTCAGCGGATAGACGTTGCCCGACGAGAAGGCGACGATGCGCGACGACTTGTAGCGCTCGGCGACGAGCGTCGGCACCCAGGTGTTCATCGCCCATGTCAGCGGCGTGTTGCCGCTGGCGCCGAACTTGTGGCCGGCGGCGAAGACGACGCTGGGCGCGTCGGGCAGCGCCTCGATCGCGGCGCGGTCGAGCAGGTCGCAGGCGATCGTCTCCACACCCCCCGCCTCGAGCCGCTCGCGCACCGCGGCGTCGCTGAAGCGGGCGACGCCGAACACGCGACGCCCCAGCATCGCGTTCTTCGCCAGCCGCGCCAGCGTCGGCCCCATCTTGCCGGCGACGCCGAGGATCGTCAGATCGCCGGGCACCTTCTCCAGATCGGCGACGAGCGCGGCACTGGGCCTGGCGAGAAAGGCTTCGAGCGCTTCGACCGATTCGAACCGCGCAGGCAATGCCGCCGCTGACGGGCTGGTGGAGTTCATGAGGCGGACGCCGTGTTCCGAGGACCGCAGGAGTGTCTCCGAAAGCGGGGCGAATTCTCAGGCTGCATGTCCAGCAGGAATCGCAGCACCTTGTCGCGCGGCATCTCGCAGGGTCTGAAGTGGCGCCGGGTCGACCCGGCGTAATAGTTCGCGCTGATCACATCCTGTCCGGCCAGGCTGCGGGCATGAATCTTCGTCGAACGCCCGCTGTTGAAGCGCATGACGGTCAACCCGTAGGGTCGACCACCGTAGAGGACTGTCGAATAGCCGCTCGGCAAGGCATCGATGAGCGCGGTCACCTGCGCCGGGAGTGGCTCGGTCGATTCGGCGCAGGGACTCGATTGCACGTCCGTCCCCCGAGCGATGCTCGATGCCAACTCGGCGAAAGCCCGGCATTCGGAAGCGAGAGTCTGGTGGCCAAGGGCGGAATCGAACCACCGACACGCGGATTTTCAGTCCGCTGCTCTACCAACTGAGCTACTTGGCCGTGAGCGCGCGATTATAGGGAGCGGCTACGGCGCAGCCGTGCAGTGGCTACAGCGCGCCGCGCTTGTTGCGCGACAGGTCGACGCCCAGTTGCTTCAGCTTGCGATAGAGGTGCGTGCGCTCGAGGCCCGTCTTCTCGGCGACGCGCGTCATGCTGCCGTTTTCCTGCGCGAGGTGGAACTCGAAGTAGCTTTTCTCGAACGCGTCGCGCGCCTCGCGCAGCGGCCGGTCGAGGTCGAACGTCTGCTCGGGCTGCGGGCCGAGCATGACCGGTGCGATGCCGCCCGGCAGCAAGCCGCGCGTCATCGCCGACTCGACCGTCAGCACCGGCTCGTCGCTGCCCCCGCCGCTGCCGACGCCCGCCTCGCCTCGCGCGGCCGGCTTGGCGAGCCCCTGCTCGACGGCACGCAGCAGCTTCTGCAGGGTGATCGGTTTCTCGAGGAAGGCCATGGCGCCGAAACGCGTCGCCTCGACCGCGGTGTCGATCGTGCCGTGGCCGCTCATCATGATCACCGGCATCGTCAGCTGCGCGGCCGACCCCCACTCCTTCAGGAGCGTGATGCCGTCGACGTCGGGCATCCAGATGTCGAGCAGCACCAGGTCGGGCCGGACCCGCTCTCGCACCGCGCGGGCCTGCGCTGCGTTCTCGGCCAGCTCCACCGTGTGGCCTTCATCGGCGAGGATCTCCGACAGCAGCGCGCGGATGCCGAGTTCGTCGTCGACGACAAGTATGGTGGCCATGAATCCTAGGACGGAAGCCGCTCCGACATCGCGGTGCGCACCTCGCGGGACGCCTCGTCGGGAGGCGAAGCGAGCCGAGAAAATGATAACGAAACCTGAGCGCCCTTCGAAGTGTCGACGCTTTCGGTCGCGTCGGCGGTCCCGAGGTTGGCAATTCGCACCCGCGCCGCATGCTCGTCGGCGATCTTCTTGACGACCGCCAGGCCGAGCCCGCTGCCCTTGGTCTTGGTCGTCACGTAGGGCTCGAATACGCGCGCCATGACCTTGTCGTCGAAGCCGGGTCCGTTGTCGCGCACGACGAGTCGGACCGCCCGTGGCCGGCCGTCTTCGTGGCGCGCCACCTCGGTGGCGACGCGCACCTTGCCGTCGTCGCCCGCACCCTCGACGGCGTCGAGCGCGTTCTGCATCAGGTTGTGGATCACCTGCCGCAGCTGCGTCGCGTCGCCGACGATGCGCGGCAGGTCGGGGTCGAGTTCGGTGGCCAGCACCCCGCTCTCCTGCTCCGTGGCATACAGGCCGAGCACCTCGCCGACGAGCGCGTTGAGGTCGAGCGGGCCGAGCTGCGACGCCGGCAGGCGCGCGTAGTCGCGGAACTCGTCGACCAGCGACTTCATCGCCTGGACCTGGTTGACGATGGTGCCGACCGAACGCTCGAGCATCGCGTGGTCGACGCCTTCGACCTTGCTGCCGAGCTTGTGCAGCAGCCGCTCGGCGGAACGCTGGATCGGCGTGAGCGGGTTCTTGATCTCGTGCGCGAGTCGCCGCGCAACCTCGCTCCAGGCCTCGATGCGCTGCGCCGAGACGACCTCGGTGATGTCGTCGAAGACGAGCAGGCGCGCCTGCTGCGGCATCGCCGCACCGCGCACGAGCAGGACCGTGGTCGCGGCCTCTCTGCCAGCCGTCACGGCGGCAGTGCGGATGCCGCCGGTGCGCAGCTCGAACGAGTCCTGCCACTGGTCGCGCTCGCCGGCCTCGGGGCTCACCGCGTGCTGCTCGAAGCGCTGCGCGACCGATTCGGCGAAGGTCTCGAGACCCGGCACCTCGCCGAGCCGCCGGCCGCGGTAGGCCGACAGCGGCAGGCGCAGGATGCGCGTCGCGCCGGGGTTGACGCTCTCGATGGCGCCGTTGCGGTCGAACACGATCACGCCCGCGGTCAGGTTGTCGAGGATCGTCTGCAGGTTGGCGCGGGCGCCCTCGACCTGGGCCACGCTCTTGTGCACCAGCTCTCGCGCATCGGAGAGCTGCTCGGTCATCTGCGCGAACGATCGCGTCAGCCCGCCGAGCTCGTCGCGCGACGCGAACACCGCCTTGGAGCGGAAGTCGCCCCGGGTCACGGCGTCGACGCCTTCGGCGAGCAGCAGCAGCGGCCGGACGAGCTGGTTGCTGAGCGCGACCGCCAGCAGCAGCGCGGCGAACACCGCCAGCACGAGGGCGAGGGTCAGCGTGCCGATGTACATCTTGCGCAGGCCCGAACGGGCCAGCGCGCGCTGCTGGTACTCGCGGTAGGCACTGGTGACGGCCAGCGCATTGCCGACCAGGGCCGGCGCGATCCGCTGCGTGACGACGAGAAAGCGCTCCTGCTCGCCGAGCGCGAAATTGCTGCTCGGGATGAGGGCCACGGCGCGCAGGCGCGCCGGCGTGCCGGCGGCGGCGGCGTCCTCGTCGAGACCTTCGGTGACGCTGGCCACGCGCTGCGTCCGCGCCTGCCGCAGCAACTGCGGCGCCGGCCGGTCCGGCAGCAGGCCAGCGCTGCCCGCGCCGGTGCTTGCGAGCAGCTGCCCGCTCGCACCGACGACGGCGATCTCCTGCGCCGCGAGCTGCTCGCGCAGCCGTTCGAGGACGAGCGGCTCGGTGGCGCTGCCGGTCTCGCCGAGCCGGTCGGCGGCCAGCCGCGCCTTGGCGTCGAGGTCGGCGACCATGCCGTCGATCGTGCCGCGGCCGAGCGCCAGGCCGGCGTCGAGCGCGCCTTCGACCCTGACGTCGAACCAGCTCTCGATCGACCGCGACACGAACTGGTAGCTCACCATGTAGATCAGCAACCCCGGCACCACGCCGACGAGTGCGAAGATCGCCGCCAGCTTGAGCAGCAGGCGGCTGCCGAAACGCCCGCGCGAGACCCGCCAGAGCAGCCGCGCTCCGGTGACGACGATCACCGCCATGAGCACGCTGGCCAGGCCCACGTTGACCCAGAACAGCCAGACGTAGTGGCGCTCGTAGAGCGACGGGTTGCTGGTCGTGATCGACAGCAGGAAGGCGAGCACGAGGCCGGCGCCTAGGACGGCGATCGTCGACGCGATCAGGGCCCAGCGGCTGGCGCGTGTCATGGTGCCTGTGGCGTCGGGGCCGCTGCGTCAGCCCAGGCGCTGGGTGCGGCGCACGACGATCTGCCAGTCGCTGTCGCCGCCGATGCCGATCTGCATCGGCCGGGGCAACTGCGACGTGTCGAGCCGGTACTGGAATTCGACGTAATGGCGGCCGTCGTCGATCTGTGCCGGCTCGGCGATCTTCCAGCGCGAGGCGCGGCTCAGCGAGGCGAGCGCATCGCCGCGCGACGCGTAGTTCTGGCTCAGGCCGCCGACCGAGGTGACGCGGTAGTTGGCGGTCAGCGGCTGGTAGACGATGCGATAGGTGCGGATGGCGTGGGCGACGCGTCGGTCGCGCCACCACCAGCGGTCCTGGAAGACCTCGACGTCGGCGACGAAGAAGAGCGGCACCGACTTGGCGAGTGCGTCGTCCACCGGCTTGCCGAGGTCGAGGTCGACGGCGTAGCTGAGGTGCAGGCCGTCTTCGTCGCGCTGCAGGTCGAAGACCGACAGGCGCGGCTCCGACGCCGCGCCTGCAGCGCCGCTCGCCAGGACGGTACCTGCCGCCGGCAGGACGCGCAGCACCGCTGCCGCCAGGACGCCACCGGCGACGCCGAGGACGCTGCGGCGGTCGGGCAGCGGTGCGGGCGGCTTCGGCCGATTCATGTGGACGCTGGGCAGGGCCTTCGGTGGGTCAGACGTGGTGCCTGGCGAGGAGCGCCAGGAAGAAGCCGTCGCCCGCGGCCGGGTCATCGATCGCCACGGCGGCGGGCCGCGACGCACGATTGTCGGGCAGGGGCAGCAGGTGCCCCGGAGATCGGGGGGTCGCGGCAACCGCAGCATCCGGATGGCGTTGCAAAAACGCGTCGATCCGCGCTTCTCCCTCGTCGCGGAAGAGCGAGCAGGTCGCGTAGAGCATCCGGCCGCCGGGACCGAGCAGCGGCCAGAGTGCGTCGAGCAGGCGGGACTGGGTCTCGGCGAGCACCGCGACGTCGCCCGGCCGCCGCAGCCAGCGCACGTCGGGGTGGCGGCGGACGATCCCCGACGCGGTGCAGGGCGCGTCGAGCAGGATCGCGTCGAACGGCTCGCCGTCCCACCAGGACGCCGGATCGAGCGCGTCGGCGGCGAGGGTGCGTGCCGACAGGCCGAGGCGCGCCAGCGTCTCGCCGACCCGGGCCAGGCGCGCCGGGTCGCGGTCGAGGGCGGTGACGTCGAGGTCGGCGAGCTCGAGCAGGTGCGCCGTCTTGCCGCCGGGGGCGGCACAGGCGTCGAGGACGCGAGCGCCGGGTCGCAGGCCCGCGGCGAGAAGCGGCGCAGCGCGCTGGGCCGACGCGTCCTGGACCGATGCGTCGCCCTCGGCGAAACCCGGCAGCGAGGTCACCGGCACCGGCCGCTCGAGCTGCACCGAGACGCCCGGTCCCGCAACGGCGGCCAGCCCCGCCTCGGCGAGGCGCTCGACGTAGTGCGCCGCGGTCGTCCGGCGCGCGTTCGCACGCAGCGTCATCGGGGCGCGGTCGTTGTCGGCGTCGGCGATCGCGGCCCATTCGTTCGGCCAGTCGGCACGCAGCCGGTCGAGCCACCACCCGGGGTGGTTCCAGCGCCCGAGCGGCGTCGCGAGCGCCGCCGCGACGCGCGCGTCCTGTTCGCGGAGGAACCGGCGCAACACCGCGTTGACGAAGCCGGCGCTCCTCGGCGCCCGCCTGCGTGCAGCCTCGACCGCCTGGTCGACCAGCACGTGCGGCGGGTAGGGCGCAGGCGCCTTCGCGGCCATTGCCGCGGGCGGCCACAGCAGCGCAAGCGCCACCAGCAGCAACGACTCGACGGCCGGCGGCGGCGCGCGCTCGGCCAGCCCGCGCAGCACGACCTCGGCCGAGCCCAGCCAGCGCAGTGCGTGGAAGGCCAGCGCCTGGGTGCCCGGGCGCAGCTCGCCCGGCACCCGGCCGAGCGCGTCGTCGAGCGACCGGCCGCCGCGCACCGACGCGACGGCGGTGGCGGCTTGCTCGAGCAGGGCGTGAAGCGGAGCATTGGTCATGCGATGCGGTACCCTTCCCCATGCCCGGCGACAAGCCAACCCCGATCTTCCGCGAAGCCGCCGACCTGGCGCGGCTGCCGGCGTCGGACCGGATCCGCTACCGCCTGGTCGGCGCGAGCTGCCGTTACCACGCCAACGACAACATCGCCGAGCACATCGAGCCGGGCGAGCTCGACGAGCTGCGCGCCGAGGTCGAGGAGAAGATGCAGGCCGTGCTGCGCTCGCTGGTGATCGACACCGAGAGCGACCACAACACCGCCGAGACTGCGCGCCGGGTGGCGAAGATGTTCATCGGCGAGGTGTTCAAGGGCCGCTACGAGCCGATCCCGACGGTCACCGAGTTCCCGAACGTCTCGCGGCTCAACGAGTTGATGATCGTCGGCCCGGTGAAGGTGCGCAGCGCCTGCTCGCACCACCTGTGCCCGATCCTCGGCAGGGTCTGGATCGGCCTGCTGCCGAACGAGCACTCGAACCTGATCGGGCTGTCGAAATACGCCCGGATCTGCGACTGGATCATGAGCAGGCCGCAGATCCAGGAAGAAGCGGTGACGATGCTCGCCAACGAACTGCAGGATCGCGTCAAGCCCGACGGTCTGGCGATCGTCATGGAAGCCGATCACTTCTGCATGCACTGGCGCGGCGTGAAGGACGACGAATCGATGATGACCAACAGCGTCATGCGGGGCGCGTTCCTCAAGGACGCCAACCTGCGCCGCGAGTTCCTCTCGCTGCTCTCGAAGAAGAACTGAGGCCGACATGCTGGTTCGCCTGCTCTATGTCAGCCGTGTGGCTGCATCGGTCGATGCCGACGCGTTGGCCGCGATCGTGCGGCGCTCCCGGTCGAACAACGCGGCGCGCGGCATCACCGGCGTGCTCTGCCACTGCGCCAAGGCGGGACTGTTCGTGCAGATGCTCGAAGGCGGTCGCGCTGCCGTGAGCAGTCTGTACAACACGATCTCGCGCGACGAGCGCCACCAGGAGGTCACGCTGCTCGACTACGCCGAGGTCGCCGAGCGGCGCTTCTCGAGCTGGCAGATGGGCCAGGTCAACCTCGACCGCCTCAACCCCGGCGTCGTCCTCAAGTACTCCGAGGGGCCGACGCTCGACCCGTACCGCGTGAGCGGCACGGCCACGCGGGCGATGTTCGAGGAGCTGGTCGCGACGGCGTCGATCGCGTCGCAGGGCTGACGCCGATCAGCAGGCGACGCGTCCGACCGGCCGCTTCCGGTCGAGCGAGGCCGCGGTCTTGGGCGATGCCGACTGGCCGGTGAAGCCGCTCCCGGGCAAGGCGACGGCTTCGCCGTTGGGGTTGCCGGCCGGCCCCGGGTTGCATCCAGCGGCCACTGCCGACGCCGCCGATGCGCTTTCGAGCGGCGACTTGGCCTTCCTCGCTGCGGCGCGCGCGCCCGCCGAACGCAGGCGGAGGTCGCCGCGGTCGGCCGACACCGAGGGCGGAACCGGCGTTCCGAGCGGCAAGGTGTCGCTGGTCCCCGGTGTTCCGGTGTCGACACCGGCCGGGATGCGCGCCTGAACCGAGGGCGACGGCGGAAGCTTGCGCACGGGAGCCGGCTGCTGCGCCATCGCGTTGCCGAGACACAGCGACAGGGTCGCCGCCACCGCCAGCACGGTTCGTGTCGCGGACTGGCGACGGTTCGAGCGATGGGAAGGAAGCGGGGCCATGGGTGGACTCCTGGCGAGCGGTGGTGCAGGGCGCAGTGTCGTCATTCGGCGCCCGCAACGGGCGTCGGACGGAGCCGCATCGCGCCTACGGCGAGTGCCCCGCCGTAGGCCTCAGCCTGCTTTCTTCGCGGCCGACTTCTTCACGGCTGCCTTCTTCACGGCTGCCTTCTCCGCCGGCGCTTTCTTCGCCGGCGCTTTCTCCGCCGGCGCCTTGCCCGTGCGTGGCGGACGCGGCTCGAACTCGAACGCGACCTTGCCTTCCTTGGCGTCCCACGCCAGCCGCGCCTTGAACTTGCGTCGCGTCTTGTTCGAGACGAATCCTTCGAGCAGGTCGGTCCGCCCGGTCGCGAGCAGCTTGGTCATCTGCTCGCGCGCCACCGGCTGCTGCAGGATCACCTTGCCGCTCCTGAAGTCGCACGAAGGGCCGGGCCCGACGGAGTGTTCGCAGACGTAGTTCGTGCCGTGCTCGTAGACGTTGCCTTTCGTCTTCGGGCACGCGCCCAGGCTCTCCTGGTCGGAGAAATCGACGGGTTCACCCGACTCGGCTTCGCGCCGGGCGTCCTCGCCGAAGTCGAACTCGAGCTTCCAGTTGTTCGTCTCTTCGTCGCGCGCCAGCTTGAGCTCGGCGGTGAACGGCCAGCCGGCCTTCGAGCGAAAGCCCTCGAGCGGGCCGATCTTGCCGTCGCGCAGGAAGGCCTCGACCTCGTCGAGCTCGAACGCGCGGCCACCGGGGATCTTCGAGATCGAGAAGCCGCAGCCCTCGCGTTTCGTCGCTCCATCGGCGACGCCGGCGCAGGCATAGCGCCGGTAGTTCTCCTTCACCACGCCAGCGCAGTTCGGGCACGGCGCCGAGAGCGTCGAGTAGTCGCCGGGGATGGTGTCGCGGTCGTACTCCTTGGCCTTGCGGACGATGCGCTCGGCCATCTCGGCGATGCGGCGCATGAAGGTCTCGCGGTCGAGGTTGCCCTTCTCCATCTCGGCGAGCTCGTACTCCCACTGGCCGGTGAGCGCGGGCTTGGTGAGGTCCTCGACGCCGAGGCCGCGCAGCAGCGTCATCAGCTGGAACGCCTTCGCGCCGGGAACCAGCTCGCGACCTTCGCGGTGGATGTACTTCTCGTAGATGAGCCCTTCGATGATCGCCGCGCGGGTCGCCGGCGTGCCGAGCCCCTTCTCCTGCATCGCTTCCCGGAACTCGTCTTCGTCGATCAGCTTGCCGGCGCCCTCCATCGCCGAGAGCAGCGTCGCTTCGGTGTAGCGCGCGGGTGGCTTGGTGCGCAACGCCTTGACGTCGACACTCTCGGTGCGGGCGATCTCGCCGGCGTCGACGGCCACGAGGTTCGCATCGTCCTCCTGCGCCTCGCGGCCGTAGACGGCGAGCCAGCCGGCCCGGGTCATCACCTTGCCGTTGGTCTGGAACGGATAGCGAACGCCGCCGGCCTCGACCGTCGAGATGCGCGTCGTCACCTGGAACTCGGCGCTCGGGAAGAAGACGGCGAGAAAGCGCTTGGCGACCATGTCGTAGAGCTTGGCCTCGATCTCCGAAAGGCTCCCGGGTGCCTGCAGCGTCGGGATGATGGCGAAGTGGTCCGACACCTTGGCGTTGTCGAAGATGCGCTTGCTCGGCCTGATGTAGCCCTCCTTCTTCGCCGTCGCGGCATGCGTCGACAGCGGCCTGAGCGGCCCCGGCAGCGTCTCGCCGGCGAGCATGTCGACGGTCTGCTTCGCGACCGCGAGGTAGTCTTCCGGCAAGGCGCGGCTGTCGGTTCGCGGATAGGTGAGGACCTTGTGCTTCTCGTACAGCGCCTGCGCGATCGACAGCGTCGTGCGGGCCGAGAAGCCGAACCGCGAGTTCGCCTCGCGCTGCAGGCTGGTGAGGTCGTAGAGCAGCGGCGGTGCCTGCGTGCTCGGCTTCTGCTCCTCCGTCACCGTCGCCGACTCGCCCTGCACCGCGGCGGCGACGGCCGTCGCCTCGACTTCGGTCCACACCCGGTCGGAGCGGCGCTCTGCGTCGTCGTTCTTCTTCCACGCCGTGTCGAACCACTTGCCCTCGTATTCCCCGGCGCCGACGGCGAAGCTCGCGTGGATCTCCCAATAGTCGCGCGCGACGTGCTTCCTGATCTGTTCCTCGCGCTCGACCATGATCGACAGCGTCGGCGTCTGCACGCGGCCGACCGTGGTCAGGAAGAAGCCGCCGTCGCGCGAATTGAACGCGGTCATCGCCCGGGTGCCGTTGATGCCGACCAGCCAGTCGGCCTCGGAGCGGCTGCGCGCCGCCTCCGCGAGGCCTTGCAGCTCGGCGTCGCTCCTCAGGTGGTCGAAGCCGTCGCGGATCGCCTGCGGCGTCATGCTCTGCAGCCACAGCCTGCGCACCGGCAGCTTCGACTTCGCGTGCTGCTGGATGAGGCGGAAGATGAGCTCGCCCTCGCGGCCGGCGTCGCAGGCGTTGATGAGGTCCGTCACGTCCTTGCGCTTGGCGAGCCTGACGATGGCGCTCAGCCGCCCCTTGGTCTTGTCGAGCGGCGCGAGCTCGAAGTGCGGCGGGATCACCGGCAGGTTGGCGAAGCTCCACTTGCCCCGCTTGACGTCGAATTCCTCCGGCGCCTTGATCTCGAGCAGGTGACCGACCGCGGAGGTGACGAGATATTCGTCGGCCTCGAAGTACTCGTCGTGCTTGTCGAACCTGCCCGCGACAGGCGTGAGTGCGCGGACGATGTCCTGCGCAACGGAAGGCTTCTCGGCAATGATCAGGGACTTGGTCATCTGTGGCTGTCTCGGTCGCTCTTCAGCGTCTTTCTCGTCTCTACAATCCGCTGCTCTCGCGCGCACGCACCCGCGCGCACGCCCATGAATTCAATGTACCCAAAGAAAAAAGTCAGTTCCGCGAAAGCCCCCGGCCCGTTGCCGACCTCCGGCCGTCGCATCCAGGTGCGCCGCTCCGGCGTGCACGGCAAGGGGGTGTTCGCGCTGCGGCCGATCGCCGAGGGCGAACGGATCGTCGAGTACACGGGCAGCGTGATCACGTGGAAGGAGGCGCAGCGCCGCCATCCCCACGACCCCGACGACCCGAACCACACGTTCTTCTTCCACATCGACGACAAGCGCGTCATCGACGGCCTCGATGGCGGCTCGGCGAAGTGGATCAACCACGCCTGCGACCCCAACTGCGAAGCCGACGAGGACGAGGAGGCCGGCCGGGTGTTCATCAAGGCGCTGCGCGACATCGAGCCCGGCGAGGAGCTCAACTACGACTACGGCCTCATCCTCGAAGGCCGGCAGACGAAGAAGGTGAAGATGGAGTACGAGTGTCGGTGCGGGAGTCGTCAATGCCGCGGCACGATGCTCTCGCCCAAGCGCCGCTGACTCGCGCAAGCGGCACCGGCCCGGCGCTGTCGCTGGCCGAGGTGCTCGGCCGCCACGTCGACATCGAATGGGTCGAGTCGACGGGCTCGACCAACGCCGACCTGATGTCGCGCGTGCGCGCCGCCGGAGCGTCCCTTCCCGGGGTCCTGCCGATCACGCTGCGCATCGCCGAGGCGCAGACCGCCGGGCGCGGCCGCCTCGGCCGGCCGTGGCACTCGAAGGCCGGCGCGTCGCTGACCTTCTCGCTCGCGGTGCCGATGGCGCGCAGCGATCTGTCGGGCCTGTCGATCGCGGTCGGCGTCGCCGTCGCCGATGCGCTCGACTCGCTCGGCGCCGACGCGGATCGCGTCGATGCGCCGGGGATCGGCTTGAAGTGGCCGAACGATCTCTGCCTCGTCGATGCGGGTGCGCCGCCTGGCGCCGCGCCGTGGCGCAAGTTCGGCGGCATCCTGATCGAGACGGCCCCGGCCGGCGAGCGGCGCGTGGCCGTGATCGGCGTCGGCCTCAACCTGTGCACGCAGGCGGCCGGCGACGGTCCTTCGGCGGTCGCCGTCGGCGCCCTCGACGAGCGCCGTTCCGACGCGACTTCGGAGCACGTGCTGCTCGCGATCGCTCCGGCCCTGCTGGACGCCGTGGCGGCTTTCGAACGGGGCGGCCTCGACGACGCGGTGCGCGCCCGCCATGCAGCGCGCGACGTGCTCGCCGGCCGCGAGATCCGCGCCGGGCGACATCTCCCGAATCGCGCGGACCGTGCGGCGGGCGACATCGAAGGCACCGGCGCCGGCCTCGGTCGCGACGGGGCCCTGCTCGTTCGCGTCGGCGACGGCCGCATCGTCGAGGTGTCGAGCGGCGAGGTCAGCGTGCGCCCGCTGACCCGCATCGCGGCGGGGAGGGGGGCGTGCTGAGGCTGGTGGTGGCGGTGCTGATCGTCGCCAACCTGGTCCTCTTCGCCTTCACCCGGGGCAGTTTCGACGGCCTGTTCGGTCTCTCCGCCCAGGGCGACCGTGAGCCCGAGCGGCTGACGCGGCAGGTGCGACCGGAGACGATCCGCATCCTGCCGGCGTCGCCGTCGCCGTCGTCGGCGAGCGGCGCGGGCGCCGCCACGGCCTGTCTCGAGGCCGGGCCGGTCGCCGAGGTGGACACGGCCGCCGCGCAGGCCGTGCTCGCCTCGGTGCTGCCGCCCGGCTCGTGGACCGACACGCGAAGCGAAGCGGGCAGCAGCCCGGCGAAGAGCGCGAACCACATGTACCGGATTCCCGCCGCCGATCCGGCGACGGTGACGCGGCTCCTCGCCGTCACCCTCGCGCCCGGCGGTCGCTATCCGTTCACCGCCTGCCCGGCGAGCGGGCGCTGACGATCGCGGCGACCCCTGCCGCCGCGACCTCCCGCCGGCTGGTCAGCGGTCGCGGCGCAGCAGGTGGACGGGCGCCGGCGCGTTGCCCAGCATGAACAGCGTGTAGACCGCGTTGCCGGGCACGTTGATGCCCGACTCGCTGTAGACGACGGTCGTCGCCGAGGTGACGTCGAGGCGGACCGACGTGCTCGACGGGATCACCGCGTAGCCCGAGGCGGCGCCCGGCGCGACGGCGGTCGCGACGACGGCGAAGTCGGCCGTGAGCGTGAGCGGCGACGGCGTGCCGACGATGCCGTTGAACAACCGCAGCTTCAGGTTGGCGGTCGACGCGGGCAGGCGGTTGTCGTCGACGACGAGAGACGCCGTGGCAGCTCCGACATCGCCGTAGACGACGAGGGTGGTGTCGCTGCCGGCGGCGAGCGTGCCGGACGGCGCTGCGATCGCGGCGCCGTTGACAGTGACGCCGACCGCGGCACCCGCCGGTACGACGACGTAGGCGCCCACCGTCGGCGAGATCAGGCTTGCCGCAACCGGCGTCGAGCCGACCGTGGCGGAGACCGTCGCGCCGGGCGTCAGCGCCGCGGCGATGCGCACCCGGGCGCTGGTATTGCGACCTGCGGTGTAGGTGTCGCGCTGGGTGACGACGCCGGCGTTGACGAGCGTGCCGCCGATGGTCGGCGTCAGCACCAGCGTGGCGACGCCCTGGCTCGCCAGCGTGATCGACGGGATCGCCAGGCGCAGGTCGGCGGGGTTGCCGGCGCCCGTGACCCGGACGCTGTAGGTCCCCGGCGTGAACGAGGCAAAGCTCGACTCCTGCACCGTCGTCGACGACGCGAAGGTGTAGGTCGGCGAACTGACGGTCGGGCTGCCGGCCGGGGTGACGTAGACGTCGACCGCGCCGGCATCGCCCGCGGCGTCGAACACGCGCAGGATCGCCGTTCCCGAGCTCGGCGCCGACACCTCCTCCGAGATGATCGCCGTGCGCACCACGCCACCGGTCTCGTAGGCGACGAGCGAGTAGTGGTCGTCCTTGCTCAGGCTGGGCGACAGCGTCGTGACCGCGGAGCCGGTGGCCGTGTCGTTGACCTGCAGCGTCGGGCTGCCCGAACTGACGCTCGCGTAGGCGCTCGCGGTGTCGGTCGCGACCGGGCCGGCCTTGGCCGTCGAGCCCACAACGAGCGAAAGGTTGGCATGCGTAAGCGTGGCGTTGATCAGCCGCACGTCGGCATTTCCGCTCGAGTTGCTGTCGCCGCCACCGCCGCCGCAAGCCGCGACGATGGCCGCTGCCGCCAGCACGGCTGCCACGCGCAGGCCCTGACCGATCTTCTGATGCACGAACACGATGAGATTCCCCTGTTCCTTGAAAACCATGACGAAAGCGGTTCGGACGACCGAACCGTCAACCCTGTGCGACGATGCCGCGTTCGAACCTGAACCGCAGCGATTTGAGCCCTCGCCCGACGCCGGCATGTTGCCCGATCCCGCGGGCATGCAAAGAAATGTCAAGCCGGCGTCCGACTACGGACGAAACGCTGCCGGCTGCGTATTGTGGTGTCAGTCGGCGTGAACTTGTCGAGCCATGCGCGGTCGACCGGCTCGAGCCGCAGAAGACAGGAGCACGAACATGACAGCGAGACGGATGACGATGCTGGCCGCCGCGGCGGCCTTGGCGGCCGGTGCGGGCCATGCCCAGGCCACGGAATTCGCAAGGGTGGTGTCCGCGACGCCCGTGTTGTCGCAGGTCGGCGTTCCGCGCCAGGACTGCGTCGAGGTCCAGCGGGTCGTGCAGTCGCAGCCCTCGGGCGTCGGCGCGCTGCTCGGCGCCGTAGTCGGCGGTGTCGTCGGGCACCAGATCGGCGGCGGAGGCGGGCGCGCGGTCGCGACCGGCGTGGGCGCGATCGCTGGCGCCGTGGCCGGCAACCAGATCGAGTCGAACAACGGCTACGCCACGGCCTACCCGTCACGCAACTGCCGCACCGTCACGACCAGCGAGAGCCGGGTCGTCGGCTACGACGTGGTCTACGAGTACAACGGGCAGCGCTACAGCACCCGCACCGCCGGCGACCCGGGCCCGCGCCTGGCGATCGACATCCGCCCGGCGACCACCGGGCGAAGCGAACGCGGCGAGCGATACGAGCGCAGCGAGCGCTACGAGCAGGCCCGACCGGTGCCGCCCGTCGAGTCGTACAGCGCCGTGCCGCCGACCTACGTCGAGTCGCTGCCGCCGCGCTACGTGCAGCAGTCGCCCGTGTATGTCGAGCCGGCCGTCGCGCCTGTGTACTACTCGGCGCCCTACTACTCGTCGCCGTACTACGCGCCCTACTACGGCCGACCGTACTGGGGTCCGACCTTCAGCATCGGCATCGGCGGGTACTGGGGCGGGCACGGCGGTTACCACCACGGCGGGCATCACTGGCGCCACTGACCCGTGGCCCGGCGCTGGTCGGCGCGACCGTCAGCGTGCCTTCGCCACCACGCGGGCCATCTCCAGCACCTTGTTCGAGTAGCCCCATTCGTTGTCGTACCACGCCACGATCTTGACGAACGTCGAGTCGAGGGCGATGCCGGCATCGGCATCGAAGACCGAGGTCATCGGCTCGCCGCGGAAGTCGGTCGAGACGACCTTCTCTTCCGTGTAGCCGAGCACGCCCTTCATCGCACCCTCGGACTGCGCCTTCATCTCGGCGCAGATCTCGGCGTAGCTCGCGCCCTTCTCGAGCTCGACGGTAAGGTCGATCACCGACACGTCGGAGGTCGGCACGCGGAACGACATGCCGGTGAGCTTCTTGTTCAGCTCCGGGATGACGACGCCGACCGCCTTGGCCGCGCCGGTCGACGACGGGATGATGTTCTCTAGGATGCCGCGGCCGCCGCGCCAGTCCTTGTTGCTCGGCCCGTCGACGGTCTTCTGCGTCGCCGTCGTGGCATGCACCGTCGTCATCAGGCCGCGCTTGATGCCCCATTTGTCGTGCAGCACCTTGGCGACGGGCGCCAGGCAGTTGGTCGTGCACGAAGCGTTCGAGATGATCGCCTCGCCCTTGTAGGTCTTGTCGTTGACGCCGTAGACGAACATCGGCGTGTCGTCCTTCGAGGGCGCCGACAGGATCACCTTCTTCGCGCCCGCGTCGACGTGCTTCTGCGCGGTTTCCTTCGTCAGGAACAGGCCCGTCGACTCGATCACGACCTCCGCGCCGACCTCGCCCCACTTCAGGTTCGCGGGGTCCCGCTCCTGGGTCAGGCGAATCTTCCTGCCGTCGACGACGAGGCTGTTGCCGTCGACCGAGACGGCGCCCCTGAAGCGCCCGTGCACCGAGTCGTGCTTGAGCATGTAGGCCAGGTAGTCGGGCTCGAGGAGGTCGTTGATGGCGACGACCTCGATGTCGGAAAAATTCTGGACGGCGGCGCGAAATACCATGCGCCCGATGCGGCCGAAGCCGTTGATGCCGATCTTGATGGTCATGAGGAAGCTCCGATGGGAGGAGAAGGAAAGTCGCTAGAGGAGGTCGAGAATGCCGCACGGCACGGCAATCCGCATCGAGTCGCCGACGACCTGACGCCGCTGATCTTCGGTCAGCCGCAGGTCGGCACGCTGCAGCCAGCGCAGGAACTCCA
>JBBSUK010000006.1:0-45139 GCA_038234975.1 Burkholderiales bacterium
CCCGGAAGTCGGACTGCGCCTGGGACTAACCGGCGATTTGGGTGGAGACGCCCGATCCCGGATACCCAGGGTCAGGACAAGGGATGATGTTGGGACGAGGGATGATTACGAGCAAACTATTGCAAGAGCAAAATTCGTCAGCCCTCCCTCAACCTGTGAGGCACCGATGTCTAAGCCGACCTTTCTGCTGCGCTGCTGGCTGGCGGCAACGCTAGTTGCTTTAGTGTCCGGTGCGCGTGCTGACGACTTGAAGGTCGTGGCTCCGAATGCCGTGAAGGAGACGTTGGTGGCAGTCGCTGCACGGTTCGAGAAAGACACCGGGCGGCGGGTGAGCCTCACTTGGGGCGGCTCGGAGTCCATCGCCAAACGGGTCGCCGACGGCGAGGTGTTTGATGTGGTCGTTAACACGGCTGCTGGGGTGGACCGCATGGTAGCGACCGGCAAACTAGTCAGCGGCACTCGCGTCGACTTTTCCCGGTCTGCTGTGGCGGTGGCAATTCGTTCAGGGTTGCCGCGGCCGGATGTGTCGAGCGTCAGCGGGCTTAAAATGGCCTTGCTCGACGCGCAGGCGATCGCGATCTCATCAGGCTCTAGCGGCCGTTACGTTGAGCAGCTATTTCAGAAGCTCGGCGTCGCCGATCAGATCAAGCAGAAGATCAAGCAGCCGCCCTCGGGTGGCCAGATCGGCGACATGCTGGCGCGTGGCGAAGCGGACCTGGGATTTCAGCAGGTGAGCGAGCTCATGCACGCCAAGGGCTTTCAGTATCTCGGCCCGCTACCGGCCGAAGTGCAGAACTACACCATCTGGGCCGCAGGCGTGCACAGCAGCGCGCCGCAGGTCGACGCCGCACGGGCTTTTAGCAGCGCGCTCAGGGCGCCGGAGTCGGGCGATGCGATCCGCAAGTCCGGCATGGAGCCGATGTAAAGGCAGCCCGCCCCGGGCTACGACCTCAGTCTGCCAGTGCAGCCGTTTCGGGAGATAACGATGCAGCGACGAAGCCTCTTGCGCCTTGGCGCAGTCGACACGGCCGCAGGCCCAAGACTGCAAGCTTGGGTTCAATGCACAGGGCCACGCCACCCGGATGCCGCGGCTGGCCTGGGTCTCTATGGAGGCGCCTGATCTTCAGGCGCCTTCGAATTCACCAGCTTTCCTCGCTTTGCGCATTGAAGGAAAGACGCGCCGAAGCAGGGCCGCACATCCCTCTGGACGAGGTACATGCGGAGAGCTGGTCCGACGCGAACCTGACCAAAACGCCGTCAAGTTTTCGACCGGCAACTTTGCGACCAACGAGAAAGTGCAGCCTACGCGCGTCAACCGACTCGCTGTTACGCCCGATGAGACAGCGACGGTCCGCTCTGCGGTATCGAAGCCGGCAGATTGATCGACTGCTCAGGGTCCGATAGCAGTCCTCGCCAGCCTGCTCAATCGCTCTGAAGATACTCGACGGCCGCGCTCACCGCCGCCACCTGGGCGTCGTTGCACCGGGCGGGGCTCGCTGAGGGACTGTCTGGATAGACCTCGGTCGTGGTCACGAAGCGCGCGCCGGTCATGCCGCCGCACAAGCCCGATGCGCGCTTGGCGAGGTTGACCACGCCTTCCTGCTGCGGCACCGCACCGATGAGGCGGCCGCGCTCATCGGTCTTCGCGATGTGGGTGACCTGTCGCACGGCGTCGATAAGCGCCCGCTGGAAACCGGGCTCGGGTCGCTCGCTGTCGCCCACCAGATAGAAGCCGTCGGGAATGTCGTGCCGGTCGAAGGCCGTGCCGTCTCGCGCGGCCTTGGCCGGGCCGAACTCGCTGTTGTCGGTGTCGGTGGTTTCGTGCAGATCGACGTGCACGTCGACTCGGCCGCCTTGGCTGGCGACGCAGGCCATGGCCAGCGCCGACTCGGCGGCCGGGCTGGCCGGCTTGAACTGTCGATTCGGGTCGAGCGCGTGGGGGTTCCAGCGGTTGATGGTCTCGTAGGCCCATGGGCTGATGCACGGCAGCACGAGCAGATTGATCGCTCCGGCGTGACGACGAAAGTCGTGCTCGAGCCACTGCAGGGCGCCTTGCACGCCGCTGGTTTCGTAGCCGTGCACGCCGCCCGTGACCACCACCACCGGGCGATGCGCGTCCCAGGCACGGCTGCGCACTGCGAACAGCGGATAGTGGCCCCATCCCAACGGCGCGTAGTCCAGGGCACCGTACTGGAACAACTCGGCCTGCGCCGGGAGGCGATCCCTGAGCGGCGCGATCACGTCGTCGGCGTAGCTGCGCTTCACCTGCTGACGGGCCAGCCATGCGTCCTTCTCGGCTGCGCCCCAGGGCGTGCCGGCAATGCCGATCGGATACGGCGTCATCGATGGGGCGGGTCTCATGGTTCCGACGTTAAGCTCTCGCCGAGAACGACACGACAAGCTGGAGACCATGCCCGCGATCAAGTCGCGCATCGACACGCGCTCTGATTGGTTGTCTACGCCAAGACGCAGCCCGATTAGGGCGCCGGCGGGATGACCGCCCTCATCGTCGAGAAGGGCAGCAAGGGGCCTCGTTCGGCGCCAAGCTGGGCCCGCGCGGATCGGGCACCTGGCCCAGCTGATGCAGGGCAAGGTCGCCGACCTGTACACGACCCTCTATTCCGCCGAGAAGGCGACGTGGATGGCGGGCGAGGCGATCCAGGCGCTCGGCGGCGTCGGCACGAGCGAGATCCGCAAGGATGCTGATCGGACGCGAGCTGTTCGCGGAGAGCATGTGACGCCGCACCCGCTCCGCTCATCGATGTTGGCGGCGATGTTGGTCGCGGCGATCGCCGCCGCTGCGACCGCGACCGTGACGGCCCGGGCTCAAGGCACCGTGCCCGCCGTCGTGCCCGACGAGATCGATGGCCAGATCAACGGCAAGCGGGCGCGCTTCGTGGCCAGCGGGGACGACGTGCTGATCGCCGCCGCCGAGGCCGATCGCCTCGGCTTGCCCTACCTCGAAGGCAAGCGCGTCGCCATCGGTGGCACGCCGCTTTGGCTCGTGACGCTCGCCTCGGTCACCGTCGCCGGGACGACGCGGCTGGCGGCACCGGCGGGCGTCGTGCCGAGCATCGCGGGCTACTTCGCGGCGCTGCGCACGAACCCGGCCGAAGCCGTGGCGCGCAGCCGCGAGATCCAGCTCGACATCGGCGGGCGCAAGGTCACCGCCTACGACCTCGGCACCGCCGGCGTGCTGATGGCGCCCGACGTGGCCGAATCGGCAGGCCTGGACTACAAGTCCGGCAAGCGCCAGGATCTCGGCGCGGTCGCGGCCTGGCTGGTCGAGCCGCCGTCGCGGCCGCTGCCGCGCACCGGCGAGAAGCCGGCGACGATCATCGTCGCCGAGCCGCTGGCCTACCTGCGCGCGCTGATGGCCGGAGCCGGCAAGCCGCCCTGAGGGCCAGCCGTGCTCAGCAGCCCGGGTTGCAGGCCCGCACCTTCAGCGTGTAGTCGGCCTTCGCCTTGACCTTGTCGACCTTGCCGCCGAACGTACCCTGGGCGATCCGCTGGGCGCTTTCCGTCGACACCGCGAGCTTCATCGATTCGCCTTCCGCCGCGTTGACGAGGAAGTTGCGCACCTTCTGAAAACCCAGCGGGTACCAGGTCACCTGCGGGCCGAGGCCACCGGTCAGCGGCGAGAGGATGAGCACGGCGACCCGGTGGACGGCATCGATGTCGGACCTGGCCGGCCCGATCAGCACGGTCATCGAGCTGTTCTCGAGAACGCCGGTGACGCCGACGAGAAAGCTGTGCGGCACCGCCAGGCCGGCCGCCGAGCCTTGCGTGTACGGCGACAGCGCGCCCCCGCCCTGGGTCGCGATCGTCGCGGCCGGCGCGCCGACCTCGATCGGCGGGAAGGCGTAGTGCTTCTGCAGCGCGCCGTTCATGAGCTTGGGGAAGATCACGGTGAGCGCGTCTTCCCAGGCCTGGAAGCCGTGGGCGACGCCTTCGATACGACCGTTGAGGCGTATCGGGCCCGTGCCCTTGGCGTTTCTCGGATAGTAGAGAACGATGCGGCCGGTGATCTTGTAGTTGTAGCTCCACCACATCGCCGGCGGGTCTCCCGCGCGCGGTGCCTTGAAGAAGCGCGCGTTCATGATCCCCTCGACAGGCCCGGTGAACTGTTCGCAGTACATGCCGAACAAGGTGTCGCTGATGAACGCGCCGGCATCGGCGAAGACGCCGTAGGCGTTGCCCGCGAGTGCCGAGACGCTCGTCAGCTCCGGCAGGTTCTTGACGATCTGCCCGGTGACGAAGGCCAGCCCCGGGCTCGCACCGACGCCTTTGGCCTTGTTGGAGGCGCCGTCGGCGAGGATGTCTTTCGAGAGCCCGATCGATGAATCGACGACCTTGCGCTTGACGTTGAGCAGCGCCGAGATGGCCTTGAAGACCTCGGTCACGAAGGCAAGCTGATGGCAGCCGACGTCGGCGCTCGACATCTGCGCCGTCAGGCCGCGCACGCGTTCGGTCTCGCTCGCCGCATCGGCCACGCCGGCAGTGAGCGAATCGAGCTGCGGCCGCTTCGATTCGAGCAGTGCCGCATCGGAAGCGATGGCGCCGATGGTGCCGCGCAATGCGCGGTTGCCGCCCTGCGCGCTCACGTCGGCGAGCGCCTTTTTCGCGGCGGCGATCTTCTTCTTCGCCTGTTCCCTCGCCGGCGAATCGACCTGGGCGCCGACCTGGGCCTCGGTCGCCTCGAGGCCCGCGGCGACGGCCTTGTCGAGCGCCGCCATCGTCGTCTCGATCTGGCCGGCGAGGTCGATCGGCTCGACGGCACGAAAGCGGGTGGTCGCCTTGCCGCGGCCATCGGGCGCGACGACGTCGACGCGGAAGTGGCCCGGCTTCGCCGGTGCGGCGAGCGTAGTGGCGTAGTGGCCCCTGGCGTCGGGCCGCACCTGGACTGCGGCGGACGTGGCGCCGTCCTCGGCAACCGAGGTGACGGACACCGCGCGCTCGCCGGCCACCAGCGTGTCGCCGACGACGGCGAGGCCGCCCCGCGCCGCACCCGGATTCGCACCGGCACCCGGTGCAGCGGCGCCGGGCTTGACGACGAGCACGATCGCCGGTGCCACGCGAACGCTGATCGGGAACGGATCGGCAGCGCTGTCGGGCGACGGGCGCTTTCCCGAAGGCGGGTCGGCCGGAGCGGCAGCGTGCGCCGGCGCGACGATGGTGATGGCCATCACCATCGCCATCGTCACCGCGCGCGTCGAGAAGAAGTACGAGGTCGATCGCTTCATGGCCGACTCAGCTCGACACGCCGGTTGCGGGCGCGGCCTTCGGGCGTGGCGTTGGTGTCCTTCGGTCGCGTCATGCCGAAGCCGTCGGTCACGAGCCGTGCGGCGGTGATGCCATGGCGCTCGACCAGCGCCGCCTTCACCGCGGCCGAGCGTCGCTTCGAAAGGTCGAGATTGGCCTCGGCATGGCCGATGCCGTCGGTATGACCGGCGACGCGCAGCGACCAGTCCGGGTGCGCCTTCAGCGCGTCGGCGATCTCCTGCAGCACCGGATCGGATTCCGGCCGGATCGTGGCGCTCGCGAACGCGAAGTAGATGCCGTACACGTCGGCCGGCTGGTGCGCGGCGAGCTTCCCTTCGATCGACGCCGGGCTGCCCTTGGGCTCGGGATACTCGATGCGTGTGACGCGGGTCGAGAAGCCCGGGCCCTTCGATGTCAGCAGGAGCGGCCAGTCGGGGTTGTCGAGCACGTCGAACTCGAGCGTCACGCTCTCGCCTCCGCCCGTGAGCGATCCCTGGGCGTGGACGACGGCCAGCTCGACGCGGCTGCCGTTGACGAGCACCCGCAGCTTCGCCGGCGCTTCGGCGACGCGCGCCACCGTGCCGGAGTAGGGCTGCTCGCTCGCCATGCCGAGCACCTGGCGCACGTCGAGAAAGGTCAGCTTCGCGGCTCTGCCGGCGCGTAGCTCGCCGAGCACCGAGGCCGAGATGCCGGGCACCGTGCCCTCGAAGACCTCTGCGTCGCCGACGTTGTAGCGGTTGCGCATGACGCGGGCGTTCGTCTGGTCGTCGGCCGTGACGCGACGCGGCGTGCGCAGCTGGGTCGGCGCGCCTCCGCGCACGCCGGGCACCTCCGCGGAGACCACGAAGCGATAGCCGCCGCTCGGGCCGACATCGGTCACCGCGCTGATCGATTCGTAGTCGCCGACCGGCTCGACGACCGAGCGCACGCTGGTCAAGCCGACCACGAGTGGGATGCGGGGCATTCCGGCTGCGGGAGGCGCTGCGGCTGCCGCCGACGCTGCCGGTGCTGCGATCGCGAGTGCTGCCGACAGCGTTGCGCAGCCGCCGAGCCTGGCTCCGAGCTGTCGAAGGAGTGAATGGATCAAGACGGCTCCTGTGGCTTCGAGATCGGCGCCGCGATGGCGATGCCTGTACCCTGCCTTACGAGAACCGCCGCCCCAAGCGGCCATCGCCGAGCTTGCAACGGTGGCGCAGTACGCCTGCCGCGCTTTCCCCAGCCCGGCGATCGCATTCATCCTGACTGCGCAACCCCCATGCGTTCGCGCGTGCGGATCCGCGACGCGCAAACCGGCGCCGAGACGTCGGCGCCACCGTCCGCTGGCAGACGCCCTCGGGCGACGAGCGTGCAGCCGAGATCGTGAGCGTCCTGTTCCAGCCCGAGTCGAGCGGCGAACTCACGCTGTAGTCAGCGCCTGCCGGTCTCGGCGACCAGGCCCTGCGCGTCGACATCGTCGAGCCGCTTCGCGGCATCGCGCAACGCCGTCCCGACGAGCTCCTCGACCGTCGGGTGGTAATACGGCAGCTGCAGCAGGCTCTCGACGGTTTCGCCTCGCTGCACCGCGCCGGCGAGCATGTGCGCGAGGTGCTCTCCACCCTTGCAGAACACCGTGGCGCCGAGCAGCCGACCACCGCGCCGTTCGGCGTAGATCTCGAGCAGTCCCGATTCGCCGCCCAGCAGGATCGAGCGGCCGTTGTCGGAACCGTTCGCACTGCCGACGACGACGCGGCGGTGGTCGAGTTCGTCGAACGGCTGGCCGACGGTGGCGACGTCGGGGTCGCTGAAGACGATGGCCAGCGGCGCGCGGCGTTCGTAGCGCAGGAGCGGGGCTCCGTCGATGAGCGCCGCCGCCTGGCGAGCGCTGATCGTCCCGTCGTCGCTCGCCTCGTGCAGCAGCGGCACCTCGTCGTTGGCGTCGCCGGCGAGAAAGACATTCGTGCCGCCGCAGCGCATCACCGAACGGTCGACATCGACGCAGCCCTTCGCGTCGACCTCGACACCGGCCGCAGCGAGGTCGAGCTGCGCCAGCGCCGGACGACGGCCGACCGCGACCAGCAGCCGCTCGACGACGACACTGCGCGAGCCGCTCGCCATCCGCACGCGAGCGCCCTCGCGGGTCGCCGTGACCTCGTCGCCGAGCCACAGGTCGAGCTCGCGGCGGAATCGATCCGCGGCGCGCCCGGAAACAGCCGGCGAGACGATGCCGGCGATCGCCTTCGAATCGTCGGCCATTGTGACTTCCACGCCGAGCCGCGCCAGCGCCAGCCCCATCTCGATGCCGATCGCGCCGGCACCGACGACGCCCACGCTCGCCGGAAGCTCGTCGAGCGAGAACAGCGAGTCGGTGGTGAGGACACGGTCGCCGAGCGAGGCGAAGGGTTCGGGCACCTCGGGCGTCGATCCGACGGCGACGATGATGGCGCGCGCGCGGATGCGCCGGCCGTCGACGTCGACCGTGTTCGGGTCGACGAAGCGAGCCGTGCCGCACACCAGTCGGTCGCCGGCGCGTTCGCGCGCGCTGTCGGCCGCGCCGCTGGCCATGCGGTCGCGGAACGCGAGCGCTTCGGCCCACAGCCGACGCCGCAGGGCGCCGTCGACGAAGCCGGCACCGAGCAGCTCGCGCACGACCGAAGCGCGGTGCGCGACGTGCAGCGCCGCCTTCGACGGCATGCAGCCGACCCGCGCGCACATCGTGCCGAGCGGGCCGTGGTCGACGAGCAGCACCGACTTGCCGAGTCGCACGGTCTCGTCGAAGGCGTTGAGACCGGCGGTGCCGGCGCCGATCACAAGAATGTCGGCGTCGAAATGGTGGGCGGACATGCAGGGTTCCGAAGCGCAAAGACCCGAGGGTATGTCGAACTGCCGAGGCCAGCCTCCACGCCACCGACGTTAAGCTCGCGGATCGCGCCACGACGAGAGACCGACAACACCATGCCCGCGCTGACGTCGCGCATCGACACCCGCTCCGCCGAGTTCAAGGCCAACGCCGCGGCGCTGCAGCGCCAGGTCGACGACCTGCGCCGGCAGGCCGCGCAGATCGCCACCGGGACCGACGCGAAATCCCGCGATCGACACGTGGCGCGCGGCAAGCTGCTGCCGCGCGACCGCGTCGACGGCCTGCTCGATCCCGGCACGCCGTTTCTCGAGATCGGCCAGCTCGCGGCGCACGGCATGTACGACGGCGAGGCGCCGGCCGCCGGGATGATCGCCGGCATCGGGCGCGTGCACGGCCAGGAAGTCATGGTCGTCGCCAACGACGCCACCGTGAAAGGCGGCACGTACTACCCGATGACTGTGAAGAAGCACCTGCGCGCGCAGGAGATCGCGATGCAGAACCGGCTGCCGTGCATCTACCTCGTCGACTCCGGTGGCGCTTTCCTGCCGCGGCAGGACGATGTCTTCCCCGACCGCGAGCACTTCGGCCGCATCTTCTACAACCAGGCCAACATGAGCGCGCAGGGCATCGCCCAGATCGCGGTCGTGATGGGCTCGTGCACGGCGGGCGGCGCCTACGTGCCGGCGATGAGCGACGAGACCGTGATCGTGCGCAACCAGGGCACGATCTTCCTCGGCGGCCCGCCGCTCGTGAAGGCGGCGATCGGCGAGGTCGTGAGCGCGGAGGAGCTCGGCGGTGGCGACGTGCACACGCGCTTGTCGGGCGTCGCCGACCACCTCGCCGACGACGACCGCCACGCGCTGGCGATCGCCCGGCGCATCGTCGCCAGCCTGAACCGCACGAAACCGCAGACGGTGACGATCGAGCCGGCCGAAGAGCCGCTCCACGACCCGAAGGAGATCTACGGCGTCGTCCCCGAGGACACGAAGAAGCCGTACGACGTGCGCGAGGTCATCGCCCGCATCGTCGACGGCTCGCGGCTCGACGAGTTCAAGGCGCGCTACGGCGCCACGCTGGTCACCGGCTTCGCGCGACTGCACGGCATGCCGGTGGGCATCGTCGCCAACAACGGCATCCTGTTCTCCGAGTCGGCACAGAAGGGCGCGCACTTCATCGAGCTGTGCTGCGAGCGCAAGGTGCCGCTCGTGTTCCTGCAGAACATCACCGGCTTCATGGTCGGCAAGAAGGTCGAGAACGCCGGCATCGCCCGCGACGGCGCCAAGATGGTCACCGCCGTCGCGACGGCGCAGGTGCCGAAGTTCACGGTGCTCATCGGCGGCTCGTTCGGCGCCGGCAACTACGGCATGTGCGGCCGCGCGTATTCGCCGCGGTTCCTGTGGATGTGGCCGAACGCGCGCATCAGCGTCATGGGCGGCGAGCAGGCTGCGGCCGTGCTCTCGACGGTCAAGCGCGACGGCATCGAGCAACGCGGCGGCACCTGGTCGGCCGACGAGGAGGCCGCCTTCAAGGCGCCGCTGCTCGAGCAGTACGAGCACCAGGGCCACCCGTACTACGCCAGCGCCCGGCTGTGGGACGACGGCGTCATCGACCCTGCCGACACGCGCCGCGTGCTCGGGCTGTCGATCGCGGCGTCGCTGAACGCGCCGATCCCGGCGACGAAGTTCGGGGTCTTCCGGATGTGAGGTGCGGAATCCCCGAACCCGCCGGGTCAGGCGATGGTCGGCACCGTCTCCGCCGCTTGCGGCGTCTTCTTGCGGCGACGTGCAACGACACCCAGCGCGCCGAGCCCGGCGAGCATCAGCGCATACGTTTCAGGCTCCGGCACCGGCGCGATCGTCGCGCCGACATCGATCCCGCGTCCCGCATCCGACTCGAAGCCGTACGACACGAGGTACGTGCCGGCAAACTGGGCGAAGCCGTAGTGGGTGCCGTCGCCAAGGGTCAGCGCGAGGCCGAGGAATCCGGGCGAGATCGAGAACGGAATGACGGCCCCGACGAAGCTGCTGTACTGGTAGCTACCGTCGAACACCAGGGGCCCGAGACCGCGGATCGGATCGAAGAACGTCGTGGGCTGAGCCGGATCGTAGAACGGCGCGCCGAGCGAGGTGACGGCCGCGCCGGCGCCAGTCGTCACACCGACCGGGGCGAAACTGAAGGCGCCGTTCGCCAGATCGAGGAAGGTGAATTGCTGACCGAGAAAGCCGAAGCTCACCGAGCTGTTCGTGAAGTCGGTCGCTGCTTCGGTGTACACCGGAACGGCCTTCGCCATCGAGCAAGAGAGTAGGCCGGCGGCCGCGACGGCCTTGGCGACGGACGAGAAGCGGTAGTTGTACATGGAGCGCCTGGACAGTGTGGGTTCGGCGGACCTTAACGACTGCGGCGTACCGATGGTGGCGCGACCCACATCCGAAAGAGGACATTGAACCGTGTGCATCCAAACCCGCCCCGTTTGCGTGTGCCGGATCGAGGCCTCTGGCGCGGCGCATGGGCATTGCCACCGGCGACGGCTGCACCTGTCCGGGGGGTTGCCTGACGGGCGCCGTTGTTTCGTCATCCGGTCGGCAAGCGTCCTAAAGACACCCCCGAGGAAAGATGCAGCGTAGGGCTCGGCTAGCTGGCCGCGACATACAAGTCGAAGAACACCAACGGCAGGGCCATGGCCGACGCCATCCTGAAGCTGCCGGTCGTCAAGAAGCAGTTGCAGCCGGCGGCACGCTGACGCCCGGTCGTGGGCCGTCCACAATGGCCCGATGTTCATCAAGATCCTGATCGCCAACCGCGGCGAGATCGCCTGCCGCGTCGTCAAGACGGCGCGCCGCATGGGCATCGCCACCGTCGCGGTCTACTCCGATGCCGACGCCAATGCGCGCCACGTGCGCCTCGCCGACGAGGCCGTGCGCCTCGGCCCGGCGCCGGCGCGCGAGTCGTACCTGCGCGGCGACGCGATCCTGGCCGCGGCGAAGGCGACCGGCGCCGAGGCCATCCACCCGGGCTACGGCTTCCTCTCCGAGAACGCCGACTTCGCCGACGCGTGCGCTGCGGCCGGCATCGTCTTCATCGGCCCGCCGGCATCGGCGATCCGGGCGATGGGGTCGAAGTCGGCGGCCAAGGCACTGATGGCGACGGCTAACGTCCCGCTCACGCCCGGCTACCACGGCGACGAGCAGGACGCAGCGCACCTCAAGCGCGAGGCCGACGCGATCGGCTACCCGGTGCTCATCAAGGCGAGCGCGGGTGGCGGCGGCAAGGGCATGCGGCGCGTCGACCGCGGCGACGACTTCGCCGACGCGCTCGCCTCCTGCAGACGGGAAGCGAAGAACGCGTTCGGCGACGAGCACGTGCTGATCGAGCAGTACGTGCTGCAGCCGCGCCACATCGAGATCCAGGTCTTCGCCGACACGCACGGCCACTGCGTCCACCTCTTCGAGCGCGACTGTTCGGTGCAGCGGCGCCACCAGAAGGTGCTCGAGGAAGCGCCGGCGCCGGGCATGACGGGCGAGCGGCGCGCGGCGATGGGCAAGGCCGCGACCGACGCGGCGCGCGCGGTCGGCTACGTCGGCGCCGGGACGGTCGAGTTCATCGGCCATCCCGACGGCCGCTTCTTCTTCATGGAGATGAACACGCGGCTGCAGGTCGAGCACCCGGTGACGGAGATGATCACCGGACTCGACCTCGTCGAGTGGCAGCTGCGCGTGGCGTTCGGCGAGCCGCTGCCGCTCGAGCAGTCGCAGATCGCCATGTCGGGCCACGCGATCGAGGCGCGCATCTACGCCGAGGACCCGTCGCGCAAGTTCCTGCCGTCGACCGGAACGCTCGACTACCTGATGCCACCGCGCGAATCGGTGCACGTGCGCGTCGATACGGGCGTCGAGGAAGGCGATGCGATCACGCCGTTCTACGACCCGATGATCGCCAAGCTCGTCGTCCACGACGCTGACCGCGCCTCGGCGCTGGCGCGGATGCGCGACGCGCTGCGCAGCTACCGCATCGTCGGCGTCGCCCACAACATCGGCTTTCTCGAGCGCCTCGTCTCGACGCGCTCGTTCGTCGACGCCGACCTCGACACCGCGCTCATCGAGCGCGAGCACGAGGCGCTGTTCGCACCACCCGAGCCGGCGCCGCTCGACGCCTGGCTCGTCGCCGCGCTCGCCGAGGTCGAGCACGACGCCCGCGTCGCCGCGAACGCCGCATCGCCTGCCGAGTCGGCTTCGCCCTGGAGCAAGCTCGACGGCTGGCGCCTCAACGGTCGCGCCCCCCGTCGCATGGTGTTCGAGCACGGCGACGTCTCGCGCGAGGTCGACGCTGTCTGGCGCGGCGCCGGCGCCTGGACACTCACGGTCGACGGCGGGCAGCACGACGCCATGGTGAACGCGCACGGCCACGGCCTTCTCACCGTGGCCATCGGCGACCGACGGATCGGTGCGAGCGTGGTTGCCCGGGGCGACCGGCGGCACGTGTTCGTCGGCGGCTCGCACGCGGCGATGCGCTTCGTCGACCCGCTCGGAGCCGCGGCGGGCGAGCACGAGGAAGCAGGCAGCGGCCTCTCGGCGCCGATGCCGGGCAAGGTGATCGCCCTGGTCGCGTCGCCGGGCGCATCGGTCGACAAGGGGGCTGCACTGCTCGTCCTCGAGGCGATGAAGATGGAGCACACGATCACGGCGCCTCGCGCCGGCGTCGTCCGGTCGTTCCGCTACGCGGCGGGCGACCAGGTCGTCGAGGGTGCCGAGCTCGTCGACTTCGAGCCCGACGCAGACTGACGCACGCCCGGCATCGCCTCGCGCAACGACCGCGGCGGGCACGGGCGCCTGCCGTCAGGTCATCGCCGTCTCCAGCACCGCGCGACACGCCCGCGCCGCCTCGCGCCCCTTCTTGGCGAAGTGATCGCCGAAGAATCGCTGGTGCTCGGCGTGCTCGTGGAAGGACTGCGGCGTGAGGACGACCGACAGCACCGGCACCCCGGTGTCGAGCTGGACGCGCATCAGGCCGTCGATCACGGCCGCAGCGACGAAGTCGTGGCGGTAGATGCCGCCGTCGACGACCAGGCCGAAGGCGACGATCGCCGCGACGCCGCCGCTGCGCGCGATCCGCTGCGCGAGCAACGGGATCTCGAACGCGCCCGGAACCTCGTGATGCAGCAGCCGCTGCGATGACCAGCCGTGCTGCGCCATGTCGTCACGAAACGCGTCGCGGCCGCGGGCGACGATGTCGGCGTGCCATGACGACGAGATCATGGCGACGGTCGTGTCGCTGTGAACGCCGGAGCTCCTGGTGGTCTGATTCATGGTGTTCCTCTTCGTGACTGAAGGGCCTTGAATCAGGGCGCACGCATGCCGACGGCCGCACGCCGGGGGACTGCCGACGGCCGCGGAAAACGCGATCTCTTTCATCCGGACTGTGACCGTCGGCCCCGGCATCTCACCGGGTCTGCTGACCTCGCGCCGGCAGCTGAAACGCCGGTGCGAGCGCTCGCGGGCTCCCGCGCCGTTCTTTCGAAACGCCGCGGATACCGCCGGTGGGGAATTTCGCCCCGCCCTGAGAACGCTGCCGGCACTCGCGCGCCGACCGGCCGCAGTTTAGGGCCTCGACGGCCGTGCCATTTCCCCCTTCCCCGTGAAATCCTTGTACGTCGATCGCGAAGCTGCCCCGGACAATGCCGACGAGCATTTCGAGACGCCCCGAGCTGCATGACCGACGACGACAACGAGCAGGCCCTCCGCGCCAGCGAGGAGCGGCTGCAGCGCGCGCTCGATGCGACGGGCCTGTGCCTGTGGGACTTCGACGTCCCGTCCGGAAACATCTACCTGTCGGAGTCGTGGTCGCGCCTGCTCGGCGGCCCGTCCCGGGCGACGCGGACGACCTTCGCGGCGCTGTCCGAGCTCGTGCCGCACGAGCAACGCGCCCGTCTCTTCGAGATCGTGATCGAGACGGTCAAGGGCGTGCGCGGCGAATACCGGGTCGAGCACGAGGTGCGCCGTCCAGACGGCAGCCGCTTCTGGAACCTCAGCGAAGGCCGCGTCACGGCCCATGACGCCGACGGCCGCGCGCTGCGCATGGTCGGCACCAGCCGCGACATCACCGCCGCCAAGCACGCCGAGCAGCAGCGTCTCGAGCTCGAGGCGCAGCTGCGCGAGTCGCAGAAGATGGAGGCCATCGGCACGCTGGCGTCGGGCATCGCGCACGACTTCAACAACATTCTCGGAGCGATCCTCGGCAACGCCGCGCTCGCCTCCGACGACATCGGCCCCGACCATGCGGCGCAACAAGGCCTGCGACAGATCCGCAAGTCGGCGCTGCGGGCGCGCACGCTCGTCCATCAGATCCTGTCGTTCGCGAGGAAGCAGCCGCAGGAGCTGGTGAAGCAGCCGCTGCGGCCGTTGATCGAGGAGACGCTTGCGCTCCTTCGCGCCACGCTTCCGGCCGGCATCGAGGTCGAGACCCGGCTGGGCGACGCGACCCTGCCGGTCCTCGCCGACAGCACGCAGATGCAGCAGGTGCTGCTCAATCTCGGCACCAACGCATGGCATGCGCTCGCCGGCTCGGGGCGCATCGTCGTCGGCGCCGAGGCGGTCGAGCTCGACGCCGATCGCCCCGCGGTCGGTGGCGGCGCGAGCCATGCGATGGCGGCGCTGCCTGCAGGCCGCTACGCCCGCATCTGGGTCGAGGACGACGGCTGCGGCATCGACGCCGCGTTGCGCAGCCGCATCTTCGAGCCCTTCTTCACCACCAAGCCGGCCGGCCAGGGCACCGGCCTCGGACTGTCGGTGGCGCAAGGCATCGTGCTCGCGCACCGCGGCGTGCTGGGCGTCGACAGCGAGCCGGGCAAGGGCAGTACGTTCAGCATCTACCTGCCGCTCGCCGACGCTGCCGCCGAGCCGCCGGCCACCGACTGGGGCAGCTTGGCTTCGCGCGGCGTCCGCGGCGACGGGCAGCACGTGCTCTACGTCGACGACGACGAGGTCATGGGCCTGCTCGTCGATCGTCTGCTGCAGCGCCTCGGCTACCGCGCCACCTGCGTCTCGGACCCGCTGCACGCGGTGTCGGCGGTGCGCGAGCGGCCCGATGCATTCGACCTCGTCGTCAGCGACTTCAACATGCCCAACCTCTCGGGGCTGGAGCTGGCGCGGCAGGTGGCGCAGGCGCGCGTCGACCTGCCGGTGGTCATCAGCTCCGGTCACCTGAGCGAGGAGCAGCGCGCGGCGCTCTCCGCAGCCGGCGTGCACGGCATCGTGCGCAAGGAGCGGACCCTCGAGGACCTGGGCGACGTCGTCGCCAGGGCGCTGTCGGCCTGAGGCGTCCCCCGGCGCTGCGCGGCGCCCCCGCCGTGCTGGAATTCACCGATCGCCCTCGACGGCATCGGGCCCTACATTGCCGCACGCCGGCCTTCCGATTCCCGACTGGAGCAAACCCCGTGAAACGACTCGTCCTGGCCGCCTTCGGCGGCATGCTCATCGCCGCCGCTCCGATCGGATCGGCACTCGCCGACACCGTCGTCCTCAAGGCGTCGCACCAGTTTCCCGGCGGCAAGGGCGACGTGCGCGACGAGATGGTGCAGATGATCGCCCGCGACGTCGCCGCCGCCAACGTCGGCCTCGAGATCAAGGTCTTCCCCGGCTCCAGCCTCGTCAAGGCGCAGGAGCAATGGAAGGCGATGCTCACCGGCCAGATCGACATGAGCTCGTTCCCGCTCGACTACGCGTCGGGCTTTCACCCGCAGTTCGGGGCGACGCTCATGCCCGGCCTCGTGAAGAGCCACGCCCACGCACGCGCGATCGACGACTCGCCCTTCATGAAGGACATCAAGGCCGTCATCGAGCAGGGCGGCGTGCACGTGCTCGCCGACGCCTGGCTCGCCGGCGCCTTCGGCGGCAAGGACAAGTGCATCCGCAAGCCCGAGGACGCCAACGGCCTGAAGGTGCGCTCGGCCGGCGCGACGTTCGCGCAGATGTGGGCCGGTGCCGGCGCGTCGATCGTCTCGATCCCGTCGAACGAGGTCTACAACGCGCTGCAGCAGGGCGTCGCGCAGGCCACCGACACCTCCACCGGCAGCTTCGTGTCGTTTCGCCTCTACGAGCAGCTCAAGTGCGTGACGGCGCCCGGAGACAACGCGCTGTGGTTCATGTACGAGCCGGTGCTGATCTCGAAGAAGAGCTGGGACAAGCTCAACGACGCGCAGAAGAAGGCGCTGAACGCCGCCTCCGAGAAGGCCGAGCGCTTCTTCGAGGCCGAATCGAAGAAGCTCGACGACAAGATGGTCGAGACCTTCAAGAAGAACAACGTCGAGGTCGTGACGATGACGCCGGCGGAGTTCGACGCCTGGCGCGCCGTGGCGCAGAAGACCTCTTACAAGGCGTTCGCCGAGAAGGTGCCCGGCGGCAAGGAGCTGATCGAGAAGGCGCTGGCCGTCAAGTGACGGTCGGCGTCGCGTGACTGCGGCCGAGGCGACGAGGCCGCTGCCCGGCTGGGTGGCGGCGGTGCAGGCCGTCTCGCGCGCCTTCGGCGTCGCCGCGGCGGGGCTGATCGTGCTGTCGGTGCTCGTCGTCTGCGAGATGGTGTTCGTGCGCAAGGTGCTCGGCCAGAGCTCGATCTGGCAGACCGAGTTCGTGACCTTCTCGCTCGTCGCCGCGACGTTCATCGGCGCGCCCTACATCCTGCTCACCCGCGGTCACGTCGCCGTCGACGTGCTGCCGCTGATGGTCGGCATGCGCGGTCGGCGGACGCTTCACCTCGTGGGCAGTCTCATCGCCCTCGCGTTCTGCCTGTTCTTCCTCTGGGGCGCTGTGCCGTGGTGGTACGAGGCGTGGCAGAGCGGGCAGACGACGTCGTCGATCTGGCGCGCCCGCGTCTGGATCCCCTATCTCGCGGTGCCGGTCGGGCTCGGGTTGCTGTGCCTGCAGTTCGCGGCCGAGATCTGGCTCGTCATGACGCGCCGCCAGCTCGCCTTCGGCCTCACGGCCGAAGACCGTCTCTGACCTGTTCCCACTGAGGCGCGTCGATGGGTCCACTCTGGATCGGCCTGCTGATCTTCGTCGTCACCATCGCGGTGCTCGCCACCGGCATGCCGATTGCGTTCGCCCTGGGCGCGGTGGCGTTCTTCTTCATGGTGATCTTCGACGGCTGGAACAGCATCCATTTCCTGCCCGAGACGGTGTTCGCCGGCCTGTCCGACTTCACGCTCGTCTCCCTGCCGATGTTCATCATCATGGGCGCGGCGGTCGCGTCTTCGCGCGCCGGCAGCGACCTCTACGAAGCGCTCGCCCGCTGGCTGCACCGCGTGCCCGGATCGCTCGTCATCTCCAACATCGGCGCCTGCGCGCTGTTCTCGGCGCTGACCGGCTCGTCGCCGGCCACGTGCGCCGCGATCGGCAAGATGGGCATCCCGGAGATGCGCAAGCGCGGCTACGACGCCGACCTCGCCACCGGCGCGATCGCCGCCGGCGGCACGCTCGGCATCCTGATCCCGCCGAGCGTGACGATGATCCTCTACGGCATCGCCTCGGAAACGTCTATCGGCCGGCTGTTCCTCGCCGGCGTACTCCCCGGCCTGATGCTGACGCTCTTCTTCATGGCCTGGGCGCTGTTCCTGAGCTGGAAGCGCGGCACGAAGATCCTCGACAGCGACCGCACCTTTTCGCTGGCGGAGAAGCTCGAACTGCTGCCGCGGCTGCTGCCGTTCATCGCCGTGATCGTCGGCGTCGTCTACGCGCTCTACGGCGGCATCGCCACGCCGTCGGAGGCGGCCGGCGTCGGCGCGGCGCTGTGCGTCGTCATGGTGATGACGATCTACAAGGTGTGGCGACCTGCCGACCTGTGGCTCATCTTCCGCGACGGCCTGCGCGAGTCGGGGATGCTGCTGATGATCATCGGCACCTCGATCCTGTTCGGCTACATGATGTCGAGCCTGCAGGTGACGCAGTCTGTGGCGTCGGCGATCGGCGACATGCACGCCAACCGGTGGCTGGTGCTGCTGGCGATCAACGCGTTGCTGCTCGTGGCGGGCTGCTTCCTGCCGCCGGCCGCCATCATCCTGATGACGACGCCGATCCTCATCCCGATCATCACCGCATCCGGCTTCGATCCGATCTGGTTCGGCGTCGTGCTCACGATCAACATGGAGCTCGGCCTCATCACCCCGCCGGTCGGCCTGAACCTGTTCGTCATCAACGGCATCACGCCCGACGTGCGGCTGCCGACGATCCTCAAGGGCGCCTTCCCGTTCATGCTGTGCATGGTGCTGGCGATCGTCGTGCTGTGCATCTTTCCGGGGATCGCCACCTGGCTGCCATCGAAGGTGATGGGGTAGCCTGGAAGGTTCAGTCCGCCCTCCCGAGCAATGCGATGCCCCGGCGCATCGCCTCTGCCCGCAGTTCCTGATCCAGCGGGGCGAGCGGCAGTGCAAGCCTCTCGGCGAGCTCGAGGTAGCTCGCGTCGTACAACGTGAGGCGGTGCTCCCCGGCCAGCTGCCTCCAGCGGCCAGAGCGACGGAGCCATCGCGCCGGCTTCCGTGACTTGATCGAGCACGGCCAGAGTGGCGGGCGTCTGCCCGTCTTCGAAGCACCAGGCCAACGCGACCGAGCTGTCGAGCACGAGACTCAAGGCCGTCCGCCGTCGACGAGATCCTTGATCTTCAAGCCGCCAAGCGTGGCGCCACGGCCGGCCTTGAGCAATCCTCTTGCGGCATCCCGCGCCTTGGCCCGATCGAAGAAGGGCCGACTTCACGCATACTCGCACTCCTACCAACTAGCTTGGCTCCGCTGGTCAAAGGCGTCAGCTCGCTCTGTCTTGTCGGTCAGCCTCGAGAGATGCGTCAGGCGCTTCCACGGCGCCGCCCCGGGGATGCCCGATTGACGCGCTTTGCCTGGTTCCTATCCTGCATGCAAGAGCGGCGACGTGCGCCGCGATGGAGACCGATCCCATGACCCACCCCGTGTCCGCGGCGCTGCGCCGCTGCGCCCTTGCACTCGGCGCAGCCGCCGCCCTCGCCGTCGCCTTGCCCGCGGCCGCCCAGACGCTGACCTACGTGATCCCGTTCCCGGCCGGCGGCGAGTCCGACGTCACGGCCCGATTGCAGGAGCCGGTGCTGAAGGCGGCGTCCGGGCGCGACGTCGTCGTCCAGTACAAGGTCGGCGCCGGCGGCGCGACCGCCTGGGCCTCGCTCTCGTCGCTGCCGGCCGACGGCAACACGGTGATGGGCATCAACCTGCCGCACATCTTCCTGCAGCCGATGCAGAAGGACGTCGGCTACAAGACCGACGACCTCGTCACCGTCTACGTCTTCCAGCTCACGCCCGACGCGATCGTCGTCCCGGCCGACAGCCCGTACAAGACGCTGAAGGACCTGATCGCCGCAGCGAAGAAGACGCCGGGCGCGATCACGATGGCCGGCAGCGGCACCAACACCGGCCCGCAGCTCAGCGCCGTGACGTTCAACAAGCTCGCCGGCGTGAAGACGACCTACATCCCGTTCTCCGGCACGGCGACGTCGGTCGCGGCGATGCTCGGCAAGCAGGTCAACGCGGCGATGACCTTCACCACTGCCGCGATCCAGCAAGGCGACAAGGTGCGCATGCTCGCCGTCGCGCTCGACAAGCGGCTGCCCGATCACCCCGACGTTCCGACCTTCAAGGAGCTCGGCTTCGACATGGTCTCGGGCGTGTTCCGCGGCGTCGCGGTGCCGAAGGGAACGCCGGAGGCAGAACGCAAGCGCCTCTCCGACCTCTTCGCCAAGGTCAACGCCGACCCGACGTTCCGCAAGAAGGCGACCGACGCGGGCTACGTCCTGGTCGACATTCCCTACGAGAAGATGGCCGGCTTCATGGCCACGCAGAAGAAGGAATACGAGGAAGCGGCCCGCGACGTGGGCATGCTGAAGTAGCGACCCACGGCGGCGTCGATGTCGCTGTTCGCCACCTTCCAGGCGGCGCTGTCGCCCTGGAACCTGCTGCTCGCGTTGGCCGGCGTCGTCGCCGGCACCGCCATCGGCGCGATGCCCGGCCTCACCGCGACGATGGCGGTCGCCGTGCTGGTGCCGTTCACGTTCACGATGGAGCCGGCATCGGCGCTGATCCTGCTCGGCGCGATCTACACCGGGGCGATCTACGGCGGCGCGTATTCGGCGGTGCTGCTCAACACGCCCGGAACGCCGTCGGCCATCGCGACGACGTTCGACGGCTTCCCGATGGCCAAGCGCGGCGACGGCGACCTCGCCATCACGCTGGCCTGTCTCGCGTCGGTCGTCGGCGGCCTGGTCGGCGCCATCGCGCTGCTGCTGCTGGCCCCGCCGCTGGCGACGGTGGCGCTCGCCTTCGGCCCGGTCGAGTACTTCTGGCTCGCCATCCTCGGCCTCACGCTCGTCGCCGCGCTGTCCGACGGCGACGGCTGGAAGGGCGCTGTCGGCGCCTGCGTCGGCCTGCTGCTGTCGATGATCGGCTCGGCCGTCGTCGGCGGCGACATCCGCTACACGCTCGACACCCAGTTCCTGCTCGGCGGCATCGACGTCGTGCCGGCGCTGATCGGCCTGTTCTGCATTCCGGTGCTGATCGACCTCGTCGTCTCGCGCGAGGAGCACCTCGAGATCGAGGGCAAGGTCGCGGGCTTCCGGCTCGGCGAGGCGATCCGCATCGCGCTCGCGAACAAGATCAACCTCGCACGCAGCTCGACGATCGGCACCGTCATCGGCATGCTGCCCGGCGCCGGCGGATCGATCGCGGCGCTGGTCGCGTACTCCGAGGCGCGCCGCGCCTCGGGCGACCCGCAGAGCTTCGGCAAGGGCAATCCGGCCGGCATCATCGCCAGCGAGTCGTCGAACAACGCCACCGTCGGCGGCGGCTTCATCCCGACGCTGGTGCTCGGCATCCCTGGCACGCCGGTCGACGCGGTGGTGCTCGGCGCGCTGCTCGTGCAGGGCATCAAGACCGGGCCTTCGCTGTTTCGCGAGCAGAGCGCGATCGCCTACACCTTCATCGTCGGCCTGATCATCGCCACGCTGATGATGCTGCCGGTGGGCCTGGTGCTCGGCCGCTACGCCTACCGCTCGATCATCGCCGTGCCCAAGCACCTGCTCGTTCCCGGCATCGCCTTTCTCACCATCATCGGCAGCTACGCGATCCACAACAACGTCGACGACGTGATCGTCATGTTCGGCAGCGGCGTCGTCGGCTGGGCGCTCAGCCGCTACGGCTACGCGCCGGCGCCGATCGTGCTCGGCCTGATCCTCGGGCCGCTCGCCGAGCAGGGCTTCGTGCAGGCGTGGATGATCGGCTCGGCGACCGACAACCTGCTGGGCATGTACTTCGCCCGGCCGATCTCGCTTGCGATCATCTTCATGGCCGCGCTGACGCTGCTCTACCCCACGTTCTCGCGGCTCTGGTACGAGCGCAAGGCCAGACGACGCGACACCGGAAGGGGCGCGCCCTGAACGCGACAGAGGTCGAGGTGGTCGCGCCGCCAACCCGCCGCGCCGACATCGGCGCCGCGATCGTCGCGGCGCTGCTGATGGCCATTGCTGCCGGTGCGCTGTGGCAGTCGCGCGAGCTGTCGCCGCTCGGCGCCATCTTCCCGCGCACCATCGGCGCGGCGTTGCTCGTCACCGGCGCCGTCGTGCTCTGGCGAACGCTCGCCGGTCGAGCGCACCCCAGCCGCGGCCTGCCGCGCGACGGCTGGATGCGCGGCGCGCTGATGGTCGTCGTCATGGCGCTGTGGATCGCGCTGCTCGAGCGCGCCGGCTTCGCGGTCGCGGGCGTGGTCGCGTTCTTCGCGCTCGCCGTGATCACCGACCGCGAACCGTCGACGCCCAAGCGGCTGCTCGGCTTTCTCGTGGTCGCACTCGTCGTCGTGATCGGGTTCCAGCTGCTGTTCGTGCAGGGACTGAAGGTGCAGTTGCCGGCCGGGCGCTGGTTCTAGATTCGACGGGCGAGCGCTCACGCAGGCCTGTCGGCGGAGTTGACCGGCTCTGGTCCGAATGCCCGCTGGAAGGCGACCTCGATGTCTTCGGCAGCGCCGCGCGCGGCCAGTCGTTGGCGCTCGTCGCCCGGCAGGCTCGCATCCAGCAGCGCGTCGAGCTGGGCCCGGCGGGCTTTGGCGAACGGCCAGCGCACCTCGCCGCGCTGCGCGTACAGCCGGTCGACGTGGCCGACGGCCCACGCGGCGTCTTGCGGGCGGCCCTGGCGCGCTGCACTGAGCGCCATCGCCTCGAGCAGGCGGAAGTGCATGCCCATGTCGCGTGAGGACCGGATCGCCTGCTGCCCGTGCTCGAGCGCCTCGGCGTCTTTCCCCTGGGCCGTGCAGACGAAGGCGAGCGTCTCTAGGACGTGGGCCGAACCCCAGGCATCAGCGCGCACCACGTCCAGTGCCGCTCGGCAGTGCGCCTCGGCCGCGTCGGCGCGCCCCGCGCTGAGCTCGCAGTCGGCGACGGCGTCACCCATGGTGATCTGTGCTGCCAACGGCCGTCCGGCCCCTTCGTTGATGGCGGCCCTGTCGAGCGCGCAGGCCAGCGCGTCCTCGGGCCGGCCCTCGGCCTGCAGCCAGCGGTAGCACGCCCATCGAAACCCGGTGAGCCGGGTCGTCGGCCAGTCGGGCTGCTCGATGCGTCGAGCCTCGTCCACCAGCGCACCCAGGTGCGCCGATTCGCCGCGCCGCGCACCGATCGCGACGCGGCTGGTGATGGCCCGGTGCAGACCCTTGTCGTCACCGAGCTCCCGACACAGCTCGATCGCCCGCATGGCCGCCTCGTAAGCCTCGACACGGCCGACGATCGCGCCCCACATCGACAGCTCCAGCCAGAAACGGGCAGCGATCGGTAGGGGGATGTCCGGCCCGATGCGCGGAGCGAAGACGATCGTGCGATCGAAAGCCTCGCTGACGCCACCCGCACACGCCAACGCATAGACGGCGACGCCGCCCAGCTCGACGCCGAGCAGGTCATCTGCCGGGCCGCTGGTGGTTTCGAGCCAGTCGTAGGCGGCGCGGATGTTGTCGCCCTCGGCCGACAGCAACACCTCTTGCGCATCGGTCACGCTGCCGTCGGTGCGAAAAAGATCGTATGACTCGAGCAGTGCGTGCATCGCCAACGCGTGCCGGCGCAACATCGCCGTGGTTTCCCCGGCGCCACCGAGCTGCTCGAGTGCGAACAGGCGCGTCGTCTCGAGCATCCGGTAGCGCGGCACCGTGGGGCCTTCGGCGAGCACGAGCGACTTGTCGACCAGGGTGCCGAGGTGCTCGAGCACGTCCCAGACGTCGACGCCGTCGTCTTCGGCGACGCGCTGCGCCGATTCCAGCGTGAAGCCGCCGGCGAACACGCCGAGGCGACGAAACACCCGCTGCTCGGGCTCGCTGAGCAGGCCGTGGCTCCAGTCGAGCGCGGCACGAAGCGTCTGGTGACGACGCAGCACCGCACGCGTGCCGCCCGTCAGCACATTGAACCGCTCCTTCAGCCGCGCACGCACGCCCTCGACGCCGAGCAGCGGAACGCGCGCCGCGGCAAGCTCGATCGCGAGCGGGATGCCGTCGAGGCAGCGGCAGATCTCGACCACCGCGGCGACGTTGTCGGCGACGAGCTGGAAGCGAGGGTCGACCGATCGCACCCGCGCCACGAACAGCGCGCCAGCGCCGCTCATGGCGACCTCGTGCGCGGTCGCCGTGGACCCCGTTCGTGCCGCCGGCAACCCCAGCGTACCGAGGCGGTAGACGTGCTCGTCCGCCGTCTTCAGCGCCTCCTGGCTGGTGACGAGGATGCGCAGGTCAACGACGAGAGCCCGCAGCCCGGTCACGAAGGCCGAGACCGCATCGACCAGATGCTCGCAGTTGTCGAGCACCACGACGGCCCGGCCGGCGCGCAGCGCAGAGGCGACGAGGTTGGCCGGCGATCGCGTGCCGTCGGGGTCGAGGCCGAGCGTGCGCGCCACCGCCGCGCCCACCATGGCGGGATCGTTGACGGCCGCGAGGTCGACCCACCAGACGCTGCAGCGGTCGCTCGACAGCAGCCGGTGCGCAACCGCTTCCGCGAGGCGCGTCTTGCCGATGCCGCCGGCGCCGGTCAGGGTCACGACGGGGTGCTCGCGCAGCAGCGCGAGGAGGGCGTCGAGGTCCTCCTGGCGGCCGTAGAGCGTCGGTGCGGCACCCGTCACGTTGGTGCGGCTCGCCACGGCGGGCGCGCCGTCGTCGGCACGCTCGTCGGCGGCGGCGGCGGCATCCGGCGGGAGCGTGGTCGACGGAGCAAGTGCAGCGTCGTCACCCGCGACCTGCACCGGCATGACGAAGTGATAGCCGCGGCCCGGCACCGTGGCGATCGCGGCGTGGCCGAGCACCTTGCGCAACGCGAGCACCTGCACGTTGAGGTTGTTCTCCTCGACCACGAGGTACGGCCACACCGCCGCGATCAGCTCGCCCTTGGTCAGCATCCGCCCCGACGCCGCCACCAGGACCACGAGCAGGTCGAAGGCGCGAGCGCCCAGCTTGATCCGCTGCTCGCCGGCGAACAGCGTGCGCCGCTCGGGCATGAGCCGGAAATAGCCGAACGAGTAGACGAGGTCGGCGGGCACGGGCTCATCGTATCGACGGTGCGCCGCCAGTGAACGAGGCGGCACGAGGATTCATGAATTTTCATGAGGCGCCAAAGACGGGGGTGCCGGACCGCCGGACGATGCGATCGCTCCTCGCGAGCCTCGAACCACACCCCCACCGGAGACAGACATGGCCCTCACCCGACGCACCCACCTCATCGCCTCGATCGTTCCCGCGTTCGCGGCATTCCTCGTCATGCAGGCTTGCGGCGGCAGCGACGACGCTGTCGCGCAGACGGCCGCCGCCGACCCGATCGAAGGCGTGTGGGAAGGTTCGGTCACGCTGCGAGACTGCACGACCTCGGCGACGGTCGCCACGTTCCAGGGCAGCCAGATGTTCCACCACGGCGGCACGATGAGCGACACCAACAGCAGCCCGGTCGCATCGCGCGGCCCGGGCTGGGGCACGTGGACGAAATCGGGCGGCAACTACATCGTCAAGTTCCGCTTCTTCACCTACGACGCCGCCGGCAACTACAGCGGCGTGGTTCGCACGACGCGCACCGTCACGCCCGGCGCGACGGCCGGCACCGTGACCAGCGTCAACAGCTCGCAGATCTTCGACACCAGCGGAACCCTGGTGCGCACCACCTGCGGCACCGACGTCGGCAGCAAGGTGCTGTAGGCGCGCCCTCTTGCAGGGGCTGAAGGTGCAGCGGCGGCGCGGAAGCTGGTTCGACCGATGCGCAGGTGTCGTCTCGGCCCGGCTTCAGCGCCCCGGCAGGACCACCTCGAGGGCCTTGCCACCCCAGCCGTGCCGCCGGTCCCGACCCTGGACCACGACGCTGCGGACACCGCGCGGAACCTTCACGCCGTAGAGATTCCGGCCGAGGCGAATCGTGGCGGCGTACCGTTCGGGTCGATGCGCTCGGTCGGATGGCGGATTTTCCCGACAGATTGCGCTTACCCATGTGTGCGCAACCGTCCGACCCGGGGACGAACCCATCGGGAGCGGTTCGCGCGTTCACGTTCCCAACCCCTGCAGAAGGAGTTCCACCTTGAGCCTGCTCGAAACCCTGAACCTCACGGTTCCTGCCGGATTGCTGCAAGCGGCCACCGGCGCCAGTACGACGACCGGAGCGTCGAAACCTGCGCCGAAGCCCACTGCCAGGCCGGCGACCGCCGCGAAAAAGAAAACTGAGGTGAAGAAGAAGACCGCTGCGGAGCCATCGAAGAACGTCAACAACTACATCGCGCTCGTCAACGGCATCGACCACGAAGTCGTCAACGCCGGGCATCAGAAGGCGATCGATGTCTCGCCGTCCGATCCGAACGACCTGATCGGCCGCCACCGTGGCCTGCTGGCGGCGTTGCACGCGGCGATCGCCCAGGTACGGGTGCCGAAGATGGCGGGCGGCGCGCTCGCGGTCTGGCAGTCGATCGAATCCGAACTGCGCAGCGAGGTGGTCAAGTCGACCAAGGTCGAGGACGGGCTCACGACGCAACAGATCAACGGCGCGCTCGAGCAGCTCGGCTGGCTCGACAAGAAGTGGTTCACCCCCGCTGCCTACTGGGAGGCCAAACGCGACGCCGAGACGCAGAGCGACCTCGAAGCGCCCGACACGGCGCAGATGGCACCGAAGCTGGCGAGGGCCGAGCGGGAGCTCGAGGAGGCGAAGAAGGTCTTCGAGGAAAGCCTCAAGCTCGCCGCGGGAACAGGCAAGCTCGCCGGCCTGGAGGCGCCTGGCCAGGTGAAGGAGATCGTCGAGCTGGTCATGCTCAAGGGCACCATCGAGGAGAAGCTCGAGGCGGCGCGCAAGGCCGGCATCGCCAGCACCGCAGCCGAGCTCGTTGCCAAGGTCACGTCGGCGACCGGCGCTTTCCTCGAGACCTCGAGCAAGATCGGCAAGGCCGTGGTCGGGGCGCGCAAGGCCTTCATCCTCGCCAAGGGCGCGACCAAGGCCGGAAAGGAAGCCGTCGAGCAGCTCGAAAAGCTCCTCGGCAAGTTCGAGAAGCTGGAGAAGGTCTCGAAGTCGATCGCCAAGGCCGGCAGCTACGCCGCCGTCATCGCCGACTACGTCAAGCTGATCACGGCAATCGCCAACCGCGACTATGGCGAGATCGCCTCGTCGGCCGCAAACCTCGCTGTCGACGCTGCGCCCCTTCTGCTCGGCCAGGAGGTTGCGGGGCCGCTTGCCGTCATCACCGTCGTCGTCCAGGCCGAGCTCGCGGCGATCAGCATGGCCGCCGCGTTCATCCGCTGGTGCAAGGACGAGACGGTCCGCGAAGCCGCGCTCGACTTCATCAACGATTGCAACAAGGTCGCCAAGGGCGGCGCGATCTCGCTCGTCGCCGACTGCAAGCTGCTGCTCGGCGAGGCCAACCCGAGCGTGCAGGCGATCGCGCTCGAGAAGGCCAACCGCGAAGCGGCAGCGGTCTCGCGCGGCCTGCGCGCGCTGGCGAGCCACGTCACCGCGACCGCGCCCGACGCGATCGGCCACTATCCCCTGGTGGTCGCCTCCCTTGGCACGCCGGCGCTGCAGGCGATGACCGTCGTGTTCGACGAGAACGACGGCGTCTTGATGGTGGCGCAGCAGATCGCCGATGTCTTCCACGGTGCCAACGAGATGGCCAAGTTCGTCAAGTCGCACTACACGAACTGAGACCGACAGCGCCGCCCACGGCCGCGTCTTCGTCTGTCGGGTCGAGCGCCGGCTCGCCGTCGTCACGCTGCAGCGAGCAGCGCCCGGGCTTCGCGTGTCGCCGGCGCATCGCCGCCGAGTGCAGCGTCCAACTGCACGACGCCCTCTTCCAGCCCGGCGCGGGCACTGGCCCGGTCGCCCGCGGCGCTCTGCACGAGCGCTTGCGCGACGAGGGCCTGGCCGAGCCACTCGCTGGCCGGCAGGCCCGTCGCCGCGTCGCGCCCCCAGGAGACAGCCTGGGTCGCGTCTCGCGACGCTGCTGCGGCGTCGCCCGCCTGCAGTTCTAGCCGCGCCAGCAACGCCAGCGCCTCGATGCGTTGCGGCGGCTTTTCCTTCGCCGCGTCGAAGAGGGCCAGCGCCCGCTGCAACTGCTCGCGGGCAGCGCCGGTCTGCTGCCGTGCGAGCGAGAGCCGCGCCGCGAACACCTCGACGGCACCGAGCGTCGGATGGCCTTTCGGCAGCACCGCCGTCAGCTTGTCGCGGGCGATCGCCAGCATCCGGGCGCATCGCGCGGCGTCGACGGTGGCGCACCACGCGGGCCCGCCATAGAGCGCGAACGTGCCCGACCAGCGAACGTCGTTGCGCTCGAGCGCCGAGGCGAGCGCCTGCTCGGTCAGGGCCTTCGCTTCGTCGAAGCGACCGAGCTCGACGAGCGCGCGCGCACGGTTGCCCTTCAGGATGGCGTCGAGCTCGTTGACGCCTTCCGCGCCGCGCGAAACCTCGAGACCCCGGGCGGCCACTTCGGCAGCGCGCAACGACTGGCCCGCGACGTAGAGCATGCGGCTGAAGTTGGCGTAGCGAACGACAGCCTGGGAGCTTTGTTGGCGACCCAGGCTTTCCATCTCGGCCAGGGACTTCTCGTAGCCTGCGATGGCCTGCGCCGTCTGACCCAGGCGCCCCAGGGCCTCTGCAGCGACGACCCGCAACGAATTGACGAGGGCGCGTTCGTCCGGGCGAGGCGTGGCGAGCGCGGCGAGCGCTGCCTGCGCATCGGCAAGCATCGCCCGCGGCTGGCCGAGATGCGCATGCAGGTCGGCGCGCATGTGCAGGCAATTGGCCAGGATCGAGTTCTCGTCGCGAATGTCGGTGCGCAGCCGCCCGATCGTCTGGTCGAACAGGGCCATGGCGCGCTCAGGCTCGTTCTGGTCGCCCAGGGTCGCGGCGAGCAGACAGTCGATGTTGCTCGAAAGCGCCGGGCTGCTGGCGCTTGCTGCCGACGCCTGGGCCTTCAGCAGCACCTGCTTCGACTTCTCGTACTCCATCACGTTGCCGTACTGGGTTGCCAGCGCGACCTGCAGGCGGCCACGGCTCATCGGGTCGTCGGCGTACTGGCGATCGACGAGCTTCTCCGCACGTTCGAGCAGCTCCGACGCCTTGAGCGGGACGCCGGTGTTCTGGCTGAACACGAACCCGAGCAGATCGCGCGACGCACCCGCGAACATGAGATCGCGCAGCGCCGCGTCGCGCTCGAGATTCGCCCGTTCGGCGGCGAGTTCGGCGCGGCGAGCCTGGCTGATCGTGCCGACGAGCCCGGCGACGATGGCCGCGATCGTCAGCATCCCGGCGGCGACCGCACCGCGGTGGCGGGTGACGAAGCGCGAGGTGCGATAGGCGAGCGAATCGCCGCGCGCGCTCACCGGTTCGCCGCGGCGCCCGCGGCGAAGGTCGGCGGCGAAAGCGTCGACGGTCGCGTATCGCTCGGCGGGAGCCTTGCGCAAGGCCTTGGCGACGATGTTGTCGAGGTCGCCCCCGAGCTCCCTGCGCAGCCGCGCCGGCGACGTGTCGCGCCCGGCCGCGATGCGGTCCGCCTCGTCGGCGCCGACGCCGCGGCTCGCCGTCATGGCGTTCGAGAGGCGCTGCGGGTCGTCGGTGAGCGTCGCCTTCACGACCTCGCCCGCGGTCGCATTCGAGGGCGCTGTCGGATGCATGCCGGCGAGGAGCTGAAAGAGCAGCACGCCGAGGGAATAGACATCGGTCGCCGTCGTCACCTCCTGGCCGAGCAACTGCTCGGGGGCGGCGTAGCCGGGCGTCAAGGCGCCACGGCCGGCAGCGGTGAGATCGGCAGGCGCCTCGTCGCCTTCGAGGCGCAGCAGCTTGGCGATGCCGAAGTCGAGCAGCTTGACGCCATCTTCGGCGGTCACTAGGATGTTTGCCGGCTTGATGTCGCGGTGGACGACGAGATGCCGGTGCGCGTGTGCGACGGCAGCCAGCACGTCGAGAAAGAGGTCGATCCGCTCGTCGATCCGCAGCCGTTCAGCGTCGCAATGGCGGTCGATCCGATTGCCGTCGACGAGCTCGAGGATCAGGTAGGGCTGCCCATGCGGCGTGACGCCGGCGTCGAGCAGCCTGGCGATGTGCGGATGCGAAAGCTTCGCCAGGATCGCGCCTTCGCGTTCGAAGCGGCGGCTGCCGTCCGGGCCGACGAGCGACAGGTGCAGCAGCTTGACTGCCGCCTTGCCGGCGAAGCGGCCGTCGGCACGACGGCCGCGCCAGACCGCGCCCATGCCGCCGGCGCCCAGGGGTGCTTCCAGCACGTAGGCGCCGATGCGCATCCCGGCCAGGCCGCCGGCCGCACCATCGCCGCCGAACACCGGCGGCTCGGCGCTGCCGGCGAGAAACCCCGCGGCGTCGGCGCGTTGGGCGTCGGCCAGGCACGCTGCGAGCTCGTCGGCGAGCCCGGGGTCGCGTGCGCGAAGTGACGCGATCTGCTCGATCCGCCCGGCCGGATCGAGGTCGAGCAGATCGTCGAGGAGCGGGCTCAGCCGCTTCCATCGCTCGGCGTGCTCGACGCTCACGGTTTCACCGAAGGCCGCGAAAGAGATAGAGCCGCGCTTTCTCCCACTGCCGTTGCGCGGTCCGCTCCGAGACCCCTTGCAACGCCGCGATCTCGGTCATCGTCAAGCCGCAGAAGAACTTCAGGTCGACGATGCTCGCCAGCGCCGGCTCGAGCGCCGCCAGCTCGTCGAGCACGTCGCCGACGCGCGTCAGGTCCTCGGGCTGGCCGCACTGCTCGGCGATCTCGGTGTCGAGCGAGGTGATGTCGAGCCCGCCGCCGCGCTTTTGCGCGCCGCGCTCGCGCGCACGGTCGATCGCCACGTGGCGCATCGCCCGCGCCGCATAGGCGAGGAACGCGCCGCGGTCGGCGAACGCGAGGCCGGGCCGGTTCGCCATCGACAGCCACGCTTCATGAAGCAGCGTCGTCGCGCTCGACCCTGCCCCCGCATCGAACCGTGCCACCTCGCGTCGCGCCAATCGACGCAGTTCGTGGTACAGCTCCGCGAACAGCGCATCGCTTGCCGACGGCGCCGGTGCCGGCGATCGCGGCGGCGCCCCGGCCGGTGTCCACGGGGCCGTGCTCATGCAGTCCATTGTGCGCGGGCGACGCGGCGCGGCAAGGCTGGGCCAGAGCCCGCGGACCCCTTCGCTCCGCCGGTTCCGCGGCGAGAAGCCGCGGAATCGAAGCGCCACGTTTCAGAGCGCCTTCAGGAACGCCACCAGGTCGTCCTTCTCCTGCTGCGTGAAGCCGATGCCGAAGCGCTCGTCGTAGAAGCGTGCCACCTCATGCAGGTTCTTCGCCGAGCCGTTGTGGAAGTACGGTGCCCGCGCCGCCAGGGCGCGCAGCGTCGGCCCCTTGAACTTGCCGATGTCCAGCCAGCGCCCCGTGACGAGCGCGCGACCCGGGTCGCTCGTTTGCGTCACCTCGCCGGTCGTCCGGTTGCGCAGCGTGTAGAGCGGCAGGTCGGGCGTCCTGCGGCTGGCGGCGGTCAGGCCGATGTCGAGCGGCATCGGCACCGAATGATCGCCTGCGTTGGGCGCGTTGTGGCAGGTGGTGCACGTTCCGGGAATGACCGCCTGGCCGAGCGCATCGTTGAGGCCCTTGACGCCGGCGATCGCGATCGGCTTGGTGTTGAACAGCGCCTGCCCGCGCGCGACGGCACGGCGGGCAACGGCGACGCCGCGGTCGCGCCCTTCCGGGTCGGCTCGCCGGTCGTCCGGGATGTAGGACTGCCAGGAATCGAACAGCTTCATGACCTCGGGCGTGAAGCTCGCGTGGCTGCGGTAGTCGCCGACGAGGGTGTCGTTGATGCCGAAGTAGAAGGGTTGCACCTGCAAGGCGATCGGGCCGCCCCTGGCGCCGTGGACCATGAGCCGTCCGGCGTCATCGTCGCGCACCTGCGCCGTCGTCAGGCCGAGTTCGAAGCTGACGATCGCCTGGCGCTCGGCATCGGTCAGCGCGCCGACGACGGCCTGCGCGTGGCCGTCGGTCGCCGAGCCGGCCTGGTGCAGCAGGTTGAAGCGGACGCTCGCGAAGCACGACATCGTCCCGAACAGGCAGTCGGTCGATGCCGGGTCGGCGAAGGTCTCGCGACCGTCCCACATGACGGTGCTCAGAAAGCGCAGGTTGGTCGCCGCCAGGGGTCGGCGGAACAGCGACAGCTCGGCGGCCGACGCGTAGCCGTAGGGATCGTCGACGCCGACGAGGTCGAATTCGGCGTTCGGCGGCATCGGCAGGCCGACGCGGATCAGCCCCTTGTCGAGCAGCATGCCGTAGGCGGCGCGACGCGCGCGTGGCGTCGAGACGTCGGCACGGGGCGAGTTCGAGCCGTCGTTGGTGCGAAAGATCGGGTCGGTTCCGCGCGTCGCCTCGAAGCGCTCCCGGATGCCTCTCGGCGTGATGGACCAGCCCTCCTGCGCCTGGTGGCAGGTCTCGCAGGTGCGGCCGTTGGTGCCGATGCTGGTGAAGAAGGGATTGGTGCGATCGATTCGACCGGTGGCGCTGATGGTCAGGGCGACGCCGCTCGGGTTTCGATGGCGCTCGCGGCCGGGGACCGGCGTGTCGTCGTCGGCCGCCGGGTCGGTGGCGGCGAATGTCGGCACGGTGGTGAGCGTCAGCGCCACAGCCGCCGCCGCGAGGGCGAAAGCCAGGACGGCGCCACTGCGCGGCCGACGCTGGCCACGTGCTGCCATCGCGCCGACGGTGCCGCGATTCCCCAGGCTCGTGCTGGCGCTGCTCTGGCGTGCTGGCATGACGATTCCTTCGGTGGAGGCACGTTCGCCTGATCGCGAAGGGCCTACTGCGATAAAACGGAATCGACGGCCAATACCAGACACCCTCCGGGCAAACCCCGAGCAGTGCGATGAAGATCGTCGGGCCGCCTGTCAGGTGACGGCTGTGGCGTAGAGCGGGAAGCGGGTGCAGAGTGCCGAGACGCGCTGCAGGAGCGCTGCGCTCGTGGTGCCATCGAGCGTGGCGTCGGGCAGGCGTAGGACACGCGCGACGATGGCGCCCACCTCCTCGCATTCGGCTTCACCCATGCCGCGCGTCGTCAGCGAGGAGACACCCAGTCGAAGGCCGGCGGCGCGCGCCATGCCTCCGGCATCGCCCGGCACCGGGGCACCGCTGGCACCGATGCAGACGCCCGCGAGACGCCGCACGGCCTCGGTCGCGTCGCACCGAAGGGGGCGGAGGTCCGCGATGACGAAAGGCGTGTCGCTGCCGCCGGTTGTCACGTGGACGCCGGCACGCACGAGCGCCGCCGCAAGGGCCCGCGCGTTGGCGAGCACCTGAACGCAGTAGGCGCGGTACGCGGGCTGCAGCGCCTCGAGAAAGGCAACTGCCTTGCCGGCGATCAGGTTGACCATCGGCGTGCCCTGCAGGCCGGGGCACAGCGCAGCGTCGATGCGCGCGGCGAGCGCCGGATCGTTGCAGAGGATCAGCCCGCCGCGAACGCCGCGAAAGTTCTTGTAGGTGGTGGACGTGACGACGTGCGCGTGCGGAAACGGGTTCGGAAAGAGGCTGCTGGCAACGAGCCCGGCCACATGGGCGATGTCGACCAGCAGATGCGCGCCGACCGAACGGGCGATCGCCGCGAACCGCTCGAAGTCGATCGCACGCGGATAGGCCGAAGCGCCGGCGATGACGAGCTTCGGGCGATGTCGCAGCGCCTGTCGCGCGGCTTCGTCGTAGTCGATCAGCCCGGTCGCCGCGTCGACTCCGTAGTGCACGGCGTGGAACCACATGCCCGAGAGGCTGGAACGCTCCCCGTGGCTGAAGTGTCCGCCGGCCGCCACGCTCATCGACAGCACCGTGTCGCCCGGCGCGAGCAGCGCCAGGAACACCGCCTGGTTGGCCTGCGTGCCCGAGTGAGGCTGCACGTTGGCGAAGCGCGATCTGAACACCTGGCATGCGCGGGCGATGGCCAGGCGTTCGATCGCATCGACCTGCGGCGACGCCTCGAGGAAACGTGCATCGGGATAGCCTTCGACGGTACTGTTGCCGAGGATGCTGCCCGCCGCCTCGAGCTGCGCACGGCTGACGTGGTTCTCGGAGGCGACCAGGTCGAGACAGCCCGCCTGGCGCCGCGCCTCGGATACCACCAGCGCCGCCAGCTCCGGATCGACCGCCTCGAGCGAGGCCTCGAAATGCTCGCGCGCGGCGGCCACCGCGTCAAGCCGCGATGCGGGTCGCGGGCTGCAGCAGGCAGTCGTCGGCGAGTGGCTTGATCGGCGTACGGTCGCGCTCGTGCGCCATCTCCGGCACCTCGTTCGTCGCGCCGTTCGACACCGGGTTCAGGATCAGCGAGAACATCCAGCGCGAATACGGCGAGACGTTCTGCCCCGAGACGTGCAGCAGCTTGTCGCCGAAGATGAGCAGCGTGCCGCGGGGGCCCTTCGCCGACACCATGCCGAGATCGAAGACGAGCTCGGCCACTGCTGCGCTCGGGACCGTCCAGAGCTCCCATTTCTCGCCGTCCACGCTGCGCTGCAGCGCGATCTCGCGCTTGTGCGAACCGGGCACGAAGATCAGCGGGCCGTTGAACTCGGTCACGTCGTCCATCAGGACGTGGAAGTTGAGGGCCCGCGGCTCGGGCACGCCGTCGCGCTTGTGGTGCGTGGCGAAGTCGAAGTGCCAGTCGTAGCCGACACCGTCGAAGCCGGCCTTCGGGTTGATCTTCACCTGTTGCGCGTAGACGTCTTCGCCCAGCAGCTGCATCGCGGGGCCGATGAGGCGTGGATGCCGCACGAGCCGCGCGAACATCTCGTTGCGCCGATGCAGCGAGAGCAGGTTGCGAACGGCCTGGCTGCCGGCCTCGCGCGTGTTCTCCGGTCGCTGCTCGGCGAACAGCGCCGGCATCTGGGCGCGCAGCACGTCGACCTCCTCGTGCGAGAAGGTGTTCGGCAGGATCAGGAAGCCGTCTACGTCGAACCGGCGCAGTTGGTCGTCGGTGAGTCGCATCGTCGAAGCTCCTGCCTTCAGTTGACGGTGACCCAGCGCATCGGGATGCTGTTGTCGGCCGGCTGGAACAGATCGATGTTCTTGCGCATCGCCCACACGAGCGCTTGCTGGTGCAAGGGGATGTAGGCGTAGTCGTCGACGTAGATCTTGGTCGCCTGGCGTATCAGTGCAATGCGCACGGCCGGATCGGGTTCGTTGTCGATCTTCTCGGCCAGCGCATCGAAGGCCGGGTTGGAGTAGCCGCCGATGTTGGCTTGGCCTCGCCTCGTCGTCGCCGAGGGGGTCTCGAGCAGCGAATCGAGCACGTTGTGAACGTCGTAGGTCGACGCCGGCGACCACGCCATCAGGTAGAGGCTGGTCTTGCCGGGCGAGTAGTCGCCCTTGCGCATCAGCTTGCCGAAGAAGCCGCTGCGGGGCTGCGCCATCAGGTCGACCTTGACGCCGATCTTCGACAGCATCGCGACAACGGCCTGGCAGATCGCCGCGTCGTTCACGTAGCGGTCGTTCGGGCAATCCATCCCGGTCGTGAAGCCGTCGGGATAGCCGGCGTCGGCGAGGAGTTTCCTGGCCTCGTCGCGCGTCAGCATGGCGGGGCGCTTGTCGAGGTCTTTCGTGTAGCCGTTGATCACCGGCGCCACGAGCAACGCGGTCGGGTAGGCCTGGCCGCGCATGATCGACTTGCGGATCGCCTCGACGTCGATCGATCGGTAGATCGCCTCGCGCACGCGGCGGTCCTTGAACGGGTTCTTGCCCTTGATGTTCGACTCCGGCAGCTCCGCCACTTCCTGGTTGAAGCCGAGGAAGACGACCCGCGTTTCCGGCGTTTCCATCACCTTGAGCGCCGGGTCGGCCTTGAGCCCGTCCATGTCGGGCGGCGGCACGTCGTAGATCATGTCGATGTCGCCCGAGCGCAGCGCGGCGACGCGCGTGGCCGGATTGGCGATGGGCGTGTAGACGACGGTGTCGAGGTTGTGGGTCGGCTTGTCCCACCAGTTCGGGTTGCGCACGAGCACCGTTCGCTCGCCCTCGCGGCGCTCCTTCAGCATGAACGGGCCGGTGCCCATCGCGTTGCGATTGGCATAGCCCTCTTCCTTCTTCGTCAGGTCGGCGACGACCGTGGCGTTGTGCTTTTCCGCCCACGCCTTCGACATCATGCCGAGCGCTGCGAACTTGGAGGCGAGCAGCGGGTCGACGCGGCTGGTGTCGATCTCGACCCGCAGGTCGTTGACCTTGCGGATCGCCTTGAGCGTCGAGAAGTAGGCGAGCATGTTCGAACCACGGCCGTTCGCGCGGTTGAGCGAGAACACCACGTCGTCGGCCGTGAACGGCGTGCCGTCCTGGAACGCGACGTTGGGGCGCAGGTCGAAGAACCAGGTCGTCGGCGTCACCTGCCCCCACTTCACCGCGAGCGCCGGCTCGAGCTTGAGCTCCTTGTTGCGGCGGGCGAGCGGCTCGTAGATGTTGGCGTTGAACGTCAGCAAAAAGGTTTCGTTGCGGGCGTAGGGGTCCACCACGCTCACGTCGCCGGCGCCGGCCCAGCGGAAGGTCGCGGCGGCGGCCGGCATCGAGCAGAGCGTGGCCAACGCGAGGACGGCAAAAACGGTGGTGGCTCGAAACGGTCGATTCGGCTTCTTGTTCATGGGCTGGCCCTTCATGGATGTCGGATGGATCGGGTGGGTGACGCGCCGCCTAGGAGTGGCCCGTCTCGGCATGGCGATCGTCGAGGCCATCGATGGCCATGCGCACGATCTGGTGGCCGCGGAAGAGGACGGCTTCCTTCCAGTCGGCGGTGTCGGGGAAGTACTGCCGCCGCAGCGCCTGGCGGATCGGCGCGGCTTCGGGACCGAGCGGGTCGCCGTGCTTGTGCAGCCAGTGATCGGCGCGCAGCGCCTTGCGACCGGTGTCGCGGTCGTAGGTGCCGAACTCAAGCGTGGCGAACGTGACGCGGGTGTCGGGAAGGGCGCGCTGGTAACCGTAGTGCGTCGAGCCGTCTTTCACCATCGGCAGCGTCTGGCCCTTCGCCGACTCGGTGACCGAGTCGCCCCAGAACATCCGCACGCGATCGGAACCAGCGCTGCCGACGGCGTAGTCGGTAATCGGCTCGCCATAGCCGAACGGGCCGAGGCCGGTGTGGAAGTCGACCACGGCGACGTCGGGCCGGTCGGCGAGGTGTCGGGCGATGATCTCGTGGGTCGTGCGGTTCGACCACGTCGGTTCGCGGCCGCCATAGAACAGACCGTCGGCATGCGTGTACTGGCCGCTCGCCACCGTACGGAAGTACGCCAGGTCGCCGACCTGCTCTCGATACGCGGCGAGCCGGGCATCGGCGGCCTGCGCGACCGGCCCCGTGAGCGATGAGGGGAGCAGTGCGTCGGCGATCTCGTCGTAGCCCGGATTCGACGGCGCGGGGCGGGTCGAATCGACGAAGTTGCGGTTGAGATCGACGCCTTCCTGCGTGACCCGGCGCAGCCAGGCGAAGCCGTACGGGTTGATGGCATGGATCAGCAGCATCGCGGTGCCGTCGGGCAGCGCTGCCGCGCCGCGGGTGGACAGCCAATCGAGCTGGAAGGCCGAGCCGCAGAACCCTTCGACGCCGTGGGTGCCCGAGATCACGACCATCACCTTTCGCGCCGCTGCGTCGCCCAGCCACGCCGTGTTCGTCGTCAGCTTCTCGCCGGCCGGCCCCGTCGCGGGGCACTCGAACGTTTCCAGTCGAGCATCGCAAGCAACCGCCGCGGTGTGGAACCGTGACCTCGCTTCGAAGTAGTCCTTTGAAAAACTCGAAATTCCCACGCGGCTTGTGTCGACGACTCAGACCTTCAACGAGCACATCGTAGACGCGCGGCCGTGGCGAAAACGAGCGAATCCCGACAGCTTTTTTTACACGGATGGCATGATAAGCCTTGCTTCGACGTTTTTAGAGCATATTCGACTAAACACGAAAGGAACGCCGATGGCAACCGCATCGATGGACCGGATCGACGCACGCATCCTCTCGGCCCTGCAGGAGGACGGTCGAATCTCGAACGTGGAACTGGCAGAGCGCGTCGCGCTTTCTCCGACCCCCTGCCTGCGCCGCGTCAAGCGACTGGAGGAGTCGGGCGCGATCACCGGTTACCGCGCCGAACTCGACCGTGGCAAGGTGGGCCTCGGTGTCACCGCCTTCGTGCACATCAACCTCGACAAGCACGGACCCGAGACAACGCGCCGGTTCCTGGCGGCCGTCGACGCGATCGACGAGGTGATCTCGTGCCACGCGCTCACCGGCACGTTCGACTTCATCCTCGAGATCGTCACCGGCTCCATGGACGAATACGCCTCGGTGATGCTCAACCGGTTGGGCGGCCTGCCCAACGTCAGCGCCATCCAGACCAGCTTCTGCCTGCGTTCGACCAAGCGCGGGCGGACGTTGCCGCTGACGCACCTCGGGGGCGGCGGCGATGTCAGCGGATAGCGTCCGCCCGATGGATCGGCGCAGGGCGCGCGTTGCTACTCGCGCTTCGCATTCACCGACTTCGCGACCTTGTCTATCTTCGCCACCTCGGCGGCGAGCAACTGCGAGAGCGCCTGCGGCGAGCTGCTTTCGGCCTCGGTGCCGAACGTCAGGAACTGCGCCTTGACGTCGGGCGCCGCCAGCGCGTCGCGGATCGCGGCGTTCAGGCGCTCGACGATCGCAGGCGGCATGCCCCGCGGGCCGACCACCGCCTGCCAGGTCGCGAACGCGAAGCCCGGGTAGCCCGATTCGGCGAGCGTCGGCACGTCGGGCACGACCGAACTGCGCCTGGACGTCGTCACCGCGAGCGCGTCGAGCTTGCCCGACTTCACCTGCGCGATCACGTCGGAGATGTTGGCGAACATCACGTGCGCGCGGCCGCTCAGCATGTCCTGCATCGCCGGCGCGCCGCCCTTGAAGTTGACGGTGACCCAGTCGAGCCCTGCGACCTGACGGAACATTTCGCCGGAGAGCCGCGTCAGCGTCGTCGCGCCCGGCGACGCGAGGTTGAGCTCGCGCGGATGCGCCTTCGAGTAGGCGACCAGCTCGGGCAGCGTCTTCAGCGGCAGCGACGGCGTCGTCACGACCAGGATCGGCACTGTCGCGACCAGCGAGATCGGCGTGAAATCCTTGACCGGATCCCAGCCGAGCTTGTCGAAGAAGGCCGGTGCGGCCGCGAACGACGTGGCCGCGACCAGCAGCGTGTAGCCGTCGGGCGCTGCTTGCGCAACCGCATCGGCGGCGATGTTGCCGCTCGCGCCGGCCTTGTTCTCGACGACCACGGTCTGCCCGAGGCTTTGCGTCAGCTTGGCCGCGAGGACACGAGCCGAGAGGTCGGTCGAACCGCCAGGCGGAAAGCCGACGAGCATCCGGATCGGACGGGCCGGCCACGCATCGGCGGCAGCGGCGAGCGGCGCCGCAACGGCCGCCACGGCGGCAAGGGCCGCGACGGTCAGGGTTCGGATGGACGGCATGGTGACGCTCCTTCTCACTCGGGTTTGACGCCGGCGGCGACGCCGACGCGCTTCCAGGTCTGCATGTCGGTGCGCAGGAAGCGACCGAACGCCTCCGGGTTGTCGGGCACGATGTTCATGCCGAGCCCGCCGAGGCGGGCTGCGACGTCGGGCTGCGCTAGCGCGGCGGCGATGTCGTGGCGGATCTTCGCGATGATCGGCTGCGGCGTGCCGGTCGGAACCAGAATGCCCTGCCAGACCGCGGTGTCGACGCCGGGGGCGACCGTCTCGGCGAGCGTCGGCACCTCGGGCAGCATCGGTGCGCGCTGGGCGGTCGTCGTCGCGAGGGCGCGCAGCTTGCCCGAACGCACGTAGCCCGTCGCCTCGGCGACGTTGACGATCATCGCCTGCACCTGGCCGGCGAGCACCGCCTGCAGCGCCGGTGCACCACCGCCGAACGGCACCATCACGATGTCGGTCCCGGTGACCTGCTTGATCAGCTCGAAGGTCATGCGCTGCCCGCTCGAGACCCCGGGTGCGGCGAAGTTGAGCTCACCCGGATGGGCCTTCGCATGCGCGATGAACTCGCCGATCGTTTGCGCCGGAACCTTCGGGTTGACGACCAGCACGTTCGGGATCGTCGAGACCAGCATCACGGGCGCGAGATCCTTCAGCGCGTCGTAGCCGGGACTCGCGAAGACGGTCGGACTGATCGTGATCGCCGTCGTGACCAGCAGGATCGTGTAGCCGTCGGGGGCGCTGTGCGCGACGTACGCGGTGCCGATGTTGGCGCCGGCCCCCGGGCGGTTCTCGACGACGACCGGCTGATGCCAGGCGTCCGTGAGCTTGGCGGCAAGCAGCCGCGCGGTGGTGTCGGTCGAGCCGCCAGGCGGAAAGCCGACGACGATCTTGACCGACTTCGAAGGCCACACGTCGGCCTGGGCCAGGCTTGCGAACGACAGGATCAACAGGGCCAGCCATGCGCGCATGCGGTGTGCTCCTAGAGAGTCAGGTTCAGGGCGAACTTCGCGACCTTGGCTTCGTCGACGACCACGCCGAGCCCGGGCGCGGTCGGCACCTTCGCGACCTGGCGTTCGATCGGCAGCGGCTCGGCGAGGTAGTCCTCGGCGATGAACTGGGGGCCGTTCAGATCGACCGGCAGCTCGATGCCGTAGGCCGCGAACAGGTGCACCGACGCGGCGAAGCCGAGCGGCGCGTCCATCAGCCCGGAGCCGATCAGCGCAAGCCCGGCGTTGCGGGCAAGGTCGCACATCTGGCGCGCGTAGTGGAGGCCGCCGGTCTTCGAGATCTTGATCGCGAGGCCCTCCACCGCATCGCGGCGGATCAGCTCGATCACGTAGGGCAGGCCCATCGCGGCCTCGTCGAGCGCGATCGTGAGGCCGCTCGCCGTGACGAGCTTCCGCATCGCATAGACGTCGCTCATCGGCACCGGCTGCTCGAAGAGCGTGATGCCGAGCCGCGCCATCGCCCGCGAGAGGCGCAGCGCCTCCTCGAGCGTGCAGCCCTGGTTCGCATCGGCCCAGACGTAGCCGCCTTCGGCAGCCTCGACGACGGCACGGACGATGTCGGCATCGAGCGCCTTGTGGTGCCCCACCTTGACCTTGAACCCGACGTAGCCCTCGGCGCGCGCCTCTCGGGTGATGCGCGCGGCCTCTTCGGGCGTCGCCGCCGAAACCAGGCGCGCCAGCGTCACGTGGTCGGCACGCTTCGCGCCGAGCCAGCTCTGCAGCGGAATGCCGAGGCGCTTGCCGATCAGGTCGTGCACCGCGAGGTCGATCGCGCACTTGGCGATCGGCTGGCCCGGGTCGATGCCGACGGCGAGCTCGCGGTTCATCTTCTCGTGCAGCCCGGCGATGTCGAAGAGGTCGTGGCCGATGACGGCCGGTGCGAGGTAGGCGCGGATCGAGCTGACGCACGACTCGAGCGTCTCGGCCGACCAGCGGCGCGACGGGCCCGCCTCGCCCCAGCCGACATGACCGTCGCGATCGGTGAGCTTGACGAGGGCGATGCGCTTGCCTTCGTCGAGGCTGCGCGACGGACCGCTCGGCAGCGTCAGCACCGCCTTCAACGGCAGGCGCACCGGAAAGACCTCGATCGATTCGATCCGCATTCCCCCTCGCCTCCTTCAACGGTAGTTCAGGAACACAGGGCTGGCCCACGCCATGTGGCCGTTGCGCTGGCGAGCGCGCAGGTAGACGTGAGACCGCTGCTGCGGCACCGCGAGCGTACAGCGCCCGGACAGCGCCGAGGCGGCGCGCGGCACGATGCGGTGCCACTGCCATCCCTCGCTCGGGAAAGGCCCGGTGAACGCATGGCACGAGCCGCGTGCGAGCTCATCGAGGCCGACGCGCTGCCGGCCCTCGACCGGCTCGCTCATGCCGAGCTCCAGCACCGTCGCCGCGTCGCCCTCGAGCTCGACGACGACGCTCTGGTTCGGGTTCTCGCGGTAGGCGCCCTGGCGCGCGGTGTACGAGCGGATCGCGAGGCCGTCGTCGCCAAGACGCTCGAAGCGGTGGCGCCGACGCTCGTCGAACGGCATCGACTGCAGGCACGGAAAGAAGCGCACGATCCGGCCCCGGTCGACCTTCAGCTCGAAGGCCCAGTCGCACACGCGATCGAGCGCCAGCGCGCCCCACGGGCCCCAGCCCCATTCGAGGCGCAGCTGCACCGGCACGCCCGTCGCGAGCGGGATCGGCGCCGGATCGGCGAACGCGCGGTGGACGATGCGACCGTCCTGGATCACCTCGACGACGTCGAGCTCGTCGCGCCCGGCGACGTCGAACGCGACCTCGACCTCGCGTCCGGCATCGATCGTCGATCCCATCGGCGCGCCTTCGACGCGCAAGCCCAGCTCGATGCGGTCACCGGTCAGCGCATAGGTGCGGCGCGCCCGGATCGCCTCGAAGATGCCGGCGCGCGAGTGCTCGGTGACGAGCGCGGCCATCAGACCTTCGCCGTAGGCACCGGGAAACCCGGCGTGGTCGTCGGACGAGCCGACGAAGCCGTAGCGCAAGCCCGCTGCGAGTCCGGCCGCCGCGGTGTGCGCGGTCTCGCGTCCGCCCATCGAATGGCTGAAGTACGGGTACGGCCCGCGGTCGTCCTCGCCGTTGCCGTGCTCGGAGTAGATCTCGACGACCGGCGTGCAGGCTTCGTCGAACGCATCCCAGTTGACGCCGCGCCGCCCGGCCGGGTAGGCGAGATGGTGCGGAATCATCAGCGCCGATTCCGACATGCAGAAGGCGCGCAGCCTGTGCGGGTCCGCGGCGAAGCACAGCGGCCTGTGGTCGCCCGGAAAGACGACGCACTGATCGCCCCATTGCGACGAGTGCCACTCGAAACCGAGGAACGCGCAGAACGCGCCATCGCGGTTGCCGTCGGCGATCTCCTGCTGCACGCGCGGCCAGGTTTCCTCGAGACGCCGGAAACCGTTGATCCAGTGGCGCTCGCGGCCACCCTCCATCGTCGGCATGTCGTGCCAGCTCGAGTGGCCGGTGAAGGCGAAGAAGTCGAGATGGCTGCGGGCGATGTCGAGCGAGCGCTCGATCGAGCCGACGCCGTAGCCGTGTGCGTTGTGGTTGTGGATGTCGCCGTAGAGGATGCGATGGCCGCTCATGCGCGGGATTCTGCTACTCCACCGTCACGCTCTTGGCGAGATTCCGCGGCTTGTCCACATCCGTCCCGCGCGCCACCGCCGTGTGATACGCGAGCAGCTGCAGCGGCACGACGTGCAGGATCGGCGACAGCGCGCCGTAGTGTTCGGGCATGCGGATGACGTGCACGCCCGTCCCCGACTCGATGCGCGTCCGCGCGTCGGCGAAGACGAACAGCTCGCCGCCGCGCGCCCTCACCTCGTGCAGGTTGCTCTCCAGCTTCTCGAGCAGCGCGTCGTTCGGCGCGACGGCGACGACCGGCATCGCGCTCGTCACCAGCGCGAGCGGCCCGTGCTTGAGCTCGCCGGCCGGGTAGGCCTCGGCGTGGATGTAGCTGATCTCCTTCAACTTCAGCGCGCCCTCGAGGGCGACCGGATGGTGCAGGCCGCGGCCGAGGAAGAGCGCGTTCTCCTTGCGCGCGAACAGCTCGCTCCACGCCACGACCTGCGGCTCGAGCGCGAGCACCGACTGCACGGCGACCGGCAGGTGACGGAGCGACTTCAGGTGCGTGGCCTCCGCCGCGTCGTCGAGCCGGTCTCGCGTCTGCGCGAGCGCGAGCGCCAGCAGGAACAGGCCGACGAGCTGCGTCGTGAACGCCTTGGTCGACGCGACGCCGATCTCGACGCCCGCCCGCGTGAGATACGCGAGCTCGCACTCGCGCACCATCGCGCTCGTCGGCACGTTGCAGATCGTCAGCGTGTGGCCCATCCCGAGCGAGCGCGCGTGCTTGAGCGCGGCGAGCGTGTCGGCCGTCTCGCCGCTTTGCGAGATGCAGACGACGAGCGTCTTCGGGTTCGGCACGCTGTCGCGGTAGCGGTACTCGCTCGCGACCTCGACGGCCACCGGAATCCGCGCGAACGACTCGATCCACTGCTTGCCGACGAGCCCGCTGTAGTAGCTCGTGCCGCAGGCGAGCACCAGCACCTGCTCGATCTCGCGGAAGATGCGCCAGGCGCCGTTGCCGAACAGTTCCGGCGAGATGCCGGGCACCGCGTCGAGCGTGTCGGCGATCGCCTTGGGCTGCTCGAAGATCTCCTTCTGCATGTAGTGGCGGTACGGCCCGAGCTCGGCCGCGCCCGAGTGCGCGACGACGGTCTTCGCCTCGCGCTCGACGCGGCGAAACGTGCCGGCCTCGTCGGCACGCACGATCCAGTGCTTGCCGAGCTGGATGTCGACGACGTCGCCGTCCTCGAGGTAGACGATGCGGTCGGTGACGCCGGCCAGCGCCATCGCGTCGGAGGCGACGAAGTTCTCGGCCGTGCCGGGTTCGGTGCCCAGACCGACGATCAGCGGCGAGCCGCTGCGCGCGCCGATCACGCGCTGCGGCTCGTCGCGGCACATCACGGCGATCGCGTAGGCGCCGCGCAGCCGCGGCAACGCGCGCTCGACGGCGTCGAGCAGGTCGCCCTCGTAGGCGTGGTCGACGAGGTGGGCGATGACCTCGGTGTCGGTCTGCGTCTCGAAGGTGTAGCCCTTGCCCTGGAGCTCGGCGCGCAGCTCGTCGTGGGTCTCGATGATCCCGTTGTGGACGAGTCCGATGCGGCCGGCGGCGTCGAGACCCGACGCGGCACCACCCTCGATCGCCTCGGTTCGCCGCGGCCCGGGCGAGAAGTGAGGGTGCGCGTTGTGGACGAGGGGCGCGCCGTGCGTGGCCCAGCGCGTGTGGGCGATGCCGGTGCCGGCGTCGAGCCCGTCGGTGACGATGTTGGCCGCCAGATCGGCGACGCGGGCCGTGCTGCGTGCCCGTTGCAGGGAACCGGACCGGTGCACCGCGACGCCGCAGGAGTCGTAGCCGCGGTATTCGAGCCGTCGCAGCCCTTCGACGAGGATCGGGACGATGTTGCGTTGGCTGACGGCTGCGACGATTCCGCACATGGTGGACTCCGAAGGGTTGCGGAACTGTAGAAGTTCAAAACAGGCGATTTATTGCGAATTTCATCCTTTTTCGCATAAATTCTTCGATCCATCGAATGCATGCAACAATTCGCCGTAATGCAATCTTCATCGGATGTTTTAATCGACGATCTGGACCTCCGACTCCTCTCGATTCTTCAATCCGACGCATCGATGACCAACGAAGCGCTCGCGAAGCAGGCGCACACATCTGCCGCGACCTGTCTTCGTCGCGTCGCCCGGCTCATCTCAGCGGGGATCGTGGAGAAGCGCGTCGCGATCCTGTCGCCGCATAAGCTGGGCCACGGCCTGACCGCCATCGTCGAGGTGACGCTCGACCGCCAGAGCGCCGAATCGCTGGCGGCGTTCGAGGCCCGCGCCGTGGCCGACGACGCGGTCCAGCAATGCCATCGCGTCTCGCCCGGGCCCGACTTCATCGTCACCGTCGTCGTCGCCGACATGGCGGGCTACCACGCGCTCGTGCAGCGCCTTTTCACCGACGACGCCAACGTGCGCAACGTGAAGGCGCACTTCAGCGTGCACCGCGCGAAGTTCGAGACGCGGGTGCCGCTTCC
>JBBSUK010000007.1:0-43911 GCA_038234975.1 Burkholderiales bacterium
CGCTTAGAGTCCCTCCTCTGCCCGGCCACGCGCCGCCCAGGGGGATTGCCGATGGACCTTAGAAAACTAAAAACACTCATCGACCTCGTATCGGAGTCGAACATCTCCGAACTCGAAGTCGCCGAGGCCGACGGCAAGGTGCGCATCGTGAAAGCCGTGCCACAGCAGTGGCACCCGGCCATGACGGGCCAGCCGATGTCCGGTCCGGGAATGCCGATGCCTGCCGGCACAACCGCCGCAGCAGGGGATCCGGCCGCCGACGGGGCGCCGCCCGACACCGGACACGTCGTCAAGTCGCCGATGGTCGGCACCTTCTACCGCTCCGGCAGCCCCGGCTCCGAGCCGTTCGTGAAGGTCGGCTCGCCAGCCGTCGAGGGGCAGCCGGTCTGCATCATCGAGGCGATGAAGATCATGAACGAGATCGAGGCCGACGCCAGCGGCACGATTCGCGAGATCCTGTGCGAGAACGGCGAAGCGGTCGAATTCGGGCAGCCGCTGTTCGTCATCGAATGAGCGACCCGCGAACGGCCGCCTGCGGAGCCGCCGCCTGATGTTCAAGAAGATCCTGATCGCCAACCGCGGCGAGATCGCGCTGCGCGTGCAACGCGCCTGCCGCGAGATGGGTGTCAAGGCGGTCATCGTCTATTCGGAGGCCGACCGCGACGCCAAGTACGTGCGCCTGGCCGACGAGGCCGTCTGCATCGGGCCCGCAGCATCGGCGCTGAGCTACCTCAACATGCCGGCGATCATCTCGACGGCCGAGGTGACCGACGCCGAGGCCATCCACCCCGGCTACGGCTTCCTGTCCGAGAACGCCGACTTTGCCGAACGCGTCGAGCGCAGCGGCTTCGTCTTCATCGGCCCGACCCCCGACGCCATCCGGACGATGGGCGACAAGGTCGCCGCCAAGCAGGCGATGATCAAGGCGGGCGTGCCCTGCGTGCCGGGCTCCGAGGGCGCCCTGTCGGACGACCCGAAGGAGGCGGTCCGCGCCGCGCGCGCCATCGGCTACCCGGTCATCATCAAGGCCGCCGGCGGCGGCGGCGGGCGCGGCATGCGGGTCGTGCACACAGAGGCCGCCCTGGCCGCGGCGGTACAGACGACGCGGGCGGAGGCGCAGGCCGCGTTCGGCAACGGGGCGGTCTACATGGAGAAGTTTCTCGAGAACCCGCGCCACATCGAGATCCAGATCCTTGCCGACACGCACAAGAACGTCGTCTGGCTCGGCGAGCGCGACTGCTCCATGCAGCGCCGACACCAGAAGATCATCGAGGAGGCGCCCGCACCGGGCATCCCGCGCCGGGTGATCGAGAAGATCGCCGAGCGCTGTGTCGCCGCCTGCAAGCGAATCGGCTATCGCGGCGCGGGCACCTTCGAGTTCCTCTACGAGAACGGCGAGTTCTTCTTCATCGAGATGAACACGCGTGTGCAGGTCGAGCACCCGGTCACCGAATGGGTGACCGGCATCGACATCGTGCAGATGCAGATCCGCATCGCCGCCGGCGAGAAGCTGCCTTTCCCGCAGCGCAGCATCCAGTGTCGCGGCCACGCCATCGAGTGCCGGGTCAATGCCGAGGATCCGTACCGGTTCACGCCGTCGCCGGGCCGGGTGACGATGTGGCACCCGCCGGGCGGGCCTGGCGTGCGGGTCGATTCGCACGCCTACACGAACTACTACGTGCCGCCCAACTACGACTCGATGATCGGCAAGATCATCGTCCACGGGGACACCCGCGAGCAGGCGCTGGCGCGGATGCGGACCGCGCTGCAGGAGACCGTCGTCGAGGGCATCCAGACCAACATCCCGCTGCACCGCGAGTTGATGGTCGATGCCCGCTTCATCGAAGGCGGCACGAGCATCCACTATCTCGAGCACTGGCTCGAGCAGCACAAGCGCTGAGAACCTGTGAACCAGGTTCTGAGACCGTGCACGAGCTCGGCCTGACCGTCGACGCCGCGGTCGCCGACGCCGTCTGCGACCACCTGTCCGACGCCTGCGGCGCGCTCGCCGTGACGATGGAGGATGCCGACGCCGGCAGCGCCGACGAGCAGCCGGTGTTCGACGAGCCCGGTATCGCCGGTGAAGGCGCGTGGCGCCGGGCCCGCGTCACCGCGTTGTTCGACGGCGAGGCGCCGGCGATCGCCGCGGCCGGCGCCGTCGCGGCGGCGTACGGCGGCGTCCGGGTCCGTTCGATCGACGTGCTCGACGAGCGAGACTGGGTCCGCCTCACGCAGTCGCAGTTCGGCCCGATCGAGGTCGCGCCGTCGTTCTGGATCGTGCCGACATGGGCGCGCGTGCCCGAAGGTGCGACGCGCGTGGTGCGACTCGATCCGGGGATGGCGTTCGGCACCGGCACCCATCCGACGACGCGCATGGTGCTGCGCTGGATGGTGGCGGCCGCAACTGGCCGCGCGGGCGCGCGACAGGAGCGTGTGCTCGACTACGGATGCGGCTCCGGCATCCTCGCCGTCGCCGCGAAGGTGCTCGGCGCCGACTCGGTCGACGCGGTCGACATCGACCCGGCGGCCGTTGCGGCGACGCAGAAGAATGCCTCAGCGAACGGCGTGGCGGTGGACGCCGGGCCGCCCGAACTCGCCAACGGTCGCTATGCCCTCGTCGTTGCCAACATCCTCGCGACGCCGCTGAAGCTGCTGGCGCCGCTGCTCGCCGGCCATCTCGCGGCCGACGGCGACCTCGTCCTGGCCGGCGTGCTCGAGCGGCAGGAAGACGATCTGCGCGACGCCTATGCGCCATGGCTCGACCTGAGCGTCGCCGACCGCGACGACGGCTGGATCTTGCTGCACGGCTGCCGCGCCGCATGCCCGGAGGCCGACACGCCATGAGCCTGGCGACCCGATGCACTTCGTGCCACACGGCTTTTCGCGTGGTCCAGGACCAGCTCAAGGTTTCCGAGGGCTGGGTCCGCTGCGGCCGCTGCGAATCGGTGTTCAACGCGCTGGAGGAGCTGTTCGATCTCGGCAACGACGACGCGGCCCGGCGAGAAATCCTGACGTCGACGCCGACACCCGCCTCGCCGGGCGACTCCGCTTTCGAGCGCACGCGTCGCGTGCCGCGCACCGAGGAGCATCCCGCCTCGGCCGACGCAGTCAAGGCCGTCGCACCCAGCGCGGTCGATGAAGCAGCGGCGAGTGACGAAGAGGCCGGCGCCGACGAAGCCGCCGGCTTCGCACCGTCGTCGTCGCTCGACGATCTGCTCGCGGATCCGATCGACGCCCACATCTTCCGCAACCGCAGGGGAGCCGACGGCGATCGGCTGGCGGTTGCCAAGGTGCGCGAGCGCGACCGCAACGAGTTCTCCGACGCCCGTTTCGACTCCGACCTGTTCAGCGATCCGGCCGAAGCCGACGACGCGACGCCGGGCGAGGCGATGACCACCGGCGCCGGCGACCTGCCGCTCGAAAGCTCGGGTGGACCGCATCAGCCCGACTTCCTGCGCCGTGCAGAGCGGCGCGCGCGGTGGCGCAGCGGCCCGGTGCGGGGCGCCGTGGCGGTTGTCGCGATCGCCGCCGCGGTGGTGTTCGGGCTGCAGTTCGCCGACCATTTCCGCGATCGCATCGCGGCCGAGTGGCCGATCACGGCGCCGGCGCTGTCGGCCTGGTGCCGTGCCGCCGGATGCTCGCTGCAGGCGCCGCGCCAGGTCGACGCGATCACGGTCGAGAGCACTGCGCTGTCGCGGGCGATCGGTCGCGAGGGATACGTACTCGCGGTCACGCTGCGCAGCCGCGCGCGCCACGCCCTGTCGCTGCCCTGGGTCGACCTCGCACTGACCGATGCCAACGGCCGTCTGGTGGCGCGCCGGGCGCTGTCACCACGCGACTTCGGCGCGGCGTCGACGCTTCCTGCTTCGGCCGAAGTACCGCTGCAACTCACGCTCGACGCCGGCGCGACACGCGTCGCCGGGTACACCGTCGAGATTTTCTACCCCTGAACCGGATCCGGCGCCGTCGTGCGCTGGCGCAAGCCTCCATGTCCATCATCGTCTGCGGTTCGCTCGCCTTCGACAGCATCGCCGTCTTCCCGGGGCGCTTCGCCGAGCAGATCCTCCCCGACCAGCTGCACATCCTCAACGTCGCCTTCCTGGTGCCGGAGCTGCGCCGCGAGTTCGGCGGCTGCGCCGGCAACATCGCCTACAACGTCGCCGGTCTCGGCGGCGAGCCGATCGTCGTCGCCGCGCTCGGCGACGACGGCGACGGCTATCGGCAGCGCCTGGCCGAGCTCGGCATCGGCACGGCGCACGTGCGACAGGTCGAAGGGTCGCTGACGGCGCAGGCCTACATCGTCACCGACGCCGACAACAACCAGATCACCGCGTTCCACCCCGGCGCGATGAAGTCCGCGCACGAGACGCCGGTTCCCGGCGACAGCGGCGCGACGATCGCCATCGTCGCCCCCGACGGCCGCGACGCGATGCTGCAACACGCCGAGCAGCTCACCGCCGCCGGCATCGACTTCGTGTTCGACCCAGGCCAGGGCCTGCCCATGTTCGACGGCGCCGAGCTGCGTCGCTTCATCGCCCGCGCGAGCTGGGTCGCGGTCAACGACTACGAGGCGAAGATGCTCTGCGAGCGGACCGGCTCGACACTCGAGGCGATGTCGAAGGACGCCTCGCTGCGCGGCATCGTCGTCACGCTCGGTGGTGCCGGCTGCGAGATCTGGAGCAATGGCGAGCGCAACGCCATCGCCGGCGTCACGGCTTCGGCTGTCGTCGATCCGACCGGCTGCGGCGATGCGTTTCGCGGCGGGCTCCTGGTCGGCCTCGAGCGCGGCTGGCCACTCGAGCGTGCGGCGGCGCTCGGCAACCGCCTGGGCGCGCTCAAGATCGCGCACCGCGGCGGGCAGAACCACACGATCGGTCGCGATTTCGCAGGCGGCTGACGGTGCCCTCGCTCAAGGCGGCGGCGATCGTGCCGAAGCTGGCGCGATGAGCCTGCCGCCGCTGTCCGGATTCGCCGTCGTCGTTCTCGTGTCCTGCGCGGTTGCCGCGGCCGCGCTGACGTGGCTCTCGTGCCGCTGGTGGTATCGGCGGCAGGTCGCCTCGATCATGCTTCGACTGCGCGCCGGCGAGCAGTCCAGGTCGATGCTGGTCGAGCAGGCGCAGCAGATGCGCCGTCAGATCGAGTCCGTCACGAAAACGCTCGAGGCCGAGCGCGGCCAGGCCGCCAGACTCGACGCCAGCCGCCGGCGTGCCCGCGACCTCGAGGCAACGCTGCGCCTGTCGGAAAGAGCGGCGCGGCGCGAGCCGCTCGACCTCGCCCTGTCGGTGCCGATGCCGCTCGACGCGCCGGCCGACTTCGCCGACACGCAGTTCCTCGACTGAACCGAGGAACAGGCACGACGGTCGTGCCACGCTGATGGCACAAGGTCTGTAACTGCCGCAGTCTTAGGCAAAACGGGCCCCTGACTCCCGGGTTGGGCGCTTCACTGCTCTATCGTCAACCGGTTGGAGCAAGAAGTGAAATCGCACCCTCGGCGCAGCCGCATCAACCGACCGATTCTTGTGTCGGCAATCCGGTGACGTCCAAGGTCTCAACGCTGGCCCAGATTCCACGCGGCGTCTGGGTGCTTGGCTTCGTCAGCATGTTCATGGACATCTCGTCCGAGATGATTCACAGCCTGCTGCCCATGTTCATGGTGACCGTGCTCGGGACCAGCGTGTTTGCGGTCGGAGTCATTGAGGGCATCGCGGAATCGACAGCCCTCATCGTGAAGGTGTTCTCGGGGGCCATCAGTGACTACATCGGCAAGCGCAAGGGACTAGCCGTTCTGGGCTACGCCCTGGGAGCCGCCACCAAGCCGCTCTTCGCACTCGCATCAGGCATCGGTCTCGTCGTGACGGCCAGGTTTGTGGACCGCATAGGCAAGGGCATCCGCGGCGCTCCGCGCGACGCACTCGTGGCCGACATTGCGCCAGAGCATGTTCGGGGTGCGTCCTTCGGTCTGCGCCAATCACTCGATACGGTCGGGGCATTCATGGGGCCGTTGCTCGCCACCACCTTGATGTTGTTGTGGGCGAACGACTTCCGCTCGGTCTTCTGGGCGGCATGTGTGCCCGCTGTCATCTGCGTCGGCCTGCTCGTTGTCGGAGTTCGGGAGCCCGTTCGCACCGCGGAGCATGTTCGAATGAATCCGGTTCGCAGGGAAGCGCTGAAGCGCCTCGGCTCGACCTATTGGTGGGTGGTGGGTGTCGGCGCTGTGTTCACGCTCGCACGCTTCAGTGAGGCCTTCCTGGTGCTGCGGGCGCAGCAGCTCGGCGTGCCGATGTCGCTGGTTCCGCTCGTGATGGTGGCGATGAACTTGATCTACGCGGCGTCCGCCTACCCCCTCGGCAAGCTCTCCGACACCGTGAGTCACCGCGGCCTGCTTTCTCTGGGATTAGTCGTGCTCATCGCCTCCGACGTGCTGCTCGGGTTCGCTCAGCACTGGACCATGTTGCTGGCGGGCGTGGCCCTGTGGGGTGTACATATGGGCATGACCCAGGGTCTTCTGGCGACGATGGTCGCTGACACGGCGCCGGAGGACCTGCGTGGCACGGCGTACGGTTTCTTCAACCTCTTGAGCGGCATCGCGATGCTTGTATCCAGCATGCTCGCCGGTGCGCTGTGGGACGTGTTCGGCCCGTCGGCAACGTTCTTTGCCGGGGTCGGCTTCTGTCTGGTCACGCTGATTGTGCTGGCGGCACTGCGGGTTCAGCCCGGGGCACGGTCCTGAGCGTTGCCGTTGAGACAAGAACCCGTGTTGGACGCCGCTAGAAGTTGGCCGTCAACGTCAGTCCGACGCTGCGCGGCTTGCCAGGCTGGAGTGGATGCCACTGACGCTACGACGTCGATAGCGGCGAAACGACCCGTCTCGAGCGAGCGCCGGCTGTCGGCGGATCAACGGGGTGTAACCGACCAGGAGACCCTGGGTGAAGCAACCTAACTGCCTGCCAGCCCGCGCCAGTGCTAGCTTCCCAGAGCTTCTGGTGCCACCGGCGTAGTAAGACCCACGCACGAAAAAAAGCCCGGCCGCAGCCGGGCTTTTCACGTCGAGCGCCGAAGCGCTCGACGCCTCTCAGGGCTTGCTTCCGGTCGGAAACGGCCAGGCCGCCTGTGGGCTCAGCGTCGTCTTCGCCGGGGCGGCCGGAGCGGCCGCGACGGCCGGGGCCGATGCAGCCTTCTTCGCCGGCGCCTTCTTGGCAGGCGCTTTCTTGGCAGGCGCTTTCTTCGCAGGCGCCTTCTTGGCCGCCTTCTTGGCCGCCTTCTTCGCAGGTGCGCGCTTCGCAGGCGCCTTCTTGGCGGCCTTCTTCGCAGCCTTCTTGGCACCCGTCTTCTTCATCGGCGCCTTCTTCGCGGTCTTCTTCGCCGCCTTTTTCGCCGGCGCCTTCTTCGCGGCCTTCTTGGCCCCCATCTTCTTCATCGGCGCCTTCTTGGCCGCCTTCTTGGCCGGCGCCTTCTTGGCGGCCTTCTTGGCACCCATCTTCTTCATCGGCGACTTCTTCGCGGCCTTTTTGGCGGCTTTCTTCGCCGGCGCCTTCTTGGCGGCTTTTTTCGCAGTTGCCATTACGTTTCTCCTTGATCAAGTTGACGTTGAACCAGCGTCGTCGACGCGTCGACTCTGCCGGCTATCCGCCGCCCGCCACGCCCTGAAGAAAGGCGCTGCGGTGCGGCGAACGGGGTTGCAGGCCGCAGCCGATGGTCTTCGCCACCGGTCATGCGACCTCGCGATCTCGATCTTCGGTCTCTTGCACACACGTCGGGCAGATCGCCCGGTCACTCACTCCTGCTGATTCAGTCCGGCACGCCTGTCAGTCCCAGGACAGGGCGCCACCGGTCTGGTAATCGATGACACGGGTCTCGAAGAAGTTCTTCTCCTTCTTCAGATCAATCATCTCGCTCATCCACGGGAACGGGTTGTCCTCGTTCGGGTACAGCTCGGGCAGTCCGATCTGCACCGCGCGTCGGTTGGCGATGTAGCGCAGATAGCCCTTGAACATCGAGGCGTTCATGCCGAGCACGCCGCGCGGCATGGTGTCCTCGGCATAGCGGTACTCGAGCGCGACGGCCTTCTCGAACAAGTCCTTGATCTCCGCCTTGAACTCGTTGGTCCACAGATGCGGGTTCTCGGCCTTGATCTGGTTGATGAGGTCGATGCCGAAGTTGCAGTGCATCGACTCGTCGCGCAGGATGTACTGGTACTGCTCGGCGGCGCCGGTCATCTTGTTCTGACGGCCGAGCGCGAGGATCTGCGTGAAGCCGACGTAGAAGAAGAGGCCTTCCATCAGGCAGGCGAAGACGATCAGCGACTTGAGCAGCGTTCGGTCGGTTTCCGGCGTGCCCGTCTTGAACTCCGGGTTCATCACCGCCTCGATGAAGGGGATCAGGAACTCGTCCTTCTCGCGGATCGACGCGACCTCGTGGTACGCGTTGAAGATCTCGCTCTCGTCGAGTCCGAGCGACTCGACGATGTACTGATAGGCGTGGGTGTGAATCGCTTCCTCGAACGCCTGGCGCAGCAGGAACTGGCGGCACTCGGGCGCCGTGATGTGCCGGTACGTGCCGAGGACGATGTTGTTCGCCGCCAGCGAATCGGCGGTGACGAAGAAGCCGAGATTTCGCTTGACCATGCGACGCTCGTCTTCGGTCAGGCCGTTGGGATCCTTCCAGGTCGCGATGTCGCGCGACATGTTGACCTCCTGCGGCATCCAGTGATTGGCGCAGGCAGCGAGGTACTTCTCCCACGCCCACTTGTACTTGAAGGGGACGAGCTGGTTGACGTCGGTGCTGCCGTTGATGATCCGCTTGTCGGACGCCTTGACGCGCTGCGTCGAGGCGGAATGCGAAGCGGGCGCGGAGGTGACGGCGGGAGACGATGGCGCCGACGGCGTCGCGCGTGGCGCGTTGCCGGCGGAATGAACGTTCACTGCGGTTCTGTCTTCTTCCCAGACGAGCATCAGGATGGTTTCCTCTGCCGCTCGATTATCCGAGCGAATGAACGGCGTGCCCAACAGTTATCGAACACGCGCGCATGAAATTGTTGTGTCGTCGCATCGCCATCGCGAGACGACGTGCTCATTGACACGCTTCGCAATCTGGATTGTCGAGCGCGCAGAAGCGAACGTCGCTGGCCACTTCGTCGTCGCCCGCAAGCGCGGTGGCGGCAGCCACCGGTGACGCACCACGTACACCGTTCGACACCGCGTTGAGCTGTCCGGCCTTCACCGTCGACTTCTCCGCCGCCGTCGCACTCTGCGTGCGCAGGTAGTAGGTCGTCTTCAGGCCGCGGCGCCAGGCGAGCTTGTAGGTCTCGTCGAGCTTCTTGCCAGAAGCACCAGCCATGTAGATGTTGAGCGACTGCGCCTGATCGATCCACTTCTGTCGCCGAGCCGCAGCCTCGACGAGCCACTTCGTCTCGATCTCGAAGGCGGTCGCGTAGAGCGACTTCAGGTGGTTGGGCACGCGGTCGATGCGCTGCAGCGAGCCGTCGAAGTGCTTGAGGTCCATGACCATCACCTCGTCCCACAGGCCCGCCTTCTTCAGGTCGCGGACCAGGTACTCGTTGACGATCGTGAACTCGCCCGAGAGGTTCGACTTCACCGACAGGTTGCTGAACGAAGGCTCGATCGACGCATCGACACCGACGATGTTGGAGATGGTCGCCGTCGGCGCGATGGCGACGCAGTTGGAGTTGCGCATGCCGTGCTCGGCGATGCGCGCACGCAGCACGGACCAGTCGAGCGTCGAGCTGCGATCGATGTCGACCAGCGTGAGCGAGGCATCTCCGTCGGCGAGCGACCCGCGCTGCTCGGCGAGCAGGTCGAGCGTGTCGATCGGCAGGACGCCCTTGCTCCACAGCGACCCGGGATAGCTCGAGTAGCGGCCGCGCTCGGCAGCGAGCTCGGTCGAGGCCCAGTAGGCGTGGTAGCAGACGGCTTCCATCGAGCGATCGGCGAAGTCGACCGCGGCATCCGACGCATACGGCGTGCCGGTCTCGTACAGCGCGTCCTGGAAGCCCATGATGCCCAGGCCCACCGGTCGATGGCGCAGGTTGGAATCGCGCGCCTTCTTGACCGCGTAGTAGTTGATGTCGATGACGTTGTCGAGCATCCGCATCGCCGTCGCCACGGTCTTCTTCAGCTTGACCTGATCAAGTGCGCCATCCTTCAGGTGCTGCGCGAGGTTGACAGAACCGAGGTTGCAGACGGCGATCTCGCTGTCGCTGGTGTTGAGCGTGATCTCGGTGCACAGGTTGCTCGAGTGGACGACGCCCACATGCTGCTGCGGCGACCGCACGTTGCAGGCGTCCTTGAAGGTGATCCAGGGGTGGCCCGTCTCGAACAGCATGGTCAGCATGCGACGCCACAGGTCGGCAGCCTTCACTTTCTTGAACAGCTTGATCTCGCCGCGCGAGGCCTTGTGCTCGTAAGCCGTGTAGACGGTCTCGAACGCCTTGCCGAACAGGTCGTGCAGGTCGGGGCAGGTCGAGGGCGAGAACAGCGTCCACTCGCCCTGCTCCATCACCCGCTTCATGAACAGGTCGGGAACCCAGTTGGCAGTGTTCATGTCGTGCGTGCGCCGACGGTCGTCGCCGGTGTTCTTGCGCAGCTCGAGGAACTCCTCGATGTCGAGGTGCCAGCTTTCGAGGTAGGCGCAGACCGCGCCCTTGCGCTTGCCGCCCTGGTTGACGGCGACCGCGGTGTCGTTGACGACCTTGAGGAACGGCACGACGCCCTGGCTCTTGCCGTTGGTGCCCTTGATGTGGCTGCCGAGCGCGCGCACGTTGGTCCAGTCGTTGCCGAGGCCGCCGGCGAACTTCGACAGCAGCGCGTTCTCCTTGAGCGCCTCGTAGATGCCGTCGAGGTCGTCGGAGACGGTCGTCAGGTAACAGCTCGAGAGCTGCGAGCGGCGAGTGCCCGAGTTGAAGAGGGTGGGCGTCGAGCTCATGAAGTCGAACCTCGAGAGCACTTCGTAGAACTCGATGGCGCGGGCCTCGCGGTCGATCTCGCCCAGCGCCAGGCCCATCGCCACGCGCCTGAAGAACGCCTGCGGCATCTCGATGCGTCGGTCCTCGATGTGCAGGAAGTAGCGGTCGTAGAGCGTCTGCAGGCCGAGGTAGTCGAACTGCAGGTCACGGTCGGCGTCGATCGCCGACGCCAGACGGGCGAGGTCGTACTGCAGGAGCTTCTCGTCGAGCAGCTCGGCGTGAACGCCCTTCTTCACGAACTGCGGGAAGTAGTCGACGTAGCGGGCGTGCATGTCGGCGTGCAGCAGCTCCTCGCCGAGGATCTCGCGGCGGATCGTGTGCAGCAGCAGACGCGCGGTGGCGCGCGTGTAGCCGGGGTCCTTCTCGATCAGCGTGCGCGCGGCGAGGATCGCCGCCTTGTGCACCTCGTCGATCGGCACGCCGTCGTAGAGGTTGCGGCGCGTCTCGGCCAGAATGGGATCGGGCTTGACGTCGGCGCCGAGGTCGGCGCACGCCGAGACGATGAGCGCCTGCAGGCGCGCCGAATCGAGCGGCACCCGGTTGCCGCCGTCGGTGACCATGAGCGTCGGCTCCGCTGGCGCCTGCGGGGTCGACTGGCGGGCGCGCTCCTGCGACCTGCGCTCGCGGTAGAGCACGTAGGCGCGCGCCACCTCGTGGTGGCCGCCGCGCATCAGGCCGAGCTCGACCTGGTCCTGGATGTCCTCGATGTGGAAGCTGCCGCCGCCCGGACGCGACCGAAGAAGCGCCCTCACCACCGACTCGGTCAGGCCATCGACGGTCTCGCGCACGCTCGCCGAGGCGGCACCCTGCGTGCCGTGCACGGCGAGGAAAGCCTTCATCAGCGCGACGGCGATCTTGTTCGGCTCGAAGCCGACGACGGCGCCGTTGCGCCTGACGATCTGGTAGCCCTGGTAGGCGCTCGGCGTGCCGGCGGGACGGCCTTGCGGGCGCAGCGCGGCGACATTGGCGGTCGCCACCGGGGCGGTGCTTGCTTGCATGTACTCTCCTCTGGGTCGGCCCCGACGAGCGGCTGCGCGGGGCTGGAATGTCGGTGCCGACGGGCCGGCTTCGGGGCCGTCAGGGCAAAACGCAGGATAGCACTCCGAACGCTATATCTGGGGTCATCGTTGCCGATTCACACTACCCCTAGTGTTTTCGAGTGTGGCATTTGTCACGCCTTCGGTGCAGCCACCGCAACCGCAGCGAGTCCTTCGGCGGCTACCGCGGCAGGAACCGAGACGCCGCTTCCTTCGAGCGAGAACGCGAGCGCGTGCCAGTCGAATCCAGGCCCCGGGTCGGCCTTGCGAGCCGGCGCGACGTGCTCGTGACCGACCACCTCGACGACGGGATGACGCGACGCGACGCGACGCACGACGGCCGCCAGCGTCGCCATCTGCGCGGGCTCGAAAGCGTCGCCTTCGAGACCCTCGAGCTCGATGCCGATCGAGTAGTCGTTGCTGTCCGGCCGCCCGCGCCACGTCGACCGACCGGCGTGCCAGGCGCGGCGCGCGCACGAGACGAACTGGATCGGCGTTCCGTCGCGGCGGATCAGGAAGTGAGCCGACACGCGCAGGCCGCGCAGCGCCTCGTAGTAGGGATGCCCGTCACAGTCGAGCCGGTTGGTGAAGAGGCGTTCGATCGCGTCGCCACCGTAGACACCGGGTGGAAGGCTGATCGAGTGGACGACGACGAGCTCGACCTCGACGCCCTTGGGCCTCGGACCGGCGTTCGGCGACACGACGCGACGCACGCCGCGCAGCCAGCCGCCGCTCCAGCCGCCCAGCGTCACTCGCGGTCGATGCCGCCGCCGCCGACGTCGCCGCCGACGTTGACGTTGAGCCGGGCCATGCGGTAGCGCATCTGGCGCAACGAAAGACCGAGGCCGATTCCGGCCGCGGTGCGGTTGAAGCGGTGCTGCTCGAGGGCGCGGATCAGGATCTCGCGCTCGACGTCGTCGAGGTACTGCGTGAGGTTGGTCGGCAGCGGCTCCTCCGGCGCGAAGCCGGCCGGACGCGTCGGCTCGCCGCCGGGCTGCGGCTCGTCGGCCTGGGCCGGTTCGAGCTCCAGCGCGGCGCTGTCGGTGAAGACCGACTCCGGCAGGCCGAGGTCGTAGACGTCGAGCTGCTCCCCACCCGACAGCGCCACCGCGCGGTGCAGCAGGTTCTCGAGCTCGCGCACGTTGCCGGGAAAGGGGTAGCGAGCGAGATGCACGAGCGCGTCGCGTGTCAGGCGCGGCGGCGGCCAGACGCCGCTGTCGCGCGACAGGCGCTCGAGGATGCGTTCGCTGATCACCATCAGGTCCTCGAGCCGCTCGCGCAGCGGTGGAACGCGGATCTGGATGACGTTGAGCCGGTAGTACAGGTCCTGTCGGAAGTGGCCGCTCAGCACGTCGGCGCCGAGGTCGCGGTGGGTGGCGCTCAGCAGCCGCACGTCGACCGGCAGCTCGGCGACCGCACCGACGGGTCGCACCGACCGCTCCTGGATCGCCCGCAGCAGCTTGCTCTGCATCGACAGCGGCAGCTCGCCGATCTCGTCGAGGAAGAGCGTGCCGCCGCTTGCGGCCTGGAAGAAGCCCTCGCGGTCGTCGTTGGCGCCGGTGAACGCGCCCTTGCGGTAGCCGAAGAACTCCGCCTCGAGCAGCTGCTCGGGAATCGCGCTGCAGTTGACGGCGACGAACGGCATCGATCCTCGCGTGCTCACTTCATGGATCGCGCGCGCCACCAGCTCCTTGCCGGTCCCCGACTCGCCGGCGACAAGCACCGGCGCCATGCTCCTGGCCACCTTCTCGACCAGCGTGCGGACGTGCTGCATCGCCGTCGAGTTGCCGGCCATGCGCGACAGCGCCACGCTCTCGGACACGGCCGGCGTCGCGATGGCGACCTGCGCGGCGGCCGTCGACGGCGAGGCGACCGGGCGCGCGGCCGGAGGCTTCGGCGGCGCGCCGTGGCGATGCTCGGACGGCAGCGCCGTCGGATCGACGGTGCGCAGACCCGAGCCGCGCCCGAGCGCGGAGGCGACCACGCCGCGAAACTGGCGCAGGTCGACCGGCTTGGTGAGGTAGTCGAAGGCGCCCGCCTTGAGCGCGTCGACCGCGTTCTCCGACGATCCGTAGGCGGTGATGACGATCGCCTTCTCGCGCCTGCCGAACTCCTCCAGCCACCTGAGGACATCGAGGCCCGTGCCGTCGGGCAGCCGCATGTCGGTGATCACCGCGCTGTAGGTGCGGTCCTTCAGGTGCAGCAGGGCTTCCTCGACCGAGCCGGCGGTGTCGAGGTCGTAACCCTCGCGCAGCAGCGTCAGCTCGTATAGCGTGCGCAGGTCGGGCTCGTCGTCGACGACGAGCAGGCTGAAGTGGGAGGCGTTGGTCATGAAGACAGGGGCAAGGCGGCGTCCACGGGGGCGAGCGCGGCGCGGCGCATCTCGACGAAGAAGCCGTTGCGCCGCGCAGCGTCGCCCGGCAGCAGCCGGTAGTCGATGCGCGCCCCGTATCTCTCGCAGAGCTCGCGACAAATGTAAAGGCCGAGGCCCGTGCCGCGGCTGCGAGTCGAGAAAAACGGCTCGAACAAATAGGCCTCGACGTCGGGCGTGATCGGCTCGCCGTCGGACTCGACGCTGAACGCGGCCTGCGCGTCGTCGTCGGCGCCGAGCGACACGGCGATCGCCCCCGGCCGGTCACTGGCATGCCGGCGGGCGTTGTCGAGCAGGTTGACGACGACGCGGCGCAGGTGCTCGCCGTCGAACGCGACGCCCAGCGGCCCGGCGGGCAGCTCGACGCGCAGCGGCCCGTGCTCGCCGAGCGCGATGCCGCCGGCGCGCGCCCATTCGGCGCAGGTGTCGGCGACGACCGTGGTGGCGTCGACCGCCCGCTGCTCGGGCTGACGGCCAGGGGCGACCTCCATCACGTCGTCGACGATGCGCTTGAGACGCTCGACGTTCTCGTCGACCATCTTCATCAGGCGGCGCTGCGCCGGGTCGGTGGCGTCCTCGCCGAGCAGGGCGTTGGCCTGGGCGATGGCGGCCAGCGGATTGCGGATCTCGTGGGCGATCCCCGCCGAGACGCGTCCCATCGCCGCGAGTTTTTCCTGCCGGCTGCGCGCCTGGACGCTGCGCACGTCTTCGAGGAACAGCACGCAGACCTGCTCGCTCGCCGACTCGCGGCGCTTGGTGAAGCGCACGCGAACGCGCAGCATGCGGGCGGCGTCGGGTGCGAACTGCAGCGGCACATCACGGCCGTTCTCCGGCCAGGCGCCGTCGCCGAACGCACGCTCGACGCCCGACACCAGCGGCCCCCACGCCGGCACGCCGCGCAGCTGGAACGGCGCGGCGCGGCTCATGCCCTCGGGCGCGAGCAGCCGCCGGGCCGCCGGGTTGGCGGCGCGCACCTTGCCGCCGCGGTCGACGACGAGCACGCCGTCTTCCATCTCCTCGATGACGAGGCGGTTGAGCTGGGCCTGCTGGCGTGCCACCTCGAGACTGCCGCGCGCGCTCGACTCTTCGCGGGCGATTCGTCCGGCGAGCTCACCGGCGAGCACCGAGACGACGAAGAAGCCGCTGCCGGCAATGCCGGCCTGCGTGAAGAGCTGCGTCGCGTCGCCGCCGACCAGCGACGTGAGCCACGCCGTCGCCAGCATCGCGATCGTCGCCAACGCGGCGGTGCCGAGCGCGAGCACACGTGGCGTCAGCACGCCGGCCATCAGCACCGGCAGCACGAGCAGTGCGACGTAGTTGAAGCTCGATCCGGGCGACGCGATGTGCAGCGCGGTGAAGAAGACGAGGTCGGCGCCGATCGTGGCGACCCACTGCGGGCTGCGCAGCCGCGCCAGGGTGTGCGCCAGGGTGTGCGGCACGGTGCCGCGGCGCACCCGCGGCAGCACCCAGGTCACGATCGCGAGGCCGCAGTAGATGCAGCTGAGCAGCGCGATCTCGAGCGACGGGCGCAGACCGAACACGCTGCCGACGCCCAGCGTGGCGATCAGCGCGACGCCGAGCGCCGCCCGGGCGGCGATGAAGGCGCGGTAGATGCGCTCGAAGGTGGAGGCGGCGACGCCACCGGGGCTCGTCTGCGCGTCGACCAGCCACGACGCGGCGAAACGCGAGTCGTCGCCGAGCGACGCATCGCCGGTCGGCGCGAAGGCGCCGAACCACGATGCCCGCGAGCCGCCCGGAGGAGGCGGCTGCGTGTAGTCCGGCCCGCCCTTTCGCGACGTCGCGCTCATGACCCGTCGGGATGCGACTTCTCGAACGCCGTGCGGTGCGCGGCGCCGCAGAAGACGCCGCCGCGGCCCGGCAGCGCCTCGTCTCGCGGCAGGTGCACGCCGCACTGCGCGCAGGCCAGCATCGGCTGCGGCGTCGGCGGGCCTGCTCGGCCGCCGGGCGGCACACCGCCGCGGCGCGAGAAGGCGTTGCGCAACATCCAGAGCAGGACGAAGAAGGCGACGAGGAAGAGGACGAACTTCATGGATGTGACCCGCCTGTCGTCACGCCGCCGGTGGGCGGTGCAACACGACCTCGAGAACGAACCGCGAACCGACGTAGGCGAGCAGCAGCAGCGCCGCGCCCGCGTAGAGCCAGCCGGCGGCGCGCGGCCCACGCCAGCCGAAGGTACGGCGCCCGGCGAGCAGGCCGGCGAAGACGATCCAGCCGAGGATCGAGAACACCGTCTTGTGGTCCCAGTGCCACGCCGTTTCCGACGCACCACCGAGGACGATCGCCGCGGTCAGGGCGATGAACCCGGCGGCGACGAAGCGGAAGGTGAGCCGCTCGAGGTGCAGGATCGGCACGCCGCCCGATTCGGCAGACGCGGCGAGCGGGCTCGAGCGCAGGCGCCGCTCGGCACGGCTGAGCAGCACCGCATGCATCACCGCCACACCGAACAGGCCGTACGACGCGATGCCGAGCAGCCAGTGCAGCGGTGCCCAGGGCGACACCGCCAGGGGGTGCAGCTGACCGGGATAGACCGACGCCAGAACGACGACGACGACGCCGACCGACGCCAGCGCGCGCCGCGCGCCGTGCAGCGGAACGAGACGGCTTTCGAATTCGTAGACGGCGACGACGAGCCAGAGCGTGACCGAGAGCGCCGGCGCGAAGCCGAACCGGATGCCTGGTTGCGCCGACGCGAGGCCGGCCACGTCGACGAGAAGCGAGATGCCGTGCGCGATCCAGGCGAGCAGAAGCGCCGTGCGCAGCGCCGCAGCGCGACGCTCGCCGGGCAGCGCCGCGACAGCGTAGCAGGCCAGCGCCACGGCGGCCGGCAGGCCCATCGCCAGGTCGATCGGCGTGAGGCCGCCCGCTTCGGACCCGAACGATAAACTCATCGTTCAAGTGTACTTTCGCACCCGGGCCCGGCAGCGTTGCCGGCACGCCCGCTTGCACCCGCGATGGCCTCCACTCTCACCGATCGGCTGACCCGGCTCGTCAAGACGATGCGCGGCCAGGCGCGCATCACCGAAGACAACGTGCAGGAGATGCTGCGCGAGGTGCGCATGGCGCTGCTCGAGGCCGACGTCGCGCTGCCGGTCGTTCGCGACTTCATCGCCCGCGTCAAGGAAAAGGCGCTCGGCACCGAGGTGGTGGGGTCGCTGTCGCCCGGCCAGGCATTCGTCGGCGTCGTCGACCGCGAGCTCGCGGCGACGATGGGCGGCGAGGGCGGCGCCGTCGCCGAGCTCGACCTGAAGACGCAGCCGCCAGCCGTCATCCTGATGGCCGGCCTGCAGGGTGCCGGCAAGACGACCACCACCGCCAAGCTCGCACGGCACCTCATCGAGAAGCGCAAGAAGAAGGTGCTCACCGTCTCGGCCGACGTCTACCGGCCGGCCGCCATCGAGCAGCTGAAGACGGTGACGCGGCAGGCCGGCGCCGAGTGGTTCCCTTCTTCGGCGAGCGAATCGCCGGTCGCCATCGTCAAGGCCGCGCTCGACCACGCCCGGCGCCACTACGTCGACGTGCTCATCGTCGACACCGCCGGGCGCCTGGCCATCGACGAGAAGCTGATGGCCGAGATCCGCGAGCTGCACGCGACGCTGCAGCCGGTCGAGACGCTGTTCGTCGTCGACGCCATGCAGGGCCAGGACGCGATCAACACGGCGCGCGCCTTCAAGGAGGCGTTGCCGCTGACCGGCATCGTCCTCACGAAGATGGACGGCGACTCGCGCGGCGGCGCCGCACTCTCGGTGCGCTCGGTCACCGGCGCACCGATCAAGTTCGCCGGCATCAGCGAGAAGATCGACGGCCTCGAGGTGTTCGACGCCAAGCGCCACGCCGGACGCATCCTCGGCATGGGCGACATCGTCGGCCTCGTCGAGGAGGTGCACAAAGGCGTCGACGTCTCGGCGGCGCAGAAGCTCGCCGACAAGGTCAAGTCCGGCGACGCCTTCGATCTGAACGACTTCCTGTCGCAGATTTCACAGATGAAGAAGATGGGTGGCCTCGGCGGGCTCGTCGACAAGCTACCCTCGGAGTTCACCGGAGGGAAGGCCGCCAAGCTCGGCCCTGCGGACATGGAGCGCGCCGAGCGCGACATGCGCCGCATGGAAGGCATCGTCTGCTCGATGACGCCGCTCGAGCGCCGCAAGCCCGACCTGCTGAAGGCGCAGCGCAAGCGCCGCATCGCTGCCGGAGCCGGCGTCCAGGTGCAGGAGGTCAACCGCCTGCTGAACCAGTTCGGGCAGATGCGCGACATGATGAAGAAGATGAAGGGCAGCGGGATGATGAAGATGATGAAGCGCATGGGCGCGGTGAAGGGCATGGGCGGCCTGCGCTGACGCGCAGCGCCCGGTCACGCGCCATGCCGTTCAACGATCCTTATCTCGTCTCGGTCATCGCGCTCGCGTGCGCGCTGCCGCTCGTCTGGTGGCTTGCCCGGCGCGGCAATCTCGCCGAGCGGGCCGAGCAGCAGGGCGAGCGTCTCGACACGCTCATCGGCTGGCCGCCCGAGCCGATGCGCATCCTGCGCTCGCAGGAGCGGCTGGCATTCAGCACGCTGAAGCTGGCGCTGCCCGGCTACATGATCCTGGCCCAGGTGCCGATGGCGCGCTTCATCGCCGTGCCCAAGCGCAACTCCTACGCCGAGTGGATGCGCCGGCTCGGCGGGCAATGCGTCGACTTCGTCGTCTGCGACGTCACCTCGCAGGTCGTCGCCGTGGTCGAGGTAAGGCCGCCGCCCGAACAGATCGACGAGCGCCTGAAGCCGCGCATCGACCGGGTCGCGCGGACCTTGAAGAGCGCCAAGATCCCCCTGCACGTGTGGAACGAGATGCGGCTGCCGACGATCGAGAATGCGCGCGAGTCCATCCTTCCGAACGCGCCTGCCGTGCCGGCCGACATGCGGCGCCGGGCGACGCTCGCGGAGTCGGCGGCGACGGTCGCCGCGATCGCGACATCGACGGGCGACGGCGGTGCCGTGGTCGACGACGACACGCAGACCGTCGACCCGTTCGCCGACACCGACCACGACTGGTCGAAGGACGACGGCGAGGTGATCGAGGTGCACGAGCCGACCGTCAACACCTGGTACGACGAACTCGACGAACCGGTGTCGGCCGAACTCCCACCGAGCGACCGGCGCTGATCGGCGCCGCGGCTTTCCGGTTCAGGCCATCAACGCCGCCGCGAACTCGGCAGCGTCGAACGTCTCCAGGTCGGCGAGCGTCTCGCCGACACCGATGAAGTAGACCGGCAGCGGCTTCGCACGCTGCCGCGACCACAGCGCGATCGCGGCGAGCACGCCGCCCTTGGCGGTGCCGTCGAGCTTGGTGATGACGAGCCCGGTGAGGTCGAGGGCCGCGTCGAACGCCTGCACCTGCGCGAGCGCGTTCTGCCCGGTGTTGCCGTCTATCACGAGCAGCACCTCGTGCGGCGCCCCGGGCTCGGCCTTGCCGACGACACGCCGGATCTTCTTCAGCTCTTCCATGAGGTTGCCCTGTGTCGCCAGCCGCCCCGCGGTGTCGACGAGGACGACGTCGACGCCCCGCTTGCGGCCGGCGACGACGGCGTCGAACGCGACACTGCCGGGGTCGCCGCCCTCCTGGCTGACGATCTCGATGCGGCCACTCGCCTCGGTGCCGGCGCGGTCGGCCCAGGCCATGAGCTGCTCGCGCGCCGCCGCGCGAAAGGTGTCGGCTGCGGCGAGCAGGACCTTGCGCTTCGAGTCGACAAGATGGCGCGCGAGCTTGCCGATCGTCGTCGTCTTGCCGGCACCGTTGACGCCGGCGACCATGATGACCGTCGGCACATGCTCGCCGACGACAAGCGGCTTCTCGAGCGGCGCGAGCAACTCTGCGAGGCTTTGCGCGAGCAGGCGCCTGAGGGCTTGCGGGTCGGCCAGGTCGGCTCGCCGCACCCGACGCTGCAGGTCGTCGAGCAGGACGCGAGTCGCGGCGGCGCCGGCGTCTGCCTGCAACAGCGCGGCCTCGAGGTCCTCGAGCATCGCGTCGTCGAGCTCGGCGCCGACGAGCACGTCGGCGATGCTGGAGCCGGTGCGGCGCAGGCCGGTCCTCAGGCGTGCAAACCAGTCGCGTCGATCGTCTGCATCCGCGCGGTCGGCGGCAGCGGGCGCCTCGTCGGCCGGTTGTGGTGGCGCCGGAGTCGGCGCAGTAGCGGGCACCAGCGGCGGTTCCGGCTTCCTTCTGGAAAACAGCTCGCCGACGTCGGTGTTGAGCCACTCCATCGCCGTCTTCGGCCGCGGCGGCGGCTCGCTCTCGGCAGGCGATGGAACGGCGTGGCCGGCGTTGTCGGCCGGCTTCTTCTTGAAGAAGCTGAACATGGTGGATGCGCCACCCGCGGAGCGGGCTTCGTGCGAAGCTGCTCGCTATACTCGTGGGTTCAGGCGCTTTAGCTCAGTCGGTTAGAGCGACGGAATCATAATCCGAAGGTCCGGGGTTCGAGTCCCTGAAGCGCCACCAGACGCCATGACCCGTCGCGCCCTCGCGCTCTTCGCCTTCTCGCTCGTCGCCACGCTGGCGTTGCCCGCGGCGGCACAGGTGCAGCGCAATTTCCCGCAGAACGCGCTGCGCGGTGCCATCGCATTCGGCGTCGCGCCGCAGATCGCGCTCAACGGCGTCGAGACGCAGCTCGCGCCCGGAGCCCGCATCCGCGACGAGAACAACATGCAGGTCGTGCCTTCGGCCGTGCTCGGCGGCCGCTTCCTCGTCCACTACACGTTCGACCTGTACGGCCTCGTCAAGGACGTGTGGATCCTGCGCGCCGACGAAGCCGCCAGGAAGCCCTGGCCGACGACGCCCGAGCAGGCGCGGGCGTGGAGCTTCGATCCAGGCCTGCAGGCCTGGACACGGCCGTGAGCGACCCCGCCACCGGCAAGCCGCTCGTCTTCATCAAGACGTTCGGCTGCCAGATGAACGTCTACGACTCGCAGAAGATGGCCGACGTGCTGCACGCGAGCGGCGGCTGGGAGCGGACGACCGATGTCGAGCGCGCCGACCTGATCCTCTTCAACACCTGCTCGGTGCGCGAGAAGGCGCAGGAGAAGGTGTTCAGCGACCTCGGCCGGGTGCGTCACCTCAAGGCCAGGGGCGCGCTGATCGGCGTCGGCGGCTGCGTCGCGAGCCAGGAGGGCGAGGCCATCGTCGACCGTGCACCGTACGTCGACCTGGTGTTCGGTCCGCAGACGCTGCACCGGTTGCCGCAGATGCTCGAAGCGCGGCGCCGTGACCATGCGCCGCAGATCGACATCAGATTCCCGGAGATCGAGAAGTTCGACCATCTGCCGCCGCCGCGCGTCGAGGGCCCGACCGCTTATGTCTCGATCATGGAAGGTTGCTCGAAGTACTGCTCGTACTGCGTCGTTCCCTACACACGCGGCGAGGAGGTGTCTCGGCCGCTGGGCGACGTGCTCGCCGAAGTCGAGGCGCTCGCCGAACGTGGCGTCCGCGAGGTGACGCTGCTCGGCCAGAACGTCAACGCCTGGCGCGGCGCGGCGACGGGTGGTTCGTCGGCCGACGACTTCGCCGTCCTGCTCGAGCACGTGGCGGCGATTCCCGGCATTGCCCGCCTGCGCTACACGACCAGCCACCCGAAGGAGTTCACGCAGACGCTCATCGACGCGCACGGACGGATCGAGCAGCTGGTCGCCCACGTGCACCTCCCCGTCCAGCACGGCAGCGACCGCATCCTCGCCGCGATGAAGCGCGGCTACACCGCGCTGGAGTTCAAGAGCACGGTCCGCAAGCTCCACCAGGCACGACCCGGCATCACGTTGTCGAGCGACTTCATCGTCGGTTTTCCGGGCGAGACCGAAGATGATTTCGCACGGCTTCTCGAGCTGGTCGAATCGGTCGGCTTCGACCACAGCTACAGCTTCGTCTACAGCCCGCGGCCAGGAACGCCCGCCGCATCGCTGCACGACGACACCCCGGCCGCCGTGAAGCTCGAGCGACTGCAGCGCCTGCAGACGCTGCTCGAATCGCAGGGGCAGGCGATCGGCAGTTCGCGCGTCGGCACGCTGCAGCGCGTCCTCGTCGAGGGCCCGGCGCGGCTCGACGCGAACGAGCTCTGCGGTCGCACGGCCTGCAACCGGGTCGTCAACTTCGCCGCCGACGGTGCGCGCGTCGGCGAACTGGTCGACGTCCGGATCTCGGCGCTGCGCGGCCATTCGCTGCGCGCAGACGTCGAGACCTATCCCGAGCGGCAGGTCGAATCGGTCTAGAAAGTGCCTCGACGGCGAAAGCCCGCCCACCACAGCGCCCCGGCCCCGGCGACGACCATCCCCGCGTAGGTCGCCATCCGTCCGTCGTGGGCGAAGACCAGGAGGCCGGCGATCGCCACCCCCGCCATCGCCATCGCGACGATCACGCCGAGCCGCCACCACCGCACCACCGCCAGCTCGCGACGCCAGAACAGCTTGGCGAGCGCCGCGGCGAGAAAACCGCACCCGAGCGCAGGAGCGAAGAAGTTGGCTATGTGCCAGAACGAGAGCAGTGGGTCCACGGTCGCCGGGAAGAGACGCACGACGCGGCATGCGTCGCACGGCGGCCGAATTTTATAATCGACCGATGAGCGTCTACGCGCTGGGGCTGAACCACACGACCGCGCCGCTGGACCTGCGCGGCCGCTTCACGCTGACGCCCCAGCAGTTGCCCGCCACCCTGCAGGCGTTCCGCTCGAACCACGACCCGTCCGACGAGGTCGCGATCGTCTCGACGTGCAACCGCACCGAGCTCTACGTCGGTGCCGACCGCGACGGGATCGGCCACGCGCTCGACTGGCTGGCCGGCGTCGGCGGCGTATCGGGGGCCACGCTGCGTTCGCACAGCTACGTGCTGGAGGGGCCGCAGGCCGCGCGGCACGCGTTTCGCGTTGCCTCCGGCCTCGACTCGATGGTGCTGGGCGAGCCTCAGATCCTCGGCCAGATGAAGCAGGCGGTGCGCGAGGCCGACGCCGCCGGCACGCTCGGCACGACGCTGCAGCAGATGTTCCAGCGATCCTTCTCCGTCGCCAAGGAGGTCCGCTCGTCGACCGCGATCGGCCAGCATTCGGTGAGCATGGCGGCGGCAGCGGTCAGGCTCGCGTCGCAGCTGTTCGAGTCGTTGCACGAGACGCGCATCCTCTTCGTCGGCGCCGGCGAGATGATCGAGCTTGCGGCGACGCACTTCGCGGCGCGCTCGCCCAGGCAGATGGTCGTCGCCAACCGAGGCGTCGAGCGCGCGGAGACGCTGGCCGCCCGGCTGCAGGCGCAGGCGATGCCCCTGTCGGAGTTGCCCGATCGCCTCGGCGAATTCGACATCGTCGTCTCGTGCACCGCGAGTTCGCTGCCGATCATCGGTCTGGGCGCCGTCGAAAGGGCGCTGAGGTCGCGCCGGCACCGGCCGATGTTCATGCTCGACCTGGCCGTGCCGCGCGACATCGAGGCCGAGGTCACCCGCCTGTCGGACGTCTACCTCTACACCGTCGACGACCTTTCCGCCCTGGTCCAGACCGGGGGCGAGCAGCGCGAGGCCGCGGTCGCCCAGGCCGAGGCGATCATCGAGAACGGCGTGCAGGGCTTCGTGCAGTGGCTCGACCGGCGCGGCGCCATTCCGGTGATCCAGGCGTTGCGCGCGCAGACCGACGACTGGCGCTCGCTCGAGATCGCACGGGCGAAGAAGCTCATCGCCGGCGGCGAGGACATCTCCGTCGTGCTCGACGCGCTGTCCAGGGGATTGACCCAGAAGATGCTGCATGGCGCGATGGTCGAGCTGCGCAGGACCGAGGGCGACGACCGCGAACGTGTCGCCGAGACCCTGTCGCGCCTGTTCCTTCGCGGCGACCGGCGCTAGCCCCGCTGCAACGCCCAGGCCGCGCAGCGCGGCTCCCCTCCTTTCGACTTTTCCTTCCGCCCGAACATGAACCCGTCGCTGCGCCAGCAACTCGATCGCCTCGCCATGCGCGTCGGCGAGCTCGACGCGCTGCTCGCCGACCCGTCGGTCGCGTCCGACATGACACGCTACCGCGAGCTCTCGCGCGAGCACGCCGAGGCCTCCGAGCGCGTCACCCTGTACCGCGACCTCACGCGCCGCGAGGCCGACCTCGCCGGCGCGCTCGCGCTGAACGACGAGTACCGCGACGACGCCGAGATGCGGGCGATGGCGAGCGAGGAGGCCGAGGCCGCCGAAGCGGACGTCGCGCGCCTTGACCATGCCCTGCAGCAGGCGCTCCTCCCGCGCGACCCGGACGACGTTCGCAACGTGTTCCTCGAGATCCGCGCCGGAACGGGTGGCGACGAATCGGCGTTGTTCGCCGCCGACCTGGCCCGCATGTATCTGCGCTACGTCGAGCGGCGACGCTGGAAGAGCGAGGTCGTCTCGGAAAGCGCGAGCGAGCTCGGTGGCTGGCGAGAGATCGTCTTTCGCGTCGTCGGCGACGGTGCCTACGGTGCGCTCAAGTTCGAGTCGGGCGGGCACCGGGTGCAGCGTGTCCCCGTCACCGAGACGCAGGGCCGCATCCATACCAGCACCTGCACGGTCGCGGCGATGGCCGAGCCCGATCCGGCCGAAGAGCTCGCGCTCGACCCGAAGGACCTGCGCATCGACACCTTCCGGGCGAGCGGCGCCGGCGGCCAGCACGTCAACAAGACCGACAGCGCGATCCGCATCACGCACCTGCCGAGCGGGATCGTCGCCGAATGCCAGGACGACCGGTCGCAGCACCGCAACAAGGCCAAGGCGATGGCCGTGCTGACGGCCAGGCTGCGCGACAAGGCGCGCGGCGAGCGCGACGCGCGGGAGGCCGCCACGCGCCGCAGCCTCGTCGGCAGCGGCGACCGCAGCGACCGCATCCGCACCTACAACTACGCACAGGGACGCATCACCGACCACCGCATCGGCCTCACGCTCTACAAGCTGCAGGCCGTGCTCGACGGCGATCTCGAGGAAGTCGTCGACGCGCTGCAGACGGCGCAGGCGGCCGATCAGCTCGCTGCCCTCGAGCAAGGCGCGTGACGGGGTCACCGCTCACCGTTCGCACCGCGCTGGCCGCGGCACGACATCGCGGCCTGGCGTCGATCGACGCACAGCGCATGCTGGCGAGCCTGCTCGGACTGACCCGGACCGGCGTCATCGCCCACGACGACCTGGCGCTCGACGACAGCGCCTGCGAGCGCTGGCGGAGCTGGCTCGATCGACGCGCCGATGGCGAACCCCTCGCCTACCTGCTCGGCGAGAAGGAGTTCCGTGGCCTGCGCCTGGCCGTCACGCCCGACGTGCTGGTGCCTCGACCCGAGAGCGAGCTGCTGGTCGACTGGGTAATCGAGATCGCGACGACGGCCGTCGCCCCGGCGAGCGAGCGCGTGTCGATCGTCGACCTCGGCACCGGCAGCGGTGCCATCGCCATCGCGATCGGCGCCGCGTGCTCCGGCGTCGACCTCACCGCGACCGACGTCAGCCTCGCCGCGCTCGCAGTCGCCCGGGGCAACGCCGCCCGGCACGGCGTCGACGTGCGGTTCGTCGAATCATCCTGGTGGACCGGGCTCGGCGACGGGCGATTCGACGTCGTCGTCGCCAACCCGCCCTACGTCGCGGCCGACCACCCTGCGCTCGCCGATCTGCGCCACGAGCCGGTCGGCGCCCTCGTCTCCGGTGCCGACGGCCTCGATGCGCTGCGCGAGCTCGTCGCCGGCGCGACCGGGCACCTGCGGCCTGCTGCGTGGCTGCTCCTCGAGCATGGCGCCGACCAGGGCGAGCCGGTCCGCGCACTGCTCGCCGCTGCCGGGTTCACGAACGTGTCGACGCGACGCGATCTCGACGGGCTCGAGCGCGCGACCGGCGGTCGGGCTGCAGCACCGGCAGCGTGAATAAGGCTCGGCTTCGCGCTGCTGAGCCGACCCCGAACGTGCGGGCCGAGGGTGCCGGTCGTATGCTGACGGTCCAGGTGTGCCGCGGCGGCGCGCCCCGAGTGCCCGTGATGCGGAGCGGTTGCGATGCGTATCAGCCTGCAACTCGTCGCGACGTCGATGGCCACCGCGATGCTGCTGGGGGCGCCGGCCGTGCGCGCCGACGAAGGCCTCGTCGCCGACCCCTCTACCGTTCCGTGGGGCCGGTTCCAGGGCCGTTTCGCCTATGTCGCCGCGCCGGCCTGGAGAAGCGACCTCGCATCTCCCGCGACGAGCGGCCTCAAGATCAGCGGCGCCAGCCTCATGGGCGACGTCTACCTCGCTTCGAGGCCGGGCGGCGTGCGCGCCACGAGCGGCCTGTTCCTCGGTGCGCGCGGCGGACTCTGGGGCTCGCCGTCCAGCGCATCGCCCGGCGCGCGTTTCGGAGTCGACGGCCGCGTCTTCAGCGCCAGCTCGGCGCTGCCCGGTCTCGATCCCGCGGGCGACAACGCGACGCTGCCCTACCTCGGCGTCGGCTGGAGCAGCCTGTCGTCGCGCGGTGGCTGGAGCTTCAGCGCCGACCTCGGCCTCGTCTCGCTCGCGCCGGGCAATGCCGCGCGCCTCGGCCGCGTCTTCGGCGGCGGCCAGAGCCTCGACGATGTCGTGCGCGACATGCGGCTCGCGCCGGTCGTCCAGCTCGGCGTCTCGTATTCCTTCTAGGGCGGTCGGCGGTGCGATTGCCGCTACAGTGCGGCCCTCGCCAACACATCCCGCCCGAGGCCGCCATGAGCGACGTTCAGCAGCGCATCGACGAACTGGTCAAGACGAACCGCGTCGTCCTGTTCATGAAGGGAACCGCGCAATTCCCGATGTGCGGCTTTTCCGGCCGTGCCATCCAGATCCTGAAGGCCTGCAGCGTCGATGACCTGAAGACCGTCAACGTCCTCGAGGACGACGAGATCCGCCAGGGCATCAAGGCGTATTCGGACTGGCCGACGGTCCCGCAGCTCTACGTCAACGGCGAGTTCGTCGGCGGCTCGGACATCATGACGGAGATGTACCAGTCGGGCGAGCTGCAGCCGGCGCTGGGCGTCGCTGCCTGAGCCTGCTCAGGCCGGCGCGTACTCGAAGCCGCGCCGGGCGGCGAAGATCGCGTTGGGATAGTCGCTGCGACCGCGGCTGCCGTTGTAGCGGCCGAGTGCCATGAACAGGTCGCCTTTCTCGCGGCCGAGGTAGTGGCGCAGGATGACGCAGCCGAAGCGCAGGTTGGTCTGCATGTGAAAGAGCCTTGAGGCGTCGCCGTCGCCGATCGTGCGGGCCCAGAACGGCATCACCTGCGTGTAGCCGCGCGCCCCGGCGATCGAGATCGCGTACTTGCGAAAGCCGCTCTCGACCTGCACCAGGCCGAGGACCAGTGCCGGCTCGAGCCCGGCGCGCGTGCTTTCGTACCAGAGCGTGTCGAGGAACTCGACCCGACTCGACAGGTCGGCCTTGCGGCGCTGCAGCTTGTCGCTCATCGCGCCCACCCAGCGCAGGTGCGCGATGCGCGCCTCGATGTTCGGGAACCGCGGCTTGGGCGGCGCGGCGTCGGCGATCGCCGCGGCGAGCGCGCCGCGGACCGAATCGGCGAGCGGTTCCTCGACCTGCGCGCCGGCGAACGCGAGGCGGGGAAGCGCAGGAGCGAGGACCGCAGCCGCCAGCAGGCTGCGACGAAGGCTCCCCGGTCGGGAGCGCCCCTCGGTCATGGACGCAGCTTCTCCTGAACGACGGCCGCCGCGCGTTCCAGGGCGACCACCTCCGGTGCCACGTCGCGCCGACCCTGGTATTCGACCTCGCCGGTCTTGAGTCCTCGGTCGGACAGCACGACGCGGTGCGGCACGCCGATGAGCTCCCAGTCGGCGAACATCGCCCCGGGTCGCTCGCCGCGGTCGTCGAGGATCACATCGACGCCTGCCACGAGTAGCGACGCATGCAGGCCATCGGCCGCCTCTCGCACGACCGCCGACCGGTCGTAGCCGATCGGACACAGCACGACCTCGAACGGCGCGATCGGCGCCGGCCAGGCGATGCCGCGCTCGTCGTGGTTCTGCTCGATCGCGGCGCCGACGACACGGGTGATGCCGATGCCGTAGCAGCCCATCTGCATCGGCTGCTCCTGCCCCTTCTCGTCGAGGTAGTTGGCGTGCATCGGCGCGCTGTACTTGGTGCCGAGGAAGAAGACGTGACCGACCTCGATGCCACGCTGCAGCGAGAGCGCACCCCTGCCGTCGGGGGACGGGTCGCCGGCGACGACGTTGCGGATGTCGGCGACGACGTCGGGCTCGGGCAGGTCGCGACCCCAGTTGACGCCGGTGTGGTGAAAGCCGGCGACGTTGGCGCCAGCGACGAAGTCGCTCATGCGCGCCACCGTGCGGTCGGCGATCACACGCAGCTTCGCATCCAGGCCGACAGGTCCGAGGTAGCCGGGATCACTGCCGAACGCAGCGCGGATCTCCGATGCGGTGGCGAAGCGCCAACCGTCCTTCAGGCCCTCCACCTTGCCGGCCTTGACCTCGTTGAGGCTGTGGTCGCCGCGAACGAGCAGCAGCACGATCTGCGCCGGCGACGAGGAGCCTGGCGGCGCGTCGACCGCCAGAACCAGCGACTTCACGGTGCGCTCGATCGGCAGCCCGAGATGCACGGCGACGTCCTCGCAGGTGCTCTTGCCCGGCGTCGGCGTCTTCTCCAAGCCTTGCGTCGGCGCTGCGCGGCTCGACAACAGTGGCAGCGCTTCCGCGAGCTCGACGTTGGCCGCATAGCCCGAATCGGCGCAGTACGCGATGGCGTCCTCGCCGGTGTCGGCGATGACCTGGAACTCGTGCGAACGATCGCCGCCGATGGCGCCGGTGTCGGCGGCAACGGCGCGAAACACCAGGCCCATGCGCGTGAAGATGCGCACGTAGGCGTCGTACATGCTGCGGTAGCTGAGGTCGGCGGCGTCGGCGTCGCGATCGAAGGAGTACGCGTCCTTCATCGTGAACTCGCGCCCGCGCATCACGCCGAATCGAGGCCGCCGCTCGTCGCGGAACTTGGTCTGGATGTGATAGAAATTTCTCGGCAGCGTGCGGTAGCTGCGCAGCTCCTGACGGGCGATGTCGGTGATGACCTCCTCGCTCGTCGGCTGAATGACGAAGTCGCGGTCGTGGCGGTCCTTCACCCGCATCAGTTCGGGGCCGTACTTCGCGAAACGGCCGCTCTCCTGCCACAGCTCTGCCGGCTGCACCACCGGCATCAGGAGCTCGACCCCGCCGGCTGCGTTCATCTCCTCGCGCACGATGCGCTCGACCTTGCGGATCACGCGCAGGCCCATCGGCATGTACGTGTAGATGCCAGAGGAGAGCCGCTTGATGAGGCCGGCGCGCAGCATGAGCCGATGGCTCGCGACCTCGGCGTCGGCCGGGGCTTCCTTCAGCGTGGTAATGAAGAACTGGCTGGCTTTCATCGCCGTTCGCGTGCGGTTGCCGCTGGCCCGCCGAGGGTTGTCGAGGCTAGGCCTCGTGTCATGCCGATGCAATAATTGCGGCAACGCAAGAATCGAGGTTGATTATGCTCGACCGTGATGGGTTCAGACCCAACGTCGGCATCGTCCTGCTCAACCAACGGAACCAGGTTTTCTGGGGCAAACGCATCCGCACCCACTCGTGGCAGTTCCCGCAAGGGGGCATCAACCACGGCGAGACGCCAGAGCAGGCGATGTTCCGCGAGCTCCACGAGGAAGTGGGGCTGCAGCACGACCATGTGCGCATCGTCGCGCGAACACGAGACTGGCTGCGTTATGAAGTGCCGATGCACTTCATCCGTCGCGACGCGCGCGGTCACTACAAGGGACAGAAGCAGATCTGGTTCCTGTTGCAGCTCACGGGCCGCGACAGCGACATGAACCTGCGCGCGACGAACCACCCCGAGTTCGACGCCTGGCGCTGGAACGACTACTGGATCCCGCTCGAAGTCGTCATTGAGTTCAAGCGCGGCGTCTACCAGATGGCGCTGACGGAACTCGCGCGCTTCCTGCCGCGGGGCCAGCAGCACAACCGCTACCTGCGATCCGGCATGCGCCCGCAGTACCGCGAAGACGGCTGGGAGCGGCATCGTCGACACGACGAATCGACCGACCTCGCGCCCGACGGCGAGGGCGCCCTCGCGCCTGCGGGCTCGAACGGCCCCGTCGCGCCGATCGAGGCCGGCCTCGACCTGCCGCCGCCTCGCTGAAGGCGCAGGGCCCGAGGCTCGTCGGATCGGGCGGGCGCGGCGCTCAGGACAGGACGAAGTTGTCCCGGTGGATCAGTTCGGGCTCGCCGAGGTAGCCCAGCAACCGTTCGATGTCGGCCGACGGCCTGCGCGCGATCAGGCGGGCTTCGGCGCTGCCGTAGTTGCTCAGGCCGCGACCGATCTCGGCCCCGCCGTCGGCGCGCACCGCGATCACGTCGCCACGGTGAAACTCGCCCTGCACGCCGACCACGCCGATCGGCAGCAGGCTCTTGCCGCCGTCCTTCAGCTTCGCGGCCGCGCCCGAGTCGACGCTCACCGAGCCGCGCAGCACGAGCTGGTCGCCCAGCCATTTCTTGCGCGCCGTGACCTTCGGTGTGGCCGCGAGCAGCGTGGTGCCGATGGCCTCGCCGCCGGCGATGCGCAGCAGCGCGTCTTTCTCGTGACCCGACGCGATCACCGTGTCGGTGCCGCTGCGCGCGGCGCGCTTGGCGGCGAGCACCTTCGTCAGCATGCCGCCGCGGCCGAGCGAGCTGCCGACGCCGCCGGCCATCCACTCGAGGTCGGGGTCGCCCGCGGTGGCGCGCGACACCAGATGCGCGGCTGCGTTCTTCCGCGGATCAGCCGAGAACAGGCCCGCCTGGTCGGTGAGGATGACCAGCAGGTCGGCGCCCAGCAGGTTGGCGACCAGCGCGCCGAGCGTGTCGTTGTCGCCGAACCGGATCTCGTCGTTGACGACGGTGTCGTTCTCGTTGACGACCGGCACGACGCGAAGGCCGAGCAGCGTCACCAGCGTCGAGCGCGCGTTGAGATAGCGCTCGCGGTTGGCCAGGTCGGCGTGGGTGAGGAGCACCTGCGCGCTGCCGATCCCGTGCCGTCGAAGGTTCTCCTCGTAGGCCTGCACGAGGCCCATCTGGCCGACCGCGGCGGCAGCCTGCAGCTCGTGCAGCGCGTGCGGTCGCGTGGTCCAGCCCAACCGCTTCATTCCCTCGGCGATCGCGCCGCTCGACACCATCACGACCTCTCGGCCGTGCGTGGACACGAGCTCGGCGATCTGCCGGCACCCGTCGCCGATGGCGCGATCGTCGAGGCCGCGCCCTTCGTCGGTGACGAGGCTCGACCCGACCTTGACGACGATGCGCCGCGGGTCGCGGACCGCGTTCGTCATGGCGACTCGTCGGGCAGCGGGTCGAAGCGCGGATCGATGACGGCGACGTGGCCGCGCGCCGCCGTCGCGACGTGCTCGTAGCAGGCCCGCACGAGCGCGTCGCAGCCCTGGTGCGTGACGGCCGAGATCGCGAAGACCGGGCCTTTCCAGCGCAGCCGCTTGACGAAGGCGCGAACCCGCGGCTCGCGCTCCTCCGGTGCGATCGCGTCCATCTTGTTGAGCACCAGCCAGCGGGGCTTGGCGGCCAGCGCCGGGTCGTACTTCTCGAGTTCGGCGACGATGTCCGTGACCTGCTGTGCCGGGTCGATGCTCTCGTCGAGCGGCGCGAAGTCGACGAGATGCAGGAGCAGCCGCGTGCGCTGCAGGTGGCGAAGGAACTGGTGGCCGAGGCCGACGCCCTCGGCGGCGCCCTCGACCAGGCCTGGAATGTCGGCGACGACGAAACTCTGTTCGGGCGCGACGCGGACCACGCCGAGGTTGGGGTAGAGCGTCGTGAACGGGTAGTCGGCGATCTTCGGCCGCGCGTTCGAGATCGCCGCGATCAACGTCGACTTGCCGGCGTTGGGCATGCCGAGCAGGCCGACGTCGGCGAGCAGGCGCAGCTCGAGCCGGAGCTTCTTCAGCTCGCCGGGCCAGCCCGTTGTCTTCTGCCGAGGCGCCCGGTTGGTGCTGCTCTTGAAATGCAGATTGCCGAAGCCGCCGTCGCCACCTTTGGCAAGCAGCACCTTCTGCTCGGGCGCAATCAACTCGTCGACAGGCTCGTTCGACTCAGCGTCGAAGACGATCGTGCCGACGGGAACGCGCAGCGTGATGTCGGCGGCAGCGGCGCCGTACTGGTCGGAACCACGCCCGTTCTCGCCGCGCCGCGCTTCGTGGCGGCGCGCATAGCGGAAATCGACGAGCGTGTTGAGGCCCGGGTCCGCCTCGGCCCAGATGCTGCCGCCGCGTCCTCCGTCGCCGCCGTCGGGACCGCCGAAAGGGATGAACTTCTCGCGGCGAAAGCTTGCGCAACCGTTGCCGCCATCGCCCGCGATGACTTCGATCGTCACCTCGTCGACGAACTTCACGGGCGGCTCACGGCTTGGGTCCTTCCCGACGGGAAGGCGGTGTGTCGCCGCGCGAAGGCCGCAGCAACGGACCCCGCGCCCACGCCGATCAGCGCGACCGGCCACCACTGGCCGAGCCACGACCATTCGAGCAGCCCGAAGCTGTTGGCGAGCAGGACCGCGCCGACGATGATGAGGATGATTCCGCTCCAGCTCATGGCTCGCTCCGAGGGATTGCAGACTGGGGAATGGTAGCGACGCGGCCAGCAAAAAGCCCCGCGTTGCGGGGCTTCGTGACAGGCTCGGGAAGCGTGCCTTCAGCCCGCCTTGACCTCGACCGTCTGACGGCTGCGCGGCCCCTTGACCGCATAGGAGACCGTGCCGTCAACGAGCGCGAACAGGGTGTGGTCGCGGCCGATGCCGACGTTCGGGCCGGCGTGCACGCGGGTGCCGCGCTGGCGAACGATGATCGAGCCGGCCGGGATCACCTGGCCGCCGAAAACCTTCACGCCGAGCATCTTCGGCTGCGAGTCGCGACCGTTGCGGGTCGAGCCGCCGCCTTTTTTCTGTGCCATGGTGGGTGTTCCTGGAGTCTTGCGTCAGGCGGGGTTGACGGCGCTGATGCGGATCTCGGTGTACGACTGGCGGTGGCCCTGGCGCTTCTGGTAGTGCTTGCGCCGGCGCATCTTGAAGATGCGAACCTTGTCGTGGCGGCCGTGCGAGACGACGCTGGCGACGACACTCGCCCCCGACACGAAGGGCGCGCCGGTGACGAGATCGGCACCCGTGCCGACCGCGAGCACCTCGCCGATCGTGACGTCGGCGCCGACGTCGGCCGTCAGCCGCTCGACGCGAATCGTCTCGCCAGCCGCGACCTTGTACTGCTTGCCGCCGGTCTTGATCACCGCGTACATGAATTCACCCCGAGAAAAGCCCGCGAGTGTAGCACGCAGGACCAACGCTGCGACTGCGTTCACCGCCCCTCGGGCCGGACGATGGGGGCAGCAAGTAGACCTGGATCCCGCTTCCTATAATTTCGGGTTCCTCGAGATAATTCGTGCCCGCCTCGCTCACGCAGCCTGCCCCGCCCCTGGCTCTCGCCGCGGCGCTCGTGGCGGCCGATATGGAGCAGGTCGACGGGATCATCCGCCTGCGGCTGGCCTCCAACGTCGCGCTCATCGGTCGCATCGCCGACTACATCGTCAGCGCCGGCGGAAAGCGCATCCGGCCGATGCTGGTGCTGCTGTTCTCCGGTGCGCTCGGCTACACCGGTCGCGAGCGACTCGAGCTGGCGGCCACGGTCGAGTTCATCCACACGGCCACGCTGCTGCACGACGACGTCGTCGACGAATCGGCGCTGCGCCGCGGCCGGGCGACCACCAACGCCCGGTTCGGCAACGCCGCGAGCGTGCTGGTCGGCGACTTCGTCTATTCGCGCGCCTTCCAGATGATGGTATCGGTCGACCGGATGCGCGTCCTCGACGTCCTGGCAGACGCGACCAACGTCATCGCCGAGGGCGAGGTGCTGCAGCTGATGAACATGCACGACCCCGACGTGACCGTCGACGACTACCTGCGTGTCATCCGCTTCAAGACGGCCAAGCTGTTCGAGGCCAGCGCCAGGCTCGGGGCGGTCCTTGCGGAGACCGATGGTGACATCGAGGAAGCCTGCGCCGACTACGGGCGCTCGCTGGGCACGGCGTTCCAGCTCGTCGACGACCTGCTCGACTACGAAGGCGCGACCGAGCAGCTCGGGAAGAACGTCGGCGACGACCTGCGCGAGGGCAAGCCCACCTTGCCGTTGCTGATCGCGATGGAGCGCGGCACCGCGACGCAGCGTCAGTTCATCCGCCAGGCGATCGAGGGCGGCGACGTCGCAGGTCTGCCGGAGGTCGTGGAGATCGTTCGCAGGACCGGCGCGATCGACGCGACGCGGGATGCGGCGCGGACCGAATCGGACAAGGCGTGCGCTGCGCTCGACCGCCTCCCGAGCTCGCACTTTCGCGATGCTCTGCTAGACTTGTCGGTTCGGTCCGTCGAGCGGTCGTCCTGATGAAAAGCTGGTGCAGCTTCAGGGCTTCCGGGAGTGATCGAGCGGTGATCGAGCGGCATTGCACCGCACCATCGGGGTGTAGCTTAGCCTGGTAGAGCGCTACGTTCGGGACGTAGAGGCCGGAGGTTCGAATCCTCTCACCCCGACCAGCTTCCGGCTCCGGGACGCCGCGTGAAGTGTTGCCGCTACCCTCGCGGCGCTTCGTTTACAGCCCCAGGCAGATCGGCGATCATCGGCTGTTACCTTTGCCGACGAGAGCCGCGCCCGGTTGGACACCCTCGCAGAAGCCCCGCATTCGGCCCTCTCCGGCGTGGCGAGGGTGCTCGTCCACGCCGGCAAGCTGAACGCCAAGACCGCCGAAGAGCTCGTCCGGTCGTCGCGCGACAAGCGGGCCAGCTTCGTCTCATCGGTCATCGCCGCCGGCGCCGTCTCGCCGAACGACCTCGCGCACACCCTCGCCAGCGCATTGGCGCTTCCGCTGCTCGATCTCAACGCGATCGACGCGCAGAAGCTGCCGAAGAACGTCATCGACAACAAGCTGGCGGCGCAGTACCAGATCGTCGTCCTCGGCAAGCGCGGCAACCGCATCTTCATCGGCGGCGCCGACCCGACCGACCAGGAAGCCGCCGAGCGGATCAAGTTCGCGACACAACTCTCGCCCGAGTGGGTCATCGTCGAGCACGACAAGCTCGCCAAGATCCTCGAGAGCAACGGCGCCAGCGCCAGCGAGACGATGGAGGCGCTGGCATCGGGCGACTTCGACTTCGAGGTCACCGACGACGTCACCGCCCCGGCCGAGCAGGAGAGCTCGAGCGAGGTCGAGGACGCGCCGGTCGTCCGCTTCCTGCAGAAGATGCTGATCGACGCCATCAACCTGCGCGCGTCCGACCTGCACTTCGAGCCCTACGAATATCACTACCGCGTCCGCTTTCGCGTCGACGGTGAACTGCGCGAAGTGACGCAGCCGCCGCTGGCGATCAAGGACAAGCTCTCGGCCCGCATCAAGGTCATCTCGCGGCTCGACATCGCCGAGAAGCGCGTCCCGCAGGACGGGCGGATGAAGCTCAAGTTCGGCGCCAAGTCGATCGACTTCCGGGTCTCGACGCTGCCGACGCTGTTCGGCGAGAAGATCGTCGTGCGGATCCTTGATTCGTCGTCGGCGAAGCTCGGCATCGAGGCGCTCGGCTACGAGAAGATCGAGAAGGACCGCCTGATGAAGGCGATCCAGCGGCCCTACGGCATGGTGCTCGTCACCGGCCCGACCGGCAGCGGCAAGACCGTGTCGCTCTACACGTGCCTCAACATCCTCAACCAGCCCGGCGTCAACATCGCGACCGTCGAGGACCCGGCCGAAATCAACCTGCCCGGCATCAACCAGGTCAACGTCAATGACCGTTCCGGGCTGACCTTCGCCGTGGCGCTGAAGTCGTTCCTGCGCCAGGACCCGGACATCATCATGGTCGGCGAGATCCGCGACCTCGAGACCGCCGACATCGCGTTGAAGGCGGCGCAGACCGGCCACATGGTGATGTCGACGCTGCACACCAACGATGCGCCGACGACGCTGACGCGGCTGTCGAACATGGGTGTCGCGTCGTTCAACATTGCCGCCAGCGTGCTGCTCATCACGGCACAGCGGTTGGCGAGGAAGCTGTGCGAGAACTGCAAGGCACCGGCCGACTATCCTCGCGAGGCGATGATCAAGGCCGGCTTCAAGCCGGAAGACCTCGACGGCAACTGGAAGCCGTATCGCGCTGTCGGCTGTTCGATGTGCAACAACGGTTACAAGGGACGCGCCGGCATTTACCAGGTGATGCCGATTACGGAGGAGATCCAGAAGATCATCCTCGCTTCGGGCAGCTCGATGCAGATCGCCGAGCAGGCGCAACGTGAAGGTGTGCGTGACCTGCGCCAGTCGGGCCTGCTGAAGGTCCGTTCCGGCATGACCACACTCGAAGAGGTCATCTCGGTGACCAACGAATAGAGAACCCTCGGAGCACGCATGGCGACCTCGGCATTGGCAGCGAAGCAGCGCGTCAAGGACATCGTCTTCGAATGGGAAGGCAAGGACAAGAACGGCAAGCCGGTGCGCGGTGAGATGCGCGCCGGCGGCGAGGCCATGGTGAGCGCGAGCCTGCGCCGCCAGGGCGTCATGGTCAACAAGGTGAAGAAGCGCCGGATGTCCGGCGGGAAGGCCATCAAGCAGAAGGACATCGCGGTCTTCACCCGCCAGCTCTCGACGATGATGCGCGCCGGTGTGCCGCTGATCCAGTCGTTCGACATCGTCGCCCGCGGCTCGACCAACCCCAGGCTGACCCGCCTGCTCACCGACATCCGTTCCGACGTCGAGACCGGCACCTCGCTGTCGGCGGCGTTTCGCAAGCATCCTCTCTACTTCGACGCGCTGTACTGCAACCTCGTCGAAGCCGGTGAAGCCGGCGGCATTCTCGAGACGCTTCTCGATCGCCTCGCGATGTACCAAGAGAAGACGATGGCGATCAAGAACAAGATCAAGTCGGCGCTGATCTATCCGGTCGCGGTCCTCAGCGTCGCCTTCATCGTGCTGACGATCATCATGATCTTCGTCATCCCGGCCTTCGAGGACGTCTTCAAGTCGTTCGGCGCCGACCTGCCGGCGCCGACGCTCGTCGTGATCGCGCTGTCGAAGTTCTTCGTCGCCTACTGGTGGCTGATCTTCGGCGTGCTTGGCGGCGGCCTCTATTTCTTCATGCAGTCGTGGAAGCGCTCGGTGAAGATGCAGAAGGCCATGGACCGCCTGCTGCTGCGCATCCCCGTGTTCGGCGCCCTCGTCAACAAGTCGTCGGTCGCGCGCTGGACGCGCACGCTGTCGACGATGTTCGCTGCCGGCGTTCCGCTCGTCGAGGCGCTCGACTCGGTCGGCGGCGCCTCGGGCAACGCGGTGTTCGCCGAGGCGACGGAGAAGATCCAGAAGGACGTCTCCACCGGCTCCGCGCTCACGACCTCGATGCAGGCGACCGGGGTATTCCCGGTGATGGTGATCCAGATGTGCGCGATCGGCGAGGAGTCAGGCTCGCTGGACGCGATGCTCGGCAAGGCCGCCGAGTTCTACGAGGACGAGGTCGACGAGGCGGTGAAGGGCCTGTCGAGCCTGATGGAGCCGTTCATCATCGTCATCCTCGGCACCCTCATCGGCGGCATCGTCGTCTCGATGTACCTGCCCATCTTCAAGCTCGGCCAGGTCGTCTGAGTACCTGATTCGGCTGATGCCGGAAGCGGAGATCTGGCTGTCGCCGGTCGTCCTCGGCCTGCTCGGCCTGGCGATCGGCAGCTTCCTCAACGTCGTCGTCTACCGGCTGCCGCTCATCATGGAGCGCGGCTGGAAGGAAGAGAGCGCCGACCTGCTCGGTGTCGCCCTTCCCGCCAGCGACGGCCCGCGGCTCACGCTGTCGACACCGCGCTCGCGCTGCCCGTCGTGCGGCCACGCGATCGCCTGGTACGAGAACATCCCGGTCGCGAGCTGGCTGGCGCTGCGCGGTCGTTGTTCCGCGTGCAAGTCACCGATCTCGGCACGCTACCCCTTGGTCGAAGCCGCGACCGGCGTGCTGTTCGCGGCCACGGCCTGGCATGTCGGCGCGCAGCCGACCGCACTGCTGTGGTGCGGCTTCGTCGCCGCGCTGGTGGCGCTGTCGGGCATCGACTGGGACACGACCTACCTCCCCGACAGCATCACGCTGCCGCTGCTGTGGGCGGGCCTCGTCGCGGCGGCGCTGCGCTGGACGCTCCCGCTGGACGCCGCCGTCTGGGGCGCTGCCGTCGGCTACCTGTCGCTGTGGTCCGTGTACTGGGTGTTCAAGCTCGCGACCGGCAAGGAAGGCATGGGCGCCGGCGACTTCAAGCTCCTCGCGGCGCTCGGCGCGTGGCTCGGCATCAAGATGATCCTGCCGATCGTGCTGGCGGCGTCGCTGATCGGCGCGCTGGTGGGCATCGGCATGAAGTTCGGCGGCGCGCTCCGGGAAGGGCGTTACGTGCCGTTCGGGCCCTTCCTCGCCGGGGCCGGCCTCGTCGTCATGCTCGCCGGCGAACGGCGCGTGCTCGGCTGGCTGGGATGGGTCTGACGCCGCTGCGGATCGGCCTGACGGGCGGCATCGGCAGCGGCAAGAGCACCGTCGCCGCGATGCTGGTGGCGCACGGTGCGACGCTCGTCGACACCGACGCGATCGCCCGCAGCCTCACCGCCTCCGGCGGCGCCGCAATCGATGCGATCCGCGACGCGTTCGGCGTCGACGCCATTGCGGCCGACGGCTCGCTCGACCGAGACCGCATGCGCTCGCTCGCCTTCGCCGATGCCGAGGCGAAGCGCCGACTCGAAGCGATCCTGCATCCGCTGATCGCCGTCGAGACCGAGCGCCAGGCCGGGGCGGCGCCAGGCTCGGCGGCGATTGTCTTCGACGTTCCCGTGCTCGTCGAGTCGCGACGCTGGCGCGCGCTCGTCGATCGGGTCTGGCTCGTCGACTGCAGTGAACAGACGCAGATCGAGCGCGTCGTCGCACGGTCGGGATGGACGCAAGACGATGTTTGCGCCGTGCTCGCCCGCCAGGCGACGCGCACCGAGCGACGCGCCGCAGCCGACGCGGTCATCGTCAATGAAGGGCTCACGATTGACGCCCTCGCCGCCGAGGTCGAGGCGCTGTGGCGCGCAACGCTGCCGGGTGCTGTGAAAGAATCGTCGGCTTGATCCTGTACGAGTACCCGTTCAACGAGAGCATCCGCACGATGCTGCGGCTCGAGAACCTCTTCGACCGGCTCGCCCAGCTGATCGACCGCGAGGCTGCGGTCGACCATCACCACGCGCTCGCGACGATCTTCGAGATCATGGACGTCGGCTCGCGCGCCGACCTGAAATCCGACCTGCTGAAAGAGCTCGAGCGACACCGCCAGCAGCTCGCTTCGTACCGCGGCAATCCGTCCATTTCCGAGAGCGCGCTCGACGAGATCACCGGGCGCATCGACGGGGCCTTCGCGCGGCTCAACCAGGTGGCCGGCAAGGCCGGCGCCGCGATCACCGGCAACGACTGGCTGATGAGCATCCGCAGCCGGATCAACATTCCGGGCGGTACCTGCGAGTTCGACCTGCCGGCCTACTACGCCTGGCAGCAGCAGGATGCGCGCCGCCGCCGCCTCGACCTGCTGAAGTGGGTCGGCACGCTGATGCCGATGGCCGAGGCGCTGCAGGTGCTGCTCGGGCTGTTGCGCGACTCGGGCGCGCCGCACAAGGTCGTCGCCCTGGGCGGCCAGTACACGCAGAGCCTGGCGGCCGGGCGCGTCTTCCAGCTCATGCGCGTCCGCCTCGACGCGGCGCTCGGGCTCGTTCCCGAGATCAGCGGCCATCGTCTGATGGCGATGGTGCGGCTGATGCGGCCCGACGAGGAGCATCGGCTGCGGCCGTCGACCGACGACACGCCGTTCGAGCTCACGCTGTGCGCCTGAGCGACCGCACGTCGTGAACGACGCGGTCGTGCCGCGCATCGTCCGCTGTCCGGGCTGCGGCGGCCGCAGCGTCTACTCCCCGGTCAACCCGAACCGGCCGTTCTGCAGCGAGCGCTGTCGAGGCGCCGACTTCGGCGCCTGGGCGAGCGAGGCGTATCGGGTCGCCAGGGCGCCGGTCGACGGAGTCGACGACGAGGCGGACGTCTCCGGCGAGGCTGGCGACCGCGACGCCGCGACCTGAGCAGCCGCTACTCGAGCGACTTCAGCAGCGCTGCCAGGTCCGGGTCCATCTCTTCTTCCTCGGCGGCTGGCTCCTCGGCGGCGCAATCGTCGGCGCCCTCCGTGTCGGCACTGCCGCTGCCGTCGTCGCCGAGGCTGGCGAGCAGTGCGTCCAGATCCGACGAGTCGTCACTGTCCGTCGACGCTTCCTCCGACACCTCGGCGTCGTCGCTCGACATGGATGCATCGGCATCGGCATCGGCATCGGCATCGTCGTCGGCATCGGCTTGCGCGTTCGTCTGCGCCGCGGCTTTCGACCGGCTGGCGGGCGCGTCGTCGGCATCGCGCAGCTTGCCCTGCAACGACGTCGAGAAGCTCATCCGCTCGGCTGGCTTCGACAGCCCCGCCAACACCAGCGCGCTGCCGTCGACCGCGTCGAGCCCGGCCACGCGCAGCTCGGGCTGGCCCTTGTGCGCCATCAAGGCGTCGATGCCGACGCGGCGCAGCTGCTCGGCGGCGCCGAGGTTGACGAGCCGTTCGGTCGTCGGCAAGGCGATCTGGTCGCCGTCGGCATCGGTGACGTAGTGGAACGGCAGGTCGCCGACCGCCAGCGACGGCCCCGCGGGTGCTGCGAGCAGAGCGGCGGCGAGCAGCGCCGGATGGCCCCACAGCATGCCGCGCAGACCCTCTTCGGCCGTGAATTCCTCGAACACGAAGCTCTGGATCGGGTCGCTCTTCTTGCCATAGGGATGTCGCAGCAGGAAGCGCGGCGCCAGCAGCGCCAGCCGGCTCGACTCCGGCATGTCGCGCAGGGCCTGCATCGCCTCGCTCATGAGCGGATGCGGCGGCTTCCGGCGATCCATGAACGGATCACCGTTGATCGCCGTGACGAACGGCGCCGATGCGGCCTGCGCGATCTTCGCCATGCGGCCCAGCAGCTCGGCGTGAGGCGGCGTCGGCTCGAACTGGTAGAGACCGAGCATCAACGACACGCCGCCGTTCCTGTCCTGCGAGGGCTTGTCGACGAGCAGGCGATACAGGCCGGTCTCGGCGAGGTCACCCGTCGCGCTCAGGTCGGCGGCGAATTCCTCGGCCGAGATGTCGACCAGCAGCACCTGCAGCGACGGGCCCGTCTCGATGCGCCGCAGCAGCATGTCCATGCCGCGCCACAGCGACTCGAGGTTCTGGAACTCCGGCTGGTGCAGCACGGTCCGCATCGCGTCGGACAGCGCCTGGTCGACGACCGCGAGCATCGCATCTCGCTTCGGGTCGGGCGCCTTGGCGACGAACGGACCGATGACACGCTTGAGCAACGCATCCACCGACGCATCGGTGTCGACCGTGGGAGCAACGCCGACGAGGCGGGCGAAGTCCGACAGCTTCCCGTCGGCCGCCGGCGCGCCGCTCCTCGAGCGCCGGCGGCCGCCCCGCGCGGCGCGCTGCACGGCGCCGCCTGACATCGCCCGAACCTGCGCCGCTGCCTTGTCGAACGACGCGGTGTTGTTCAGGCGCTTGCGCAGGTCGTGCAGCGCCGAGAACATCGGCAGCTCGCGGTAGAGCGTGTCGGGGTGGAAGCTGTCGAGCTCGTCGACCCGGACCTCGACGCCGATGCCGCCATCACCGCCGTCGCTGCCGATCGGCAGTGCCAGCGTCACCCCGAGGCGGCCGAGCGTGTCCTCGAGATTGTCGAACTCGACCGGGACCATCTTGCGCGAGGCGAGATCGTCGCCGGTGTCGAGGCGGCCCGCTGCCGCGCCGCCGCTGAAGTCGCCCAGCACGGCGATGCGCACCGGGCGCTTGGGAGCCCAGGCGACCGCGGGCTCGTCGAGGGTGCCGAAATCGGGGGTCCAGTCGTCTGCCATGCGGTTGTGCTCCGTGCTCGTCAGCGTTTCGCGGGACCGGCGCGGTCGGGTCGAGCCACCCCGCCGGAGACATCGTCGTCGTCAGGGCGCGCGGCTGCGCCGTCCGCGCCGTTCTCGGGCACGCCGGCCTCGGCCTTGTCGAACAGCGCCAGCAGCTCGTCGTGCGGAGCTTGCGCCGAGGGTGCCGTTGCCGACAGCGCCGCGTCGTCGGTGCCGCTTTCCGCGGTGGCGCCGAACAGGGCGAGGATGTCCTCGCGCGGCGCCGCATGCGCGAGAGGGTCGGTCACCGGCGCATCGACGCTGCCGTCGAACAGCGTCAGCAGTTCGGAGGCGTCGCCGGACAGCCCGAGCGGCGATGACGCGACCGCACTGCTGCGCACCCAGGGCTCCGGCACACCACCGTCTACTTCGTCCGCGCCACCGCCCCCGAACATGTGCAGGAAATCATCGCGCTGCGGCAGCCCGGTGCTGACCAGGAGCCGCGGGGTCGATGCACCGTCCGCCAGCCAGAAGGCGACTCCGTTGAGCTCCGCCCTTCTGGCGGGTGCCGTCGACTCGGGCTCGCCGTGGGCGAGTGCCTTCGCGAACACCGATGCGAGCTCGGCCCGGCACGTGGCCGGCGCGACATCGACGACGCCGCCGCCTCGGGCCAGTGCTTGCGACAGCGACGCTCGTGCCGACGCCAGCGGATCGTCGGTCGGACCCGACAACGCCTGCGAAGGCCGGCCGACCGTCGACCCGAGCACGGCCTCGAGGTCGTCGATGCTCCAGTCGTTCTGCAACGCCTCGAGCGCCGCATTCTCGAGCCGGTCGATCCAGGCGAAGACCGACTCGAACTCCGCCGCCGTCGCCGGAACACGGTCGATCGCGCCGGCGAGCGTCAGCGGGAAATATCGCCCGACGCGGTCGACCGAGGGCATGACGACGCCGGCCAGCGTCGACCTCGCGTCGAAGCCATGGAGCACGCCTGGCGACAGGATGAAACGCCACGCCGGGCTGTGCACGAAGGCATCGAGCCAGCCGTCGCCGAGGGCGTCGCGCTGCGCCTGCAGGCCATCGCCGAGCCAGCGATCCCAAGGGTCGACGAAATCGGCTTCGAGGCGCCGCGACGCGAAGTCGCCGACCGTCGGCAGCTTGCCGTACCAGCCGGCCACGTCGGCGAGGTCGCTCGGCGGCCCGGCCTGGGCACTCACAGCGACCCCGGACAGCGGAACTGCGCGATCTCGCGCAGCCTGAACGGGTTGAAGACGCTGTTGGCGGTGACTTCCAGCCGGGCGCGCTTGCCGTCGAGGTTCATCGGCACGGTGAACCGCTCGGGCTGCGCCGTCGGCTGCGCGTCGAACCGATCGAACATCCGGAACAGCGCCCACGGGCCGTCGAAGGTGAGCGGCGTGCCTGGCGGGTTGGTCGTGAGCTTGATCTGCGAGGCCACGCGAGCGCTCGGCCACGTGACCGTCACCGGCGTGGCGTTCCCGGCGAGAAACTTCATCAACTGACCGTCGATATCGAGCAGGATCTCCTTGAGTCCCTCGTCCATCTCGATGGCGCGGATGTCGACCTTGAACGA
>JBBSUK010000008.1:0-43253 GCA_038234975.1 Burkholderiales bacterium
GACGAACGCGAACTGAGACGAGCTGATCTGGAGCGACGCCGTGACGACGACGCCTGCACCCATGAAGGCGAGCGAGTCGGTTCCGGAGTTGGTGGCCGTGTAGTCGAGCGACGCGGTGCCTTGCGCACCGGTTGTCACCGTCGTTGCGGAGAGGCCGTTGTTGAGACTGCTCTTGACCGTGATGGGGAGGTTCGGAACCACGGCTCCCTTGGAGTCGGTCGCCTTGACCGAGACGTTGACGGTGCCGCCGAGCGGTACGGTCGTGACGCCCGAGTAGGACAACAGGGTGCCGACGATCTGCACGTCGATGGTCGACGACGACGAGCCCGACTGCGCCTTGATCGTCGCCGTGCGGTTGCCGCGGTCGGAGCCGGCGGCGAACGTGACGGTCGCGACGCCCGACGAATCCGTGACGACCGAGGGCTGCGTGAGGTTGCCGGTGTTGGTCGAGAACACCACCGGAGCACCGGCCAGGCCGACGTTGCCCGCACCCTTGACGATCGCCGAGACGGTGACGGTGTCGCCGCCACTGCCGACCTGCACCGAGCTGGCGATGACGTCGATCGCGGTGGCGGAGCAGGTCGCGCCTGCCGCCGATGCGGCGCCTGCCGCGCAGCTGCCGCCTCCGCCCGTCGGGAACGGCGACGTGCCGGCATCGGCCCCGCCGCCGCCGCAACCCGCGATCACCACGCTTGCCATCAGCGGCGCCAGCCAGTTCCAGATCTTCATGTGTCGTTCTCTCGCGAATTCGAGCCGTCGAGGGCCGTCGTGGTTCAGCGGGCGGCCGTCCGGTCGGTCACGACCTTGGGCGTCAGGAATATCAGCAGCTCGGTCTTCGACGTCGCCAGGTTGCGCGTCTTGAACAGGTTGCCGAGGTAGGGGATGTCGCCGAGGAACGGCACCTTGGTGACGTCTTCGCGATCGTTCGACTCGAAGATGCCGCCGATGACGACGGTGCCGCCGTTCTCGATCAGCACCTGCGTCTTGACGTGCTTGGTGTTGATCGCGAAGCCTGCCTGCGTGACGCGGCCGACGCTGTCCTTCGTCACGTCGACGTCGAGGATGACGTTGCCCTCGGGCGTGATCTGCGGCGTCACCTCGAGCTTGAGGTTGGCCTTGCGGAACTGCAGCGACGTGGCGCCGCTCGACGTGGCGACCTGGTACGGGAGCTCCTCGCCCTGTTCGATCAGCGCCTTCTGCTGGTCGGCGGTGACGACGCGCGGGCTCGACACGACCTTGCCCTTGCCGTCGGCCTCGAGCGCGGAGATCTCGAGGTTGAGGAAGCGGTTGGCCGACGCACCGAACAGCGACAGCGCGAAGGTCGCCGGGTCGAAGCCGTTCTGGCCGGCCGACGGCAGGTTGACGAAGTTGGTGTCGGCGAAGTCGACGCCGGTGGTTCCGTTCTGCAGCGTCTGCGAGCCGACGGCGTTGAGGTTGCCGCCGATGGTCACGCGGTTGTCGCCGCCGACGCGGTAACCCGGGATGCCGCCGCGCACGCCGCGCAGGTCGCTGGCCCCGAGGCGCACGCCGAGCGAGCGGCCGAAGCTCTCGTCGGCGATCACGAGGCGCGACTCGATCAGCACCTGGCGCACCGGGATGTCGATCTTGGCGATGAGCGCCTGGATCTCCTCGAGCTTGGTCGGCACGTCGCTGACGAAGAGCTGGTTGGTGCGCGCCTCGAACACGACGCTGCCTCGAGGCGACAGGATGCGCGTGGCCGTGCCGCCGCCGCCGCTCGTCGACTGGCCGGTGAGGCCCTTGGCGATGTCCTCGGACTTGGCGTAGTTGAGCTGGAACGACTGCGTGCGCAGCGGCTCGAGGGCGGCGATCTGCTGCTTCGCCTCGAGCTCGAGCTTCTCCTTGGCGTTGAGCTCGTCCTTCGGGGCGATCAGGATCACGTTGCCCGACTTGCGCAGCCCCAGGTTCTTCGCCTGCAGGATGATGTCGAGCGCCTGGTCCCAGGGAACGTCTTTCAGGCGCAGCGTCACGTTGCCGGTGACGGTATCGCTCGTGACGACGTTGAAGTTGGTGAAGTCGGCGATGACCTGCAGCAGCGCCCGGACCTCGATGTTCTGGAAGTTGAGGCTGAGCTTCTCGCCCGCGTAGCCCGTCCCCTGGACGAGCTTGTTCGGGTCGACCTTCTGGGCGCGCACCTCGAGCACGAACTGGTTGTCGCTCTGGTAGGCGCTGTGCTCCCACACGCCGCGCGGCTCGACGACCATGCGCACGCGGTCGCCCTGCTGCGTCGTCGTCACCGTCTGCACCGGGGTGCCGAAGTCGGTCACGTCGAGGCGGCGACGCAGGTTGTCGGGCAGGGTCGAGCGCAGGAACTCGATGACGAGGCCCGAGCCCTGCTGGCGGATGTCGACGCCGACCTGGTTGTTCGGCAGCTCGACGACGACGCGCCCCGCGCCGTCGGCGCCGCGGCGGAAGTCGATGTCGCGCAGCGCCAGCTGGGTGCGGTTCAGGCTCTCGGCGAAGCGGGTCGGCGGTTGCGCCGCCGAGCTCGCGAGCGTCGCGGGCGCGCTGCTGTCGAGCGTGAGGACGAGCACCTTGCCGTCGATCTGCGCGCGGTAGCTCGCCGGCTGCTTCAGGTTCAGCACCAGGCGCGTGCGCTCACCTGAAGTGGCGACGCTGACCGAGCGGAGGTTGCCCTGGTTGACGTCGACAGTCGACTTTCCGAGGCCGTTCGTCACGCCGGGAAGGTCGATGGCGATCCGCGGCGGCGCCTGGACCGTGAAGCCGGCCGGAATCGCCGGCAGCGCCTCCGACATCTCGACCCGGATCACCTCCGAGCCCGCCTGCTGCGAGCTGTTGATCGCCTGGATCGCGTTCTGCGACCAGGCCGGGAGCGCAGCACCCGTGAGAAGTGCGGCCGCGAACAGTCGCGAGCGCCAGGCAGCCATCTGTGTTTTCATCATTTCTTTGCGCCGCCTTCCTGCAGTTCCATCGCGCTCTTGCGCTCGATCCACTCGCCGGCGGCGTCCTGGATGATCTCGCGGTACGCGAGGTTCGTTTCCGAAATCCCCGTGATCCGCCCGTAGTTCTGGCCGAGGTAGTCGCCCGGCTTGACCTGATAGAGGAGGTTGTCGACCTTCAGGAGCGCGTACTGCCGACCGTTTCGCACCACGCTGCCGACCATGCGCATGCTGTCGAGCGGGTAGGCTTCGAGCGGCTCCTTGCGGCGGTTGATCTCCGCGGCCAGCAACGAATTCGGCGACCGAGCCTCCTGCTTGAGCGCGACGGTGAGCTTCTGTGTGCTGAAAGGCTCGACCGACGCGAGCGAAGAGTAGGCCTGCGGGTTGAACTTCTTCGGAGGCGAGAGCGGCTCGACGCTCGGACGGGCCTCGCGCTTTTGCTGCTCCATCCACTGCTGAAGCTCGTCCTGGTCTTCGCTGCAGCCAGCGAGCAGCGTGGCGACGAAGACCGCCGAGAGCGCGCCGATCGCACGCGCGTCGAACCGATGGTGGCCTCTCACTTCTTGGCCCCCCCCGCCTTCGCCTTCGCGGCAGCCGCGGCCTTGCGCGTCTCCTCGATCTCGGTGGCGTCCAGGTAGCGGTAGGTTCGTGCGGTCGTTTCCATCGTCAGGTTGCCGCCCAGGTCCTTGGGCGTCGTCAGCACGATGTTGTGCAGCGTGACGATGCGCGACAGGTTGGCGATGTCGGCGGCGAAGGTGCCGATGTCGTGGTAGCGGCCGGTGACGCGGATCGCGATCGGCAGCTCGGCGTAGTAGTCGCGGATCTGGACCTGCCCGGGGCGCCACAGCTCGAACTGCAGGCCGCGGCCGAGCCCGGCCTGGTTGATGTCGGACAGCAGCGCGTCCATCTCGGCCTTGCCGGGCAGCTGCTTCTCGAGCTGGGTCACGTACTCCTCGACCTGGAGCTTCTGCTTGCGCAGCTCGGCGAGGTTGACGGCCTGGGCGAGCTTGCCCTGGTAGTCCTTCTTGAGCGTCGGCTCGCGGTTGTGCTCGGCGTCGAGCGCATCGTGCTCGCTCTGCAGGACGACGAACCAGGCGGCAACGACGACGATCGCGGCGACGCCGGCGAAGGTGAGCGCCTTCGGCAGCACCGGCCACTGGCCGGGCTCGTTCGGGTTGAGGCCGCGGAACTGCGACGCCGCGCCTTCGAAGACCGAATTCAGGTCGACGTTGGCGGTCTTGGACTTGGTGGCCATGTCAGGAGGTCTTCTTGCCGGGAGCCGGCGGCGGCGATGCGCCGAGCGAGGCAGGCGTTGCGATGGCGGCGCCCGAGGCTGCGCCCGACGCGGCGGTCGCCGCTTCCTGCGGCCGCTTGACGGCGAGCCGGACCGAGAAATCGAACAGGCGCTTCTGTTCCTTGTTCGCGCCGACGAGGGTCGTCGCCTTGCTCTCGATGAGTTCCGGCTTGACGAGCCATTCGGAGCTGTACGCGGTGTTGCGCAGGAACTCGGCCACGCGTTCCTGCGTCTGCGCGATGCCCGACACGTTGAGGCTCTGCCCGTCCTGCTTGATCGCGGTGAGGTAGATCCCCTCGGGCGTCTGCCTGGCCAGCTCGTTGAGAATGTGCACCGGCACGTTGCGGTCGATCTGCAGGTCCTCGACCGCCTTCTGGCGCGCCTTCAACGACGCGATGTCCGCCCGCAGGCTCGCGATGTCCTTGATCTGGATCTCGAGCTTGGCGATCTCGGTCGCCAGGAAATCGTTGCGCTGCTTCTGGCCGGAGATCAGCTGGTCGACGACCAGGTACCAGACGCCGGCGATGGCCAGGCCCGCCAACGCGGCGACGCCCAGGCCGGCGTAGAAGGCGATCTTGCGGCGCTTGCGGCGCTCCTCCCGGTGCGGGAGGAGGTTGATCATGATCACTGCGTGAACCTCCGCATCGCCAGTCCGCACGCCGTGAGGTACGACGATGCTTCGCGGCGCAGCTTGGCTTCGCGAACCGCGGAGCCGAGCTTCATGTTCTCGAACGGGTTGACCACCATCGACGCGAAGCCCGTCAGCTCGGTGACGCGATCCTTCAGCCCGGGCAGCGTGGCAGTGCCGCCGGCGAGCATCACGTAATGCACCTTGTGATGCGGGGTGCTGGTGAAGAAGTACTGCAGCGCCCGGCCGATCTCCTGGGACAGGCTGTCGACGAACGGCGCGAGCAGCGAGGTCTCGTAGTCGTCCGGCAGGTCGGCGGCGAGCTTCTTCTGCTCGGCCTCCTCGTACGAGAAGCCGTACTGGCGCGAGATGAGCTGGGTGAGCTGCGAGCCGCCGAAGGCCTGGTCGCGGTCGTAGAGCATCTCGTCGTCGCGCAGCACCTTCAGGCTCGTCGTGTCGGCGCCGATCTCGAACAGCGCCACCAGCGCGTCCTTGCCTTCGTTCGGCAGGCCGGCGACGACGCGGCTCATCGCCAGCCGCGATGCATGCGACTCGATGTCGAGCACCGCGGGCTTGAGCCCTGCCGCCTCGGCCAGCCCCTGCCGGTCCTGGACGCGATCCTTGCGTGACGCGGCGATCAGCACCTCGACGTCGCCCACCGAAGTCGGGCTCGGGCCGATGACCGCGAAGTCGAGGCTCACCTCGTCGAGCGAGAACGGGATGTACTGATTGGCCTCGGTCTCGACCTGAAGCTCGAGTTCTTCTTCGCGAAGACCCGCCGGGAGCATGATCTTCTTGGTGATGACGGCCGACTGCGGCATCGCCATCACGACATGCCGCGTCCGGGTGCCGCTCTTGGTGACGAGCCGCTTGACAGCCTCGGCGACCTCGTCGAATTTCTCGATCTGGCCGTCGGCGATCCAGCCCTTCTCGAAGCTCTCGGAACCGAAGCGCTCGAGAACGAAGTCACCGTTGCCGGCTTGTCCGAGCTCGACGAGCTTGACGCTCGACGAGCTCACATCAAGGCCGATCATCGGCGGGTGTTTGCGACCCAACAGCGTGTCCAGAAAGCTCACGACGCCCCTGCATTCAGCCGCGAAAAATCGACCGCCGGCTTGTTGATAAGTTACTTCGATCCTAACCGTAAAGCCTTTGATTCCGAAAGCAAAAAACCGGAGTGAAAGCCCGTGCGCGTTGCAAATCTCACACGTGTTCGGAAGCTTGTTTGACGATGCGGCAAGACCGCACGAACCTCGCCTCCGTCCATCTGCTCCCGACCGCTCTCCGGCTGTGCGTCCGTCCTCGTTTCGGCTGTCGCGACAGGTCCGGTTTCTATAATGCGGCCTCGATCGGGAACCAGGTGTGAGCGAATACGACAGCGCCGATAGGGGCGACGGCCGCCGCGACGAACACGACCGCGACCCGCGCCGTCGCGCTGCGTTGCCGGCGTGGCTCGCCTGGACGCTGCGCGTGCTCGCGTCGTTCCTCGGCTTGGTGGCGGCGGCCGCGCTCAGCATTGCCCTGGTCGCCGGCATCGCCCTCGCGGTCGCCTACCCCAACCTGCCCGAGCTCGGCAGCCTCACCGACTACCGGCCGAAGCTGCCGATGCGCGTCTTCTCCGCCGACGGCATGCTGCTCGGCGAGTTCGGCGAGGAGCGGCGCAACTTCGTGCGGATCGGCGAGATTCCCACTGTCATGCAGCAGGCGGTGCTCGCCGCCGAGGACGCCCGCTTCTACGCGCACAGCGGCGTGAACTACGTGAGCGTCGTTCGCGCCGGCCTGGCCAACTTCGGCGAGGCGCGCAGCGCCCAGGGCGCATCGACCATCACGATGCAGGTGGCCCGCAATTTCTACCTGTCGACCGAGAAAACATTTACTCGCAAGATCTACGAGATGTTGCTGGCCTTCAAGATCGAAAGCCAGCTTTCGAAGCAGCAGATCCTCGAGATCTACATGAACCACATCGCGCTCGGCCAGCGCGCGTACGGGTTTTCTTCGGCCAGCGAGATCTATTTCGGCAAGCCGCTGAAGGACATCACCGTCGCCGAGGCGGCGATGCTGGCCGGGCTGCCGAAGGCGCCATCGGCGAACAACCCCATCGTCAACCCCGACCGGGCCACGATCCGCCAGCGCCACATCATCGAGCGGATGCTCGACAACGGCTTCATCACCGCCGCGCAGCGCGACCAGGCGATGAAGCAGCAGCTGAAGTACCGCACGCCGACGGAAGTCGCGGTGCACGCCGAGTACGTGGCCGAGACCGCGCGGCAGCTGATCTTCAGCCGGTACGGTGCCGAGGCCTACACGCGCGGCCTCAACGTTTTCCTCACGCTCGACTCGGGCGAGCAGGCGCTCGCCTATCACGCGCTGCGCAAGGGCATCCTCGACTACGAGCGCCGGCAGGTCTATCGCGGCCCGGAAGACTACGTCGACCTCCCGTCCGACCCGCGCGAGCTCGACACGCGCATCGCCGAGGCGCTGCAGGACTTCCCGGACAACGACGAGCTCAAGAGCGCCGTCGTCACCGAGGCGAGCGCGAAGAAGGTGGTCGCGGTGCTGCAGTCGGGCGACACCGTCACCATCACCGGCGAAGGTCTCAAGCCCGCCGCGTCGGCGCTCGCTGCCAAGGCCAACCCGAAAACCCAGATCCGGCCCGGCGCCGTGGTGCGGCTGATCCAGGGGCCCAAGAAGGACTGGTCGATCACGCAGTTGCCGGAGGTCGAGGGCGCCTTCGTCGCCGTCGACCCGCGAACGGGCGCGGTGCGCGCGATGGTTGGCGGCTTCGACTACTCCAAGAGCAAGTTCAACCACGTGACGCAGGCGTGGCGGCAACCGGGATCGAGCTTCAAGCCCTTCATCTATTCGGCGGCGCTCGAGAAGGGCTTCACGCCGGCGACGGTGATCAACGACGGGCCGCTCTTCTTCGACGCCGGCGCGACCGGCAGCCAGCCCTGGGAGCCGAGGAACTACGACGGCACGTTCGAGGGCCCGATGACGCTGCGCCGCGGCCTCGCCAAGTCGAAGAACCTGATCTCGATCCGCATTCTCAAGGCGATCGGCCCGGCATACGCGCAGCAGTGGATCGCGCGCTTCGGGTTCGACCCCGAGAAGCACCCCGCCTACCTCACGATGGCCCTGGGCGCCGGCTCGGTGACGCCGCTGCAGATGGCGTCGGCCTACAGCGTCTTCGCGAACGGCGGCCACCGCGTCAACCCGGTCCTCATCAACCGCATCACCGACTCCAAGGGCCACGTCCTCAGCGAAGCCCACGTGCCGACGCTCGACAACACCAACCGCGTCATCGACGAGCGCAACGCGTTCGTGATGTCGAGCCTGCTGCAGGAGGTCACCCACACCGGCACGGCAGCCAAGGCCGGCGCGGCGCTCAAGCGCCCCGACATCTACGGCAAGACCGGAACGACGAACGATTCGCTCGACGCCTGGTTCGCGGGCTGGCAGAAGAACCTCGTCGCGGTGGTCTGGATCGGCTACGACCAGCCGAGAAAGCTCGGCGACCGCGAGACCGGCGGCGGGCTGTCGTTGCCGGTGTGGATCGACTTCATGGGCACCATGCTCAAGGGCGTCCCGGTGCAGGAACCGAGCGCCCCCGAGGGCGTCGTCAACGTCGGCGGCGAGTGGTACTACGACGAGTACGCACGTGGCGCCGGCGTCAGCAGTGTCGGCCTCGACGAGAAGTCGCCGACGGCGCCGAGCGAGGAAGAGCGCAGCTCGATCCTCGACCTGTTCCGTCGCTGACGCGACGGCGGAATGCGCCTTCGCTGCGCGTCAGCCGGTCAAGCGAACGGGTCGACCCGCGAGCTCGCTCGCCGCGCCGCGCAGCACCGCGAAGAACTCGTCGCCGGTCCGGCTGTCGAGCCATCGGCCGGCGATGCTGCGAAAGTGGTGGCCGCCCGACGGCGAAGCGAGCCAGAGCTCCTGCAACGGCGGCTGGGTATTGACGACGATCGCCCGACCGTCGGGAAAGCTCAGCTCGAGCAGCCCGCCCGTCCGGGCGGCATCGATGTCGACCACGTCCTCCTCGAGCAGCCGATCGACCTCGGCCTCGACCCGCGCCAGCACGCGCCGCGTGCGCTCGTCGTATTCGGCGTCGCTCAGGGTGTCGGGTGCGGGATCGTCCATGGCCGTCGTCGTCGATAGAATTCGCGCCCATGCGAGCGCAGAGATCGAGTGTAGTGGTGGTCGAACGCGGCGTTTCGCTCCGCGCCGGCTTGCCGCGTGTGTGGGCCGCAGCGCTGCTCGCTGCAGCCGCGGGGCTCGCGGGCTGCGGCCAGAAGGGCGCGCTGATGCTGCCGGCCCGTGCCGCGAGTGCCCCACGAGCAGCCGGCCCCGCGTCGGCGCCGCTCGTCGAGCCGCCACCCGCGGTGCTGCGCTGATGCTGCCGCCGCTGCTTCCCGGCACCCCGGAGCTGCACTGGCGCGACTCTGCCCTGCACCTCGAAGGCTGCGCCCTGGTCGACCTCGCGGATCGCTTCGGCACGCCGCTCTATGCGTACTCGCGCGCGGGCATGCTGCGCGCGCTCGACGGCTACCGGCAGGCGCTCGCCCAGCGCGATCACCTGATCTGCTATGCCGTGAAGGCGAATTCGAACCTCGCCGTGCTGCAGTTCTTCGCCGCACAGGGCTGCGGGTTCGACATCGTCTCCGGGGGCGAGCTCGATCGGGTCGTCACCGCCGGTGGCGATCCGGCGAAGGTCGTCTTCTCCGGCGTCGGCAAGACGCGCGCCGAGATGGCGCACGCGCTGCGGATCGGCGTGCATGCCTTCAACGTCGAGAGCGTCGAAGAGCTCGAGCGCCTGTCGGACGTGGCGTGCGCATCGGGCCGCACCGCGAACGTGAGCCTGCGCGTGAATCCCGACGTCGACGCGCGCACCCACCCGTACATCTCGACTGGGCTGCGCGACAACAAGTTCGGCATTGCCTGGGACGAGAGTCCGGCGGCGTACCGCCGTGCCGCGGGCCTGCCTGGACTGAAGATCGTCGGCATCGACTGCCACATCGGCTCGCAGATCACGCTCGTCGAGCCTTACCTCGAAGCGCTCGACCGCGTCCTCGATCTGGTCGAGGCGCTCGAGCGCCTCGACATCGCCATCGCCCACCTCGATGTCGGCGGCGGCCTGGGCATCGCCTACGCCGACGACGCGCCGCCCTCCCCCGCCGAGTTCGTCGCGAGCCTGCTCGCCCGCATCGATGCACGAGGCCACGGCCATCGGCGCCTGCTGCTCGAGCCCGGGCGCTCGCTCGTCGGCAACGCCGGCGTCCTCGTCTCGGAGGTGCTCTACGTCAAGCACGGCGAGACGAAGACCTTCTGCATCGTCGACGCGGCGATGAACGACCTGGTGCGCCCGGCGATGTACGACGCCTGGATGCGGATCGTCGAATGCCGCATCGACCCCGCCACGCCGCCACGCACCGTCGACGTCGTCGGCCCGGTCTGCGAGTCGGGCGACTGGCTCGGCCGCGACCGGTTCCTCGCCGTTGCTGCCGGCGACCGCGTCGCCGTCCTCTCGGCCGGCGCCTACGCGATGTGCATGGCAAGCAACTACAACAGCCGCGGCCGGGCGGCCGAGGTCTGGATCGACGGGGCGACGGCGACGCTGATCCGCGAGCGCGAGACGTCGGCCGACGTCATGCGCGGCGAGCGGCTCCTGACGTCGCGCTGAGGCGGATCAGATCCGGCCTTCCTCCACGGCGTGACACGCGACGCGGGTTGGCCCGCTCGGCAACAGGCGCGGGCGTTCGGCGCGACACCGCTCGTTGGCATGCGGGCAGCGCGGGTTGAAGGCGCAGCCGCTGGGCGGGTCGAGCGGGTTGGGCACTTCGCCCTTGACCGGCGTGCGCGACCGCCCGCTCATGTGGATGTCGGGGATCGCGTCGAGCAGCATCCGCGTGTAGGGATGGCGCGGCGCGCCGAAGATCGACGCCTTCGCCGCGATCTCGACGATGCGGCCGAGGTACATCACGCCGACCGTGTCGCTCACGTGGCGCACCACGGCGAGGTTGTGCGAGATGAAGAGATACGTCAGGCCCTGGCGGCGCTGCAGCTCCTTCATGATGTTGAGCACCTGCGCCTGCACCGAGACATCGAGCGCCGAGGTCGGCTCGTCGCAGACGAGGAACTCCGGCTCAGTCGCCAGCGCCCGGGCGATCGAGATGCGCTGGCGCTGGCCGCCGGAGAACTGGTGCGGGAACTTCTGTGCGTCGGCCGCAGCAAGGCCGACCGAGCGCAGGAGCCCGGCGACGCGATCGGCGATTCCGTCGGCCGGATGGCCGTGCTCGCGCAACGGTTCGGCGACGATGTCGGCGACTTTCCAGCGTGGGTTCAGGCTGGCATACGGATCCTGGAAGATCATCTGCATGCGACGGCGGATCGCCGTCGTCCGGCTCGCCGGCACGCTCAGGTCGACGCCTTCGAAGGCGATTCGGCCGTGCGTCGGCGCGTACAGCCCGACGAGCAGCCGCGCCACCGTGCTCTTGCCGCACCCCGACTCGCCGACGAGCGCGAGCGTCGTGCCGCGGGCAATCGTGAAGGTCACGTCGTCGACGGCGTGCACGAACTGCCGCGCCTTGCGCTCGACGACGCGATTGAGCCACGGCGCCGAGACGTCGAAGGTCTTCGACAGGCCCTCGACCGACACCAGCGGCGCCGCGAGATCGGCGAGCGGCAGCGCGCTCATGTCGTCGCCCTCGACTTGCTGTCGTGCAACCAGCACGCAGCCCGTGTCCGCCCCGCGGCGAGCAGATCGGGCCGCTCGTGCAGGCACCGATCGAACACGCTCGGGCAGCGCGGGTTGAAGGCGCAGCCGTTCGGTATCGCGGTCAACCTCGGCATGGCACCGTCGATCTGCAACAGCTGCTCGCGATCCTCGTCCATCGCCGGGATCGACCCCATGAGGCCGACGGTGTAGGGATGCGCGGGAGCATGGATCACCGCGTCGACCGGGCCGATCTCGGCGATCCGGCCGGCGTACATGACGGCGACGCGATCGCACGTCTCGGCGATGACGCCCATGTCGTGCGTGATGAGCATGACCGCGGCGCCGTGTTCCTTGCACAGGCGCTTGAGCAGCGAAATGATCTGCGCCTGGATCGACACGTCGAGCGCGGTCGTCGGCTCGTCGGCGACGATGAGCCTGGGCTCGCCGGCCAGCGCCAGGGCGATCACGACGCGCTGCCGCATGCCGCCGGAGAACTGGTGCGGATACTGGTCGAGGCGCTGTTCGGCCGCGGGAATGCCGGTCTCCTCGAGCAGCGCGATCGCCCGCTGGCGCGCCTGCGAAGCGCTCAGCGGCAGATGGGTACGGATCGTCTCGACGAGTTGACGGCCGACGGTGTAGAGCGGATCGAGCGAGGTCAGCGGGTCCTGGAAGATCGCGCCGATCGACCGGCCGCGGACCTTGCGCATCTCGTCGTACGAGAGCGAGTCGATGCGGCGGCCGTCGAAGTGGATCTCGCCCGAGGCGATGCGACCGGGCGGATCGAGCAGGCCGATGAGCGCCGCCCCGGTCAGCGACTTGCCGGCGCCCGACTCGCCGACCACGCCGAGGATCTCGCCCGGGGCGATGGAGAACGAGATGTCGTCGAGGGCGACGAGCGTGCCGTGCCGGGTCGGAAACTCGACCCGCAGGTGGCGGACGTCGAGCAATGGGTCGGGCATCGCGGTCAGGATGTTCGCGGCGGCGTGCAACCGCTCACCGCTTCCTGATGGTCGACACGTACCGTGAAGTCGTTGGCGAGGGTGTTGGTCTTCACCGCCACCAGGTAGTAGCGGGTGCAAGCCGCCACCGCAAGGTCGATGGTGCGCGTCTCGCCGACGCCGCCGGTGCCGCCGGGCGGCCCCTGCACGGTGACCTGGCGAACGCCCGGGTCGACCAGCGCCGGCCTGAAGGCGTTGTCCTGGCCGTCGACCCGCACGATCGAGACCGAGTAGGTGTCGATGGGCGCGCGGTACCAGCGCGTGCCGTAGAGCTGCGAGTAGTGGTAGTCGGTGCTCGCGCAGGCCGACAGGACGGCGACGGTGCCGACGGTGGCCACGCCGAGCGCCGCAAATGCGATGCGGTTCATGGTGCGCTCCTTCGAGTTGCGAGGCGGCGGCCGGGTCAGCGCAGCCGCGGGTTCAACGCATCGCGCAGCCAGTCGCCGAACAGGTTGATGCTGAGCGCGATGAGCACCAGCATCGTGCCGGGAAATATCACGAGCCACCAGGCGCCGCTGAAGAGCTGCTTGTTGCCCTCGTTGATGAAGGTGCCGAGCGAAGGCGACGTGGGCGACACGCCGACGCCGAGGAACGACAGCGTCGCCTCCGCGAGGATCGCCGTGGCGACCTGGATCGTCGCCAGCACCAGCACCGGCCCCATCACGTTGGGCAGCACGTGCTTGCCCATGATGCGAACCGGCGACACGCCGACGACGCGCGCCGCCTGCACGTATTCCTTGTTGCGCTCGACCATGGTCGACCCGCGCACCGAACGCGCGTACTGCACCCAACCCGGCAGGGCGATGGCGATGATCAGCACGCCGAACGCGAGCCGATCCTGGGCGCCGGGGAAGAGGGCATGGCCGACGCCGGCGATCAACAGGGCGATGAGGATCGACGGGAACGACAGCATGACGTCGCAGACACGCATGATGAGCGCGTCGATGCGACCGCCAGCGTATCCCGAGAGCAGGCCGAGCGCGACGCCGGTCACGAGCGACACCAGCACCGATGCGGCGCCGACGAAGAGCGAGATGCGGGCGCCGTACATCAACGCCGAGAGGACGTCGCGACCCTGCTCGTCGGTGCCGAGCAGGTAGCGGACGGTGCCGCCGGCCATCCACGACGGCGGCAGCATCGAGTCGGAGAGCTCGAGCGTGGCGAGATCGGTCGGGTTGTGCGGCGCCAGCCACGGTGCGAAGAACGCGGCGACGATGCAGGCCACGGCGATCGCCGCCGACACGATCGCCACCGGAGAGGTGCGAAACGAATGCCAGAAGTCGCCGGCGAGAAAGCGCCGCCAGCGGCCGGGTGCCGCCGGCGGCGGAAGGTCACGTCGCGGCGCCGCGTCCGAAGCGGTGGGGGGGCGCAGCGCGCCCGCTCCGCCTACTTCGATTTGACCGTCATCCACTTGAAGACCATGTAGTTGTTCGGCAGCTGCGTCAGCGACACCTTGTTGCTGTAGCCCCAGGCCAGCGCCTGCTGGTGCAGCGGGATATGGCCCATGTCGTCCTGGTGGATCTTGAAGGCCTCACGGATCATCTCGTTGCGCTTGGCCTGGTCGGTCTCCGACTGGATCTTGTGCGTCAGGTCGTCGAGCTTGGGGTTGCTGTAGGCGCCGAGGTTGAACTGGCCCTGGCCCTTGTCGTTGGGCGTCGACATGATCGAGACGAGCACGTCGTGCGAATCGACGGTGCTGGGGGTCCAGCCGAGCAGGTAGAAACTCGTGTCGCGGCGCAGGATTTTCGGAAAGTAGCTGACCTTGGTCTCGGCCTGAAGGTTGATCTTGACGCCGATGCGGGCCAGGTTCGCCGCCACCGCCTGGCAGATCGCCGAGTCGTTGACATAGCGGTCGTTCGGGCAGTTCATCGTCACCTCGAAGCCGCTGGGGTAGCCGGCTTCGGCGAGCAGCTTCTTGGCCGCTTCGGTGTCGTACGCCGGCCGCTTGTTCATGTCGGGCTGGAAGCCGCGCACCGCCGCGCCGACCATCTCGTACGTCGGCAACGCCGCGCCGCGCATCACGCGACTCTTGATCGTCTCCTCGTCGATCGCGAGGAAGAAGGCCCGGCGCACCCGAACGTCCTTGAAGGGGTTCTTGCCCTTGACGCTGGAGAACAGCAGTTCGTCGCGCTTCTGGTCCATGCCGAGAAAGATCGTCCGCAGCTCGGGGCCCTGTGCGACGGTGAAGCCGCCCGAGGACTTGATGCGCTCGACGTCCTGAAGCGGCACCGGCTCCATCACGTCGGTCTCGCCCGACAGCAGCGCGGCGACGCGGGTGGCGTCGTTGCCGATCGGCGTGAAGACGATCTCGTCGACGTTGCTGTCGACCTTGCCCCAGTAGTTGAAGTTGCGCACGATCACCGTGCGGACCGACGGCTGGCGCTCGCGCAGTCGCCACGGGCCGGTGCCGTTGGCCTTGAAGCTGGCCGTGTTCTCGATGCCCTTGCGGCGGTCGACGGGCTTCTCCGCCTTGTTCTCCTCGCACCACTTCTTGCTCATGATGACGAGCGTGGTGAGGGTGTCGGGCAGGATGGGGTACGGCGTGCTCGTCTCGATGTCGACCGCGTAGTCGCCGACCTTGCGCACCTCCTTGATCGGATTGGTGACGCCCTTCATGTCGGAGCCGTCGCCAGCGGCACGCTTGAACGTGAAGATGACGTCGTCGGCCGTGAAAGGTGTTCCGTCGTGGAATTTCACGCCTTGGCGCAGCTCGAACCGCCACACCGTCGGGCTCGTCTGCTGCCACTTGGTGGCCAGCGCCGGGACGATGGCCATCTTCTTGTCGCGCTCGACCAGCGGCTCGTAGACGTTGCCGGTGAAGCTCAGCTGCAGGCTCTCGTTGAGCGAGTGCGGATCCATCGACTGCACGTCGCCCTGGTTGGACACGCGCAGGGTCAGGGCGTCGGCCGAGGCGCCGGCGAGCGAGAGCGCCGCGACGAGGAGGATGGGGGCGAACCGTTGGGTCATGTCGGGCTTTCGTTTCTGGATCGAAGGAGGGATGAGAGATCGAGAAAGGCGCTAGTGTCCGCCAGCCGGCTTCTCGACGCGCAGGCGCGGGTCGACGGCGAAATACAGCAGGTCGACGACCAGGTTGATCACGACGAAGATCAGCGCGATCAGGCACAGGTAGGCCGCCATCACGGGAATGTCGGCGAAGGTCACCGCCTGGATGAACAGCAGGCCCATGCCGGGCCACTGGAACACCGTCTCGGTGATGATGGCGAAGGCGATCAGCGAGCCGAGCTGGAGCCCCGTGATCGTGATGACCGGAACGAGCGTGTTCTTCAGCGCATGGCCGAAGTACACCGAGCGGTTCGGCAGGCCGCGGGCGCGCGCGAACTTGATGTAGTCGGCGCGCAGCACCTCGAGCATTTCCGAGCGGACGAGCCGCATGATGAGCGCGAGCTGGAAGATGGCGAGCGTGATCGCCGGCAGGATCACGTGCTTCCAGCCGTCGACCGTCGCCAGACCGGTCGTCCATGCACCGAGCGCCATGGTCTCGCCACGCCCGAAGCTCGGCAGCCACTTGAGCTGCACGGCGAAGAAGAGGATCAGCAGGATGCCGATGAGAAAGGTCGGCAGCGACACGCCGACGAGCGAGAGCGTCATCATCGCCTGAGACAGGAACGTGCCGCGCCGCAACGCCGAGTAGACGCCCATCGGGATGCCGACGACGAGCGCGATCAGCGCCGCCAGGATGGAGAGCTCGAGCGTCGCCGGAAGCCGCTCGGCGATCAGCGACGAGACCTTGCGCCCCTGACGCAGGCTCAGCCCGAACTCGCCCCGGGCCGCATTGCCGACGAAGCGCGCGAACTGCACCGGAAAAGGCTGATTGAGCCCGAGATCGTCGCGCAGCTGCTCGCGCTGCTGCGGCGTCGCATCCTGGCCGAGGATGTTGGTCACCGGGTCGCCGACGTACTGAAACAGCATGAAGGCGATGAAGGCGACCGTCAGCATGACGAGCGCGGCCTGCACGAGGCGACGGAGAACGAAGGCAAGCATGGGAAAGGAGGAGAAGAGCGAGCGATGACAGCAAAACGCGGGTCACGCGTCAAAACGGATTTGCCCTCATGGCGCGTCGCGAGCGGGTCGGTGCGGCATTCGGGAACGAAAAAGCCGCCCGAAGGCGGCTTTGAAATCCGCAAGCTCGCTTGCGCGAGCCGCCGATCAGAAGAAGTGACGAACGCCGAGCTCGAAGCCCTTCGACTTGCCACCCGGCTCGTTGGCGTAGCCGCCGGGGATCGCCAGCGTGGTGTTGTCGCGGTTGTTGAGGTACGACGCGGTGCCGTACATCGCCGTGCGCTTCGACAGGTTGTACTGGTAGGTCGCCTTGAGCTGGTAGACCTTCGTCTTGCTGCCGCCGTCCGGGTCGAAGCTGTCGTAGTCGCCGCCGACGTGGATCTCGCTCTGGCCGAAAGGAATGACCGCGCTGATCGAGCCGAGGTTTTCCTTGGCGCGCTCGAGCTTGACGTGGTTGTAGTAGCCCAGCAGCTTGAGGAAACCGAAGTCCCACGAACCGCCGACGTTGTAGGTGTTGACCTTGTCTTCACCGATGATGCCAGGCGCACTGGCAGCACCGAAGCGGACCTGCGACGCGGCGACCGCGATGTTGAACGGGCCGGCACCGAAGCCGAAGCGACCGCCGATGTAGCGGCCCGGCTTGTCGCCGGTGGTCGCCGAAGCGGTGGTCGCGACGGTCTTCTCGGCCGCCGACACCATCAGCTGGCCATAGAAGCCGCCGAGGTTGGAAGGCAGGAAGTAGCCGATCGAGTTGTCGGAACGGACGTGCGTGTAGCGCGCCACGTTCAGCGACGAGCCGAGGCCGTTGGTGCCGAACGCGTCGAAAATCGTTTCGTTCCAGAACGTCGGAACGTAATCGCGACCGAGGCGGAGTTCGCCGGCGCCGCTGAAGAGGCTGACCGTGGCACGACGGCCGAAGAACTTGCCGCCGACGTTGCCGGAGTCGATCGGAGCCAGGTCGGCCAGCAGGTTGAAGCCTGCCTTCAGGCCGCCGCCGAGGTCTTCGACGCCGCGAAAGCCCAACTGGCTGCTGTTGATGCCGTTGGTCGCAAGCGACAGACGACGCGAAGCGCCGTCGTTCTTGACAAAGCGGCCGGCCATGTCGACCGTGCCATACAGGGTGACCGACGACTGCGCCGACGCGGCGCTGGCAAAGGCACCCAGAACCGCGAGAGCGAGCAGAGATTTTTTCATTGCGACTATCTCCTAGGTTTGAACAAGAGGTCCCGATCACCAATAACTCGCGCTGGAGCAAGATCAGGCACAACCCCCTTTGCGGAAGTTGCGTGTATTGCACCAGAGGCACCCGGGCCTGCAAAGCCTTGCCGAGCAAAAAAAGGCCTCTTGTTGTCTCGACACAACGAGGTTGCAACCGAACGCTCGGGCGTCGGAGGGCTATCCTTTCCGACCATGGATCCAGTTCGATTGACCCCCGCCGACCGGGTGCTCGCCGGTGTCGGGCAGGCGCTGAGGGCGCTTTCGGGGCGGCCGGTCGCCGCGCGCCCGAGGCCCGCCGACCCGAAACCGGGCGCCGTGCTCGACGGCGACGCACGGCGCGAGTCCGGCGCGCTGATGCGCGTCAACCACGTCGGCGAAGTCTGTGCCCAGGCGCTCTACAGCGCGCAGGCCCTGGCGACGTCGAGCGCCGCGCTGCGGCATCGCTTTGAGCAGGCGGCAGCCGAGGAGACCGATCACCTCGCGTGGACCGAGGAGAGGCTGCGCGAGCTGGGCGCCCGGCCGAGCCTGCTCAACCCGCTGTGGTACGCCGGCTCGTTCGCGATCGGGCTGGTCGCCGGCAGGATCGGCGACGCCGCCAGCCTCGGCTTCGTCGTCGAGACCGAGCGTCAGGTGGAACGGCACCTGGCCGATCACCTCGACCGCTTGCCGGCGGACGACTTTGCGTCGCGCGCCATCGTTCGGCAGATGAAGGACGACGAGGCCGAACACGCACTTGCGGCGGAGAACGCCGGTGCAGCGCGCGTGCCCTGGCCGGTGCGCTTGGCCATGAAGGCGGCCGCGCGCGTGATGACGACGACCGCCCGCTACGTCTGAGCGGTTTGCGACGCGGCCGTGGCGTCGGCGACGACGACGTGGCTCGTCACGATCTCCGCGGAGCTCGACAGCATCGCCGTCGCCGAGCAGTAGCGCTCGTGCGACAGGGCAATCGCCCGTTCCACAGTGGCATCGGTCAGGGGGCCCGTGACGGCGAAGTGGAACGCGATTCGCGTGAAGACCTTCGGGTCGGTTTCAGCGCGGTCGGCCTGCACCGTGACGCGACAGCCGCGCACGTCGTGCCGGCCGCGGCGCAGGATGTGGACGACGTCATAGGCCATGCAGGCGCCGGTACCGGCGAGCACGGTTTCCATGGGCCGCGGCGCCAGGTTGCGGCCGCCGCCGTCGGGCGCGCCGTCCATCGTCAGGAGATGGCCGCTGCCGGTCTCGGCGCTGAACGCCATGCCGTTGGCGGCAAGCCAGTCGATCGTGCATTCCATGGCGACGGCGCTCCTGTGTCGTCTTTGTTGCACCGCAGCAAAATTCGCCCTAGACTGTGATCGAGCGACCCGTGGCCGGCACTTCAGCGAAGCGGCGACCGGTCGCATCGATTGTCTCCTCCACCGCCTTCATGGGTGGATTCAGCCCAAGGCAGCGATGCCTTGGGCTTTTTTACGCGGCGGTGGCAGCGCGAGCGGGCCCTATCATGCGCCGCCGCGCCTTGCCGGCTTCGAACGACCGCGCATGGCCGCACCTTCCCGCCCGGCGGCCGCTCCCCGTCGCACCGCTCCGAAACGCCGGCCCCCCCCGGCCGCCGCTCGCCGGCTACCTGCAGAAGATCCTGACGGCGCGCGTCTACGACGTCGCCGTGGAGACCGCGCTCGAAGACGCGCCGAAGCTGTCGGCCCGGCTCGGTAACCACGTGCTGCTCAAGCGCGAGGACACCCAGCAGGTGTTCAGCTTCAAGCTGCGCGGCGCCTACAACAAGATGGCCCACCTGCCGGCCGACGCGCTGGCGCGCGGCGTGATCTGCGCCTCGGCAGGCAACCACGCGCAGGGCGTGGCGCTGGCGGCGCGGCGGCTCGGCTGTCGGGCGCTCGTGGTCATGCCGACGACGACGCCGGCGCTCAAGGTCGACGCCGTACGTGCCCTCGGCGCCGAGGTCGTCCTGCATGGCGACAGCTACAGCGATGCACAGGCCCGGGCCGACGAGCTGCAGGCCGAGCGCAGCCTGACTTTCGTCCATCCGTTCGACGACCCGTACGTGATTGCCGGCCAGGGGACGATCGCCATGGAGCTGCTGCGCCAGCACCCCGGCCCGATCGACGCCGTGTTCGTTCCCGTCGGCGGCGGCGGCCTGATCTCCGGCATCGCCGCCTATCTGAAGGCGGTACGACCCTCGATCCGGGTGATCGGCGTGCAGACCGTGGACTCCGACGCGATGCTGCGCTCGGTCCGCGCCGGCCGGCGCGTCACGCTGGCCGACGTCGGGCTGTTCTCGGACGGCACCGCCGTGAAGCGGGTCGGCCGGGAGACGCTCAGGCTGGCGCGGGCACTGGTCGACGATTGGGTCGTCGTCGACACCGATGCAGCATGCGCCGCGATCAAGGACGTATTCGAGGACACGCGCAGCATCCTGGAACCGGCCGGCGCGCTCGGCGTCGCCGCGATCAAGCAGTACGCGCAGGCACACCCGTCGCGCGGGCGCACCTGGGTCGCGATCACGTGCGGCGCCAACATGAACTTCGACCGGCTGCGCTTCGTCGCCGAGCGGGCCGAGGTCGGCGAGGAGCGCGAGGCCCTGTTCGCCGTGACGATTCCCGAGGAACGCGGCAGCTTCAGACGCTTCTGCGAGCTGCTCGGTCCGCGCGCCGTGACCGAGTTCAACTACCGCATCTCCGACGCACTGACGGCGCACGTCTTCGTCGGCATTGCCACCGTCGACCGGGCCGAGTCGTCGCGGCTGGCGGCGCGGTTCGAGGCGAACGGCTTCGCCACCCTCGACCTCACCGGCGACGAGCTCGCCAAGGAGCACCTGCGCCACCTGGTCGGCGGCCGCAGCGCGCTGGCCGAAGACGAACGCCTGTTCCGCTTCGTCTTTCCCGAACGCCCCGGCGCGCTGATGCGCTTCCTCTCGAGCATGCCCAAGGCGTGGAACATCAGCCTCTTCCACTACCGCAACCAGGGTGCCGACCACGGCCGCATCCTCGTTGGCATGCAGGTGCCGCCGGCGAGTGAGGAGGCCCTGCAGGCCTTCCTCGGGTCGCTGGGCTATCCGTACGCCGACGAGAGCACGAACCCGGCGTACCGTTTGTTCCTGCGCTGAAGCGTGGACCGAGGCAGCGCGGCTGCTGCTCGCAGCGGCGTCACTGGGTGCGGAAGTTGTCGGCGGAAGGCGCGTTCGGGTTCACGGGAGCGGCGGCACCGGCCGGTGCGGGCTGAACGCCCGGCGCGGCCATCGACGGCGGCATGCCCGGGGCGGCAGGCGGCGGCACGGCTTGAATCGCCGGCGGCAACGGCTTGGGAACGAAGGGAGTCGGAAGCTGAGCGCCGGGGATCGGCGGCGGGGTGAACGACCCGCCTGGCGGGGGGGTGAACGACGCCCCGGGCGGAGGCAGCGTACCGGTGGCAGGCGGCGGCAACGCGGGGAGCTCCAGCAGCGTGCTGTTTCCGCCACCAGCGGGTCCGACCGACGCGGTGCGCAGGCTGACCGCCTGGATCACCATGTCGCCGTCGATGCGCGCGCCGACGGGATAGGCCTTGGCCGGCTTGCCGTCGACGGCGATGAGGGCCAGGCCGTAGCGCCCTTCCCCCTGCTGCGCACCCTTGGGTGCCATGACGCCAACGAGCCGGTAACGCGACGGTGCCTCGGCCGGCGTCTCGGCGGATGCGACGACGATCGGCGGCGCGCCGAACAGACGCGCGAGATCGCCGCGCAGGGGCGCCGAGCGCTCGACGGCGACGGCGTAAGGCGGCATCGTCGACCCCGACGCGCCCAGGCGCAGCGCCCAGAACACCGCCGTCGCGGCGACGATCGACCAGATCACGAACGCTGACAGGCGTGCGTACATGGGCCGATTATCATCGACCATTGCCCCAGGCCGGCGCCCCGCCGGGCCTCGTGCGGCAGGACTCCACGATGCCATTGCAAACGTTTCGACACGCCAGCGCGCGCCGGGTGCGGCACGGGATCCGGCGCGGCTTCACGCTGATCGAGCTGATGGTCGTGCTCGTCATCATCGGCGTGCTCGCCGCTCTGATCGTCCCGAACATGCTCGACCGCGCCGACGATGCGCGTGTCACCGCGGCGCGCACCGACGTCAACAACCTGATGCAGGCGCTCAAGCTCTACAAGCTCGACAACCTGCGCTACCCGAGCGGCGAGCAGGGGTTGCAGGCGCTGGTCGTCAAGCCGACGACCGGCACGATCCCGCCGAGCTGGCGTCCCTACCTCGACAAGCTGCCGAGCGATCCCTGGGCGCATCCGTACCAGTACTCGAACCCGGGGCTGAAGGGCGAGATCGACGTCTACAGCTTCGGCGCCGATGGCGTGGCAGGCGGCGAAGGCCGCGATGCGGACATCGGAAGCTGGCAGTAGAGGGCCTTCCCTCTACAGCCGTTTCGACGCATAGGGCTGTGCGAGCGCGAGGGTTCACGCTGGTCGAGTTGCTGGTCGTCGTCGCGTTGATCGCGATCGCGACGGGCGTGCTGACGCTGTCGTTGCGCGACCCTGCCGAGTCGCGGCTCGAACAGGAGGCGGCGCGGCTCGTGGCGCTGCTGGAAGCGGCGCGGGCGCAGGCCCGCTCGTCGGGCATCGCGGCGAGCTGGGAGCCGCTCTCCGACCAGCCCGACCATGCGGGCTTTCGCTTCGTCGGCACCGCCGACGATCCGCCGTTGCCACGCAACTGGCTCGACCCCGAGACCGGCGCGCAGGTGATCGGCGCGCGGGCGGTGACCCTCGGGCCGGAGCCGCTGATCGGCGAGCAGCGGATCGTGCTGCGCCTGGGCGACCGGCGGCTGGCGCTGGCGACCGACGGCATCGGCCCGTTCCAGGTCGAGAACAGCGCCGAGCCGGCCAAGCCGTGAGCGCTCCGGTTCGCGATTCGGTCGGCGGCTTCACGCTCGTCGAGGTGCTGGTGGCGCTGGCGATCGTCGCGGTGACGGTCGGCGCCGGCATCCGCGCCGCCGGCGCCCTCACCAACAACACGGCCCGCCTCGCCGAGGTGACGGCGGCGCAGTGGTGTGCCGACAACCAGCTCACCGGGCTCAAGCTCGCCAATCCGTTCCCCGACATCGGCACCGGCGATTTCGCCTGCGACCAGCTCGGCCGCACCTATGCCGGCAAGCTGGTCGTGCGGACGACGCCGAACCCGAATTTCCGCCGCGTCGACGCGCAGGTGCTCGACGAGAAGGGCACGCCGATCATCATCCTGTCGACGATCGCGAGGCGGTGATGGACAGAACACCACGACTGCGACCGCGCGGCTTTACCCTCGTCGAGGTGCTGGTCGCGATCGTCGTCATGGCGGTGATGTCGCTGATGGCGTGGCAGGGCGTCGACGGCATCGTGCGCACGCGCGAGATCAGCCAGTCGAAGATGGAGCAGACGCTGCGCCTGGAAACGGTCATCGCGCAGTGGGAGCAGGACCTGGCACAGGTGCAGGAGAACGTCGGCGTCGTCGACGCGCTCAGTTGCGACGGCCAGGCGTTGCGCCTGACGCGCCGCACCGACGCCGGCATGCAGGTCATCGAATGGGCGCTGTGGCCGTCGGACAACGGGATGGTCTGGAAGCGCTGGGCGAGCGTGCCGACGACGAGCCAGAACGCGCTGCGCGAGAGCTGGTTCCAGACGCTGCAGTTCCAGGGCAACGAGCCCGGCCAGCTGCGCACGATCGACGGCGTCCAGCAGTGGCAGATCTACTTCTGGCGCGGCAACAGTTGGAGCAACTGCCAATCGAGCGGCAACGGCCTGCCCTCGGCGGTGCGCCTCACGCTCGACTTCGGGCCGCAGAGCGGCCTGTCGGGAACGCTCGTGCGCGACGTGCTGCTCACGCCATGAAGCGCACATGTCGTCCGCTTCGACAGCACGGCGCCGCGCTGCTCACCGCGATGATCATCGTCGCCCTGATCGCGACGCTGGCGGCGTCGATGCTTTGGCAGCAGTGGCGCGCGGTGCAGGTCGAGGCGGCCGAGCGCGAGCGCACGCAGTCGGCGTGGATCCTCGCCGGTGCGCTCGACTGGGCCCGGCTCATCCTGCGCGAGGACGGCAAGGCGAGCCGCGGCAACCCGGTCGACCACCTCGGCGAACCGTGGGCCGTGCCGCTCGAGGAAGCGCGCCTGTCGAGTTTTCTCGCCTCCGACAAGGGCCCGATCGAGGATGCACCCGACGCCTTCCTCTCCGGCGAGATCAGCGACGCGACCGCGCGCTACAACCTCACCAACCTCGTGCAGGGTGGACAGATCGTGCCGATCGAGCTCACGTCGCTGCGCAACCTGTGCCAGAGCGTGGGCGTCAACGTCGACGTCGCCGACCGGATCGCCACCGGACTGAAGGACGCGACGCCGCCGACGCCCGGCGTGCCGGCGGCGAGTGGCGCCGCGCCTCGCTCGCCCAACCCGCCGCTCCTTCCGGTCTGGACCCACGACCTCGGCTGGCTCGGCATCGACGCCGAGTCGGTGCGGGCGCTCGAGCCCTACGTCGTGATCCTGCCGACACAGACCTATCCAAACGTCAACACCGCGTCGCGCGAGGTGCTCGCCGCGTCGATCCAGGGGATGGACGCGGGCTCGGCCGAACGCGTCGTGCAGGCGCGGCAGCGAGCTCCCCTGGGCAACGTCAAGGACCTGATCGCGCTGACGGGGATCGATCCGGCCGCGGTCAGCCGCGCCATGGTCTCTTCGGAGTACTTCGAGGTGAAGGGCCGGCTGCGACTCGGCCAGGTCGTCCTGGAGCAGCGTTCGATCGTGCATCGCAACCCCGGCAACAACCAGGTCGTCGTGGTGCGGCGCGAGCGCAGTCCCGGTCGCGACACCCGCGACCGCTGACCCGCGGCCCGGAACCTGTCGGCCCCGCGGCCGCTCGAAGGTCGACCAAACGAGAAACAGTTCTGCGAAGGCGCTACAAGTGCATCTTGTAAGTCTTTGATTGCCAAGGTTTTCGCTTCCCCGGCTCCTAGAATGAAGGCGCCCAAGCGCGCCCCTCGATGTCGACCCTTGTCCTGTTGCTGCCCGAGCACCAACGCCAGCGCGCGCTGAGCGATGGCGGCGCCGCGCCGGACACCGACCGGCGCCGGGAGTACCCGTACGTCACGAGCGCAGACGGCATCGAGTTCGAGGCGCAGGGCGAGGCCGCGGCGGCGTTGCCGCCCAAGCGCTCGGAGATCATCGCCGTCGTGCGCGATGCCGATGTCGCCTGGCATCGCATCACGCTGCCGAAGGCGCCGGCCGCCCGGTTGCGCGCCGCGCTGACCGGCGTGCTCGAGGAAGCGCTGCTCGACGACGCCGAAGGCGTGCACCTCGCCGTCGCGCCGCTGGCCGTCGCCGGACAGCCGTCGTGGGTCGCCGCGATCGACAAGGCGTGGCTGCAGGACGAACTGGCACGGCTCGAGAAGGCCGGCGTCTTCGTCGATCGCGTCGTGCCTGTCGCCTGGCCCGACGACCCGCCGGTCGGCCACTTCAACGCACCCGCGCTCGGCGAGCACGGCAGCAGCACCGGCGTGACGCTGACCTGGGCGCACGCCGACGGCGTCGCGACGCTGCGCATCGACGGTGGCCTCGCCCGCGCCATCGTGCCCGACCCGGCGCCGCCGACGACGCGCTGGAGCGCCTCGCCCACCGCCGCCGTCGCCGCCGAGCAGTGGCTGGGCGCGCCGGTCACCGTGATGCCGCTCGAGCAGCGCCTGCTGCAGGCCGGCCGCAGCCTGTGGAACCTGCGCCAGTTCGACCTCGCCCGTCGCACGCGCGGCTCGCGTGCCGTCGGCGACTGGCTGCGCCAGGCGATGAGCCCGGCGTGGCGGCCGATGCGCGTCGGCGTGCTCGCCTTCGTGGTCGCCAACATCGTCGGCCTGAACCTGTGGGCCTGGCACGAGCGCCGCGTCGTCGAGGAGCGCAAGGCGTCGATCCAGGCACTGGTGAAACAGACCTTCCCGAAGGTGAGCGAAGCCGACATCCAGCGCGACGCGGCGGCCGTGATGCTGCGCGAGACGCAGGCGCTGCGCACGCTCGCCGGCAAGCCCGCCGACACCGACTACGAGCCGATGCTGCAGGCCGCCGCCGCCGCCTGGCCGACCGAACGCCCGCCGGTCGAGAACCTGCGCTTCGAGACCGGCAAGCTGACACTCGGCGCAGCCGGCTGGAGCGCGGCGCAGGTCGAGCAGTTCCGCAGCGTGCTGCGCCCGGCCGGCTGGCAGGTCGACGCGACCGAGGGGCGGCTCGTCGTCACCCGTGCGCGCCTGCCCGGCAGCGTCTGAGAGCGACCGCGAAGCACGCCATGGCCGCCAACGCCCTGACTCTGCCGCCGGCCCTCGGCGACGCACGCCAGCAAGCGAGCCGCTTCTGGCAGACGATGGCGTCGCGCGAGCGCCTGCTCGTCGTCGCCGCGGCAGTCGCCGTCGGCATCCTCGTCGTCTGGCTGCTGGCGATCCAGCCGGCCCTGCGGACGCTGCGCGAGGCGCCGGTCGAGATCGACCGGCTCGACCGCCAGCTGCAGCAGATGCAGCTCGCCGCGGAAGAAGCCAAGGGCCTGCGTTCGGCATCCCCCATCCCGCCGACGCAGGCCGTGGCCGCGCTGCAGGCGGCGACCGAGCGGCTCGGCAACAAGTCCAAGCTCGTCGTGCAGGGCGACCGCGCGACGCTGACGTTCACCGCCACGCCGGCCGAGGCGCTGCGCGCCTGGCTCGGCGAGGCGCGCAGCGGTGCCCGGGCCCGGCCGGTCGAGGCGCAGTGGGTCAAGGCCGGCGACGGCTACAGCGGCAACGTCGCCGTGCTGCTCGGGGGCGCGTCGTGATGGCGCTCAAGCGCAGGCGCAAGGGCCCGATCTGGAACTTGACGGTCGCCTCGAGCGGCTGGAGCGAGTCGACGCTCGCCGAACAGGCGTGGCAAGTCGAGCGCGGCCGCGCGACGCGCTGGGCGGTCGTCGGCACCGTCTTCGGCCTGCTCGCTGGCTTCGTGCTGTTCGCGCCGGCGGCCTGGCTCGCCAGTGCCGTCTCGGCGGCGACCGACGAGCGCATCGTGCTGACGGACGCGCGCGGCACCGTCTGGTCGGGCAGCGCGGTTCCGGTGCTCACGGGCGGCACCGGCAGCCGCGACGCGAGCTACCTGCCAGGTCGCATCGAGTGGTCGATGTGGCCCGGCTTCACCGGTCTGCAACTGGCGATCCGCCAGGCGTGCTGCATCGACGGCGCGGTGCGCGCCACGGCGAGGCCGGGCTTCGGCCGCCTGACGATCGTCGTCAAGCCGCCCGGCGGCAGTGGCGGCAACACGCTGGGCCAGTGGCCGAGCGCCTGGCTCGGCGGCCTCGGCACGCCGTGGAACACGCTGCAGCTCGGCGGCAACGTGCGCATCGCGTCGCCTGGCTTCACGCTCGAACGCGTCGAGGGCCGGATGCGCCTAGACGGCAAGGTCGACCTCGACCTCGAACGCGTCTCGTCGCGCCTGACGACGCTCGAGACGCTCGGCAGCTACCGCGTCACGCTGACCGGCGGCAACGGCGTCACGCTGCTGTCGGTGTCGACACAAGACGGCCCGCTGCAGCTCACCGGCAGCGGCAGCGTCGGCCCGGGCGGCGTCAAGTTCCGCGGCGAGGCGCGCTCGGCCGGCGTCGACGAGGCGGCGCTGTCGAACCTGCTCAACATCATCGGTCGCCGCGACGGCGCGCGGTCGATCATCTCGATCGGATGACCATGGATCGACGACCTTTCACCACCCGCGGCAGCGCCGCGGCGATGGCCGCCGTGCTCGCGCTCGGCACGCTGCCGCCGCCGCTCGCCCTCGCCCAGAGCAGGGCCGCGACGTCGCAGCCGCGTTTTCGTGGCGAGAAGGTGACGCTCAACTTCGTCAACGCCGAGATCGACGGCGTGGCGCGGGCGATGTCGGCGATCCTGCGCCGCCAGTTCCTCGTCGACCCGCGCGTGCGCGGCACGATCACGCTCTACAGCGAGGAGCCGCTGACGCCCAACGAGGCCTACCTCAACTTCCTCGCCGCGCTGCGCGGGCTCGGCTTCACCGTCGTCGAGACCGGCAACCTGTCGAAGATCGTTCCGGAGGCCGACGCCAAGCTGCAGGCCGGCACCGTCTCGGTCGACAGCGTGTCGCGCCGCGGCGACCAGGTCATCACGCAGATCTTTCGCCTCAGCCACGAGAACGCGAACAACCTCGTGCCGGTGCTGCGGCCGCTGATCACGCCGAACAACACGATCAACGCCAATCCGGGCAACAACTCGCTCGTCATCACCGACTACGCCGACAACCTGCAGCGCATCGCCCAGATCATCGCCGCGATGGACGTGCCTTCCAGCGGCGACGTCGACGTGATCCCGCTGCGCCACGCGGTGGCTGCCGACATCGCGCCGCTGATCCAGCGCCTGGTCGATTCTTCGCCCGGCGCCGGCGTGCCCGGTGCGGTGGCGGTGCCGGGCAGCGGCGTGTCGGTGCTGACCGACTCGCGCAGCAACTCGCTGATCCTCAAGGGCGCCAACGCCGCCAAGCTGGCCTCGGCGCGCGGCATCGTGGCGCGCCTCGACGCGCCGCCCGTCGGCTCGGCCGCAACCGGCAACATCTGGGTCATCCACCTGAAGAACGCCGACGCGACCAAGCTCGCGCAGGTGCTGAGGGCCGCGTTCTCGAGCAGCGGCGGCGGCGGCAGCGGCGGGTTCTCGCAGCTCTCGACGCCGAACCCCGTCAACCCCGCCGGCGCCGCCGGTACCGCAAACGCCGGGATCTCCGCCGGCGCCGCGGCGCCGATCACGCCATCGGCCGGCCCGTCGACGGGCGGCTTCATCCAGGCCGACCCGTCGACCAACTCGCTCGTCATCACCGCGCCCGAGCCGCTGTATCGCCAGGTGCGGGCGATGATCGACCAGCTCGACGGCCGCCGCGCGCAGGTCTACATCGAAAGCCTGATCGTCGAGGTCGTGGGCGACAACTCGGCTGCCTTCGGCTTCCAGTGGCAGGGCCTGCTCGGCAAAAACAACGACAAGAACATCGTCGTCGGCGGCACCAACTTCGGCTCGACCGGCAACCTGCTGCAGATCGACGCGGCGCAGCTCAGCGGCACCGTGTCGCCCGGCATCCTCGGCGAAGGCCTCAACGTCGGCCTGGTGCGCAACTTCTTCGGCAGCTACGGGCTGGCGGCGATCGCCAACTTCCTGCAGACGCAGGCCAACACCAACATCGCCTCGACGCCGAACCTCGTGACGCTGGACAACGAGGAGGCGAAGATCATCGTCGGCTCGAACGTGCCGTTCATCACCGGCCAGTTCACCAACACCGGCACCTCGCTGCAGAACCCGTTCCAGACGATCGAGCGCAAGGACGTCGGCATCACGCTGCGCATCAAGCCGCAGATCAGCGAGAACGGGTCGATCAAGATGCAGATCTTCCAGGAGTCGTCGAGCCTCGCGGCCGGAACGGCACCGGGCACTTCGAACGCCGGCCCAACCACGAACAAGCGCTCGATCGAGTCGAACGTGATCGTCGAGGACGGCCAGATCCTCGTCCTCGGCGGGCTGATCGAAGACCGCTACACCGACAACAACTCCAAGGTACCGCTGCTCGGCGACATTCCCTACGTCGGCGCGCTGTTCCGCAACGAGAGCCGGTCGAAAGTGCGAACGAACCTGATGGTGTTCCTGCGCCCGACCGTGATGCGCGATGCCGCGACGACGAACAACCTCTCGCTCGACCGCTACGAGCAGATCCGCGGCTTCCAGAAGGACCAGCAGCCGCAGCGCAGCATCTTCGTCCCCATCAACGACCCGCCGGTGATCCCGCCGCTGCGCCGGCTGCAGGACACGACCACGCCGGTCGCCGCGCCGCAGTCGTCGCCGGGGACCGAGCCGGGGGCGATCAGGAAGCCGAAGCCGGCGGACGCGACGGAGCCCGCGGCGTCGCAGCCACCCGTGGTGCTGGTGCCGGTCCCCGTCATCGTCCCGGCGCCCATGGCGCCGGCCTCGGCCGCATCGGCCGGCCGCTAGGGCCCGCGACATGGGCGCCCGCCACCCCCTGCCCTACGCCTACGCCAAGGCGCACACGATGCTGCTCGAGGACGACGGCTCCCGCCTCGTGCTCTGGGCCCCCGCGACGGTCGGCCTGCCGGCGCTCTCCGAGGTGCTGCGCCGCTTCGACATCGACGCCTTCGAGCGCGAGCCGCCAGAAACGCTCGCGCCGCGTATCACCGCGGCCTACGCCGGCGGCGAGTCGAGCGCCGCCACCGTGATCGGCGAGGTCGAGAGTGCGGTCGACCTGTCGCGGATGATGCAGGAGCTGCCGGCCATCGAGGACCTGCTCGAGGCGAGCAACGACGCGCCGATCATCCGCATGCTCAACGCGCTGCTCACGCAGGCCGCGAAAGACGGCGCGAGCGACATCCACATCGAGCCCTACGAGCGCTCGAGCTCGGTGCGCTTTCGTGTCGACGGCACGCTGCGCGAGGTGGTGCAGCCGAACAGGGCGCTGCACGCGGCGCTGATCTCGCGCCTGAAGATCATGGCCGAGCTTGACATCGCCGAGCGGCGCCTGCCGCAGGACGGTCGCATCTCGTTGCGCATCGGCGGACGCGCCGTCGACGTGCGCGTGTCGACGCTGCCGTCGGCGCACGGCGAGCGCGCCGTGCTGCGCCTGCTCGACAAGGAGGAGTCGAAGTTCACCCTCGAGGGCCTCGGCATGAGCGGCGACACGCTCGCCACCTTCGACCGGCTCATCCACCAGCCGCACGGCATCCTGCTCGTGACCGGCCCCACCGGCTCGGGCAAGACGACCACGCTCTACGCCTCGCTCGGCCGCATCGACACCGCGGGCACCAACATCCTGACGGTCGAGGACCCGGTCGAGTACGAGCTCGCCGGCATCGGCCAGACGCAGGTCAACGCGAAGATCGAGCTCACCTTCGCCAAGGCGCTGCGCGCGATCCTGCGCCAGGACCCCGACGTCATCATGATCGGCGAGATCCGCGACTACGAGACCGCGCAGATCGCGATCCAGGCGTCGCTCACCGGCCACCTCGTGCTCGCCACCGTCCACACCAACGACGCGCCGAGCACCGTCACGCGGATGGTCGACATGGGCGTCGAGCCGTTCCTGCTGAGCTCGAGCCTGATCGGCGTGCTGGGCCAGCGCCTCGTGCGCAAGCTCTGCCTCGCCTGCCGCAAGCAGGACCCGCAAGGCCGCTGGCATCCCGTGGGCTGCGACGCCTGCGGCATGACGGGCTACAAGGGACGCACCGGCGTCTACGAGCTGATGACGGTCGACGACACGGTGCAGGCGCTGATCCACAACCGCGCCTCGGAGGCGCAGATCTCCGCCGCCGCCGAGCGCGTGGGCCTGCGCTCGATGCGCGAGGACGGCGAGCGGCTGGTGGCCGAGGGCGTCACGTCGCCGGAAGAAGTGATCCGGGTGACGCGCGAGTGACCCGCCTGCCCGCTGCGTTGAGCTGAAATGCCGGCGTTTCGTTTCGAGGCGCTCGACGCGCTCGGCAAGTCGCAGAACGGCCTCCTCGATGCCGACAACGCCCGTGCCGCGCGGTCGCAGCTGCGGGCGCAGCAGCTGGTGCCCCTCGCCGTCACGCAGGTCGCGTCGGCCGGTACCGCGAAGAAGGGGTTCAGCCTCACGCGACGCGTCTTCACCGCCACGACGCTGGCCATCTGGACGCGCCAGATCGCCGGCCTCGTCGTCGCCGGCCTGCCGCTCGAGCGCGCGCTGACGGCGCTCGGCGACGAAGCCGAAGACCCGCGCCAGCGCGAGTTGCTCGCCCACCTCAAGAGCGAGGTGAACTCCGGCACCTCGTTCGCGGCCGCGCTCGGCAGTGCGCCGCGCGAGTTCGACGACGTCTATCGAGGCGTCGTGGGGGCGGGCGAACAGAGTGGCGCGCTCGGCCAGGTGCTCGAGCGGCTCGCCGATGACCTCGAGGCGCGCCAGGAGCTGAAGGGCCGCCTGATCGGCGCGACGCTCTACCCGGCGATCGTCTCGTGCATCGCCTTCGCGATCGTGATCTTCCTCGTCACCTACGTCGTGCCGCAGGTCGCGACCGTGTTCACGAGTTCGAAACGGGCGCTGCCGGCGCTCACCATCGCGATGATGGGCATCAGCGGCTTCCTGCGCAGCTGGGGCTGGCTCGTCGTCATCGGCGTCGCGGCCGGGGTCGCTGCACTGCTGTTCGCGCTGCGCAACGAAGGGTTTCGCGAGCGATTCGATGCCGGCTGGCTCGAACTGCCGCTGATCGGCCGCCTCTCGCGAGGCTATAACGCGGCGCGCTTCGCCGGCACGCTGGCGATGCTCGCCAGCGCCGGAGTGCCGATCCTGAAGGCCCTGCAGGCGGCCGCCGAGACGCTGTCGAACCGGGCGATGCGCGCCGATGCGATGGACGCGCTGACGCAGGTTCGCGAGGGCGCACCGCTCGCCTCGGCGCTCGCAGGCAAGAAACGCTTCCCCGGCATCGTCGCGATGTTCGCGCGCCTCGGCGAGCAGACCGGCAAGCTGCCCGAGATGCTCGACCGCGCCGCCCATCAGCTCGCCGCCGAGGTGCAGCGCCGCGCCCTGCAGGTCGCCACCATCCTCGAGCCCTTGCTCATCGTCGCCATGGGCGGCGTCGTGATGCTGATCGTGCTGGCTGTCCTGCTCCCGATCATCCAGCTCAACACGTTCATCAAATAGCCGCATGCGGGCAAAGGGACGCCAACGGCGTCCGCCCCTCCCGCTCGGCGGGAGGGGTTGGGGAGGGCGCGATCCTGTGGGCCGGGAACCGGCGACGGTGTGCGCCACATCAGTTCCTATCATCACCACCCATGCCGCACACCCTCGCCGGCCAGCTCGTCGTCGCGATCTCCTCGCGGGCGCTGTTCGACTTCGAGGAGGAGAACGAGCACTTCGAGGCCAACGACGACCGCGCCTACATGCGGCTGCAGCTCGAGCGCCTCGACCGTGCCGCCAAGCCCGGCGTCGCGTTCTCGCTGGTGAACAAGCTGCTCGCCTTCAACACCGACGGCGTGCAGCGCGTCGAGGTCGTCATCCTGTCGCGCAACGACCCGGTCTCGGGCATGCGCGTCTTTCGCTCCGCAAAGGCCTACGGGATGTCGGTCCAGCGCGGCGTGTTCACGCGGGGCGAGTCGCCGTGGCGCTACCTCAAGCCATTGGCGGCGAACCTGTTCCTCTCGACCAACGAGGCCGACGTCCGCTCGGCGCTCGAGGCCGGCGTTCCCGCCGCTCGCGTCTACCCGCATTCCGCACGCGCCTCCGACGCGCACCCGCACGAGGTGCGCATCGCCTTCGACGGTGACGCGGTTCTCTTCTCCGACGAAGCCGAGCGTGTCTTCCAGCAAAGCGGCCTCGACGCGTTCCAGGCCCACGAGCTCGCGCAGGCCGAGACGCCGCTCGCGGCAGGCCCGTTCCAGCCGCTGCTGCTGGCGCTGCAGAGGCTGCAAGTCGCGCGCACGAGCGGCATGCGCGTTCGCACCGCGCTGGTCACGGCGCGCAGCGCGCCGGCGCACGAGCGGGCGATCCGGACGCTGATGCAATGGAACGTCGAGATCGACCAGGCGATGTTCCTCGGCGGACTCGCCAAGGGCGAGTTCCTGCGCGAGTTCGAGCCCGACTTCTTCTTCGACGACCAGACCGGACACATCGAGAACGCATCGCCGCACGTGCCGTCGGGGCACGTCGCCGCGGGCGTGTCGAACCCCGTCGCGCCCGGGACGGCCTGAGGCGTTCGATTCAGACGTAGCCGCGCAGCCGCTGCAGGTCGAGGACACGCAGGCCGCCGTACTCGACGCGGATCGCCCCGGACGCTTCCAGCCCCTTCAGAGCCTGGTTGACGCGCTGCCGCGAGAGGCCGACGAGATAGCCGAGCTCGAGTTGGGTGATGCGCAGCAGCGCAGCGGCATTCGGATACAGCACGGGGTTGAAGAGCGCCGCCAGGCTGCGTGCGACGCGCGCGTCGGGGTCGCTCATGCGGTCGATCTCGCGCGCCGCCATGAACTGGCCGAGCCGCTCGTTGAGCTGGCGCAGCACGAAGCGGTTGAACGGTATGCTGCGGTCGAGCAGCCAATGGAAGGTGTCGACCGTGAGCCCGGCGACGGTGCTCTTGCGCAGCGCCTGGATGTTGTAGCGATAGGCCTCGCGCTTGATGACCGTGCCTTCGCCGAACCAGCCGCCCGGCGGCAGCCCCGTGAACGTGACCGGGATGCCGAGCGCGGAGTCGTTGCTGGTCTTGAGCAGGCCGTCGAGGCAGCCGAACCAGTACGTGACCGGGCGGCCGATGCGCACCAGCAGCTCGCCGACGTCGACCTCGACCACCTTCAGGTCGCCAAGCGCACGCGCACGCTCCGCCGGCTCCAGCCCATGCAGCCAGACGATGTCGTCGAACTCGCCGTCGCGCGGCACCCGGGCCCGCGACAGCAGACCGGCGGCTGACGTGCCGTGTCGGGTGGTCATCGGGTCATTGTCGCCGTGACCGCCGATCTTCGCCGCCGCTTGACCAAACGATCGTTCGTCTGTTTAATGGAGGCATGAACGGCGTCCTCACGCTCCCCGCTGCCTCGTCGTCGACGCCCGCTCGCCGCGCCAACAGCCGCCTGCCGCAACTCCTCGACGCCGCAGCGCGCACCTTTGCCGATCGCGGCTACGCAGCGGCCTCGGTGCGCGAGATCGTCGGCTCGATCGGCATGCTGCCGGGCTCGCTCTACTGCCACTTCGCGACCAAGGAGGACCTGCTCGTCGCCGTCTACACGCGCGGCGTCGAGCGCATCTCGGCGGCGGTCGACGCCGCGGTCGGCCCGAGGTCGCAGCCGTGGCAGCGGATCGAAGCCGCGGCGATCGCCCACCTCGAGTCGCTGCTCGACCGCACCGACTGGTCGCGGGTCGTGATCCGCATCCTGCCGGGTGACGCGCCCCTCGTCGCCGACCGGCTCGCGGACCTGCGGGCTGCATACGAAGCGCGCTGGACGGCCCTCGTCGACGCCCTGCCGCTGGCGCGCGGCACCGACCGCACCGCATTGCGGCTGATGCTGCTCGGTGCGCTCAACTGGAGCCAGACGTGGTTTCGCGAAGACGGTGCCGAGACGCCCGCACGCATCGCGCGCCGCTTCGTCGCGGTCCTGCGCGCCGGAGCGGCGTCGACCGCGAAGCGACGCCCGTCGCCGACACGAAAGGCCAGGCGATGAGCATGTCCGCACCGAACCGCGCCTTCACGCCGCGCGTCGTCGTCACCAAGATCGGACTCGACGGCCACGACCGCGGCAGCCGCATCGTCGCCGCCGCCTGCCGCGACGCGGGCATGGAGGTGATCTACACGCCACCCTGGCAGACCATCGCCGCCGTCGTCAAGCTCGCGCTCGAGGAAGACGCCGACGTGATCGGCATCTCGTCGCTCGCCACCGACCACCTCATCGTTCCCAAGCTGATGCAGGCGCTTCGCGACGCCGGGCTCGGCCACGTCGCCGTGGTCGTCGGCGGGATCGTTCCCGACCCGGAGGAACAGCAGCTGATCGACAGCGGCGTGCGACAGGTCTTCCACCCCGGCAGCACGATGGACGACATCACCGACGCGATCCGAGGCCATGCGCTCGAGGCGCGGCAAGCGGGCCGGGAGGCCGCGGCATGAATCGCCGAGCCGACGGGCTCGAGCCCCCCGGAGGACCGGAGGTCGTCACGACCGGTCGCCGCGCCTGGGAGCGCGACTATCACGGCGCGATCGGCGCGGACGACCGCGGCGTCGTCAACGCCTCCGGTGTCGCCATCGACCCGCTCTACAGCGCCCCCGACGACGACCCGCTCGGCTACCCCGGCCAGTACCCGTACACGCGCGGCATCTACCCGACGATGCACCGCGGCCGCACCTGGACACAGCGGCAGCTGGTCGGCCTCGGCACGCCGGCCGACTACAACACGCGGCTGCTCGAGATCATGGGCCGCGGCGCCAGCGCGGTGTCGCTGATCCCGTGCAATTCGGTCTATCGCGGCCTCGACATGAGCTCGGTCGAGCCCGAGCTCCTCGGTACGTGCGGCACCGTCGTCGACCATGCCGACCACATGGACCGATGCCTGCAGGGCGTCGACCTCGCGCAGGTCTCGTGCTCGCTCAACGACCCTTCGCCGTTCACGCTGCTCGCGTTCATGCTCGTGACGGCCGAGCGGCGCGGCGTCGACTGGAGCCGCATCTCCGGCACGTCGAACCAGAGCGACTACCTCTCGCACGCCGTCGCCAACCACATGTTCTTCCGCCTCGCGCTGCCGGGCGCCCGGCGGGTGCTGATGGACCACATCGCGTACTGCAACGCCCACGTGCCGCGCTGGAACCCGATGTCGGTCGTCGGCCAGCACATGCAGCAGGCCGGGGCGACGCCGGCCGAAGCGATGGCGTTCACATTGAGCACGGCGGTGCAGAACGCCGAGGACTGCATCGCCCGCGGCATGGACCCCGACGCCTTCCTGCCCCGCTTCACGTTCTTCTTCGACATCTCGATGAACTTCTTCGAGGAGGTCGCGAAGTTCCGTGCCGGCCGGCGCATCTGGGCGCGGCTCGCGAAGGACCGGCTCGGCGCCGTCGACCCGAAGTCGTGGCGCTTCAAGTTCCACGGCCAGACCTCGGGCGTCGACCTCACGCGGCAGCAGCCGCTCAACAACATCGCCCGCGTTGCCGTGCAGGCGATGGCCGGCATCTTCGGCGGCCTGCAGTCGCTGCACACCGACTCCTACGACGAGGCCTACGCGGTGCCGGGCGAAGCCGGCGCGCGCATCGCCGTCGCCACGCAGAACATCCTGCGCCAGGAGGCGCACCTCACCGACGTGATCGACCCGCTCGGCGGCTCGCACTACGTCGAGTCGCTGACCGACGCGATGGAGGAGAAGATCGTCGAGGTCATGCGCCTGGTCGACGACGCCGGCGGGATGTACGCGGCGGTCGAGTCGGGGCTGGTCCAGCGCGTGGTGGGCGATTCGGCGATGCGCACGCAGCGGCGCATCGAGGCGGGCGAGCAGGTCGTCGTCGGCGTCAACCGCTACACCGCGGAAGAAGACGCCTCGACCCAACCGCCCGTCCAGCGCCCGGACCGCGAGGCGATGCAGCGGCACCTCGACGACTTCGCGGCGCTGAAGGCGGCGCGGTCGCCGGCGGGCGTCGACCGCGCGCTCGACGGGCTCACGCGGGCCTGCGACGCGCCGGTCGGGAGCGCCGGCGGCAACGTCTTTCGCGCCGTCATCGACGCCGCGCGCGCCGGGCTGACCAACGAGGAAATCTGTGGCCGACTGCGCCGCGATCTCGGCTACGGTCAGCCGATGGCGTTCGTCTGAAGGAAAAACGATCGGCGTCGACCTGAACGCGCTCGTCGACGCCGCCGTCGCCGGCGACCGGCGTTCGCTGGCCCGGCTGCTGTCGGCGTTCGACGACGGCGACGCCGGCATCGAAGCGGCTGCGCGTCGCCTGGCGCCGCACGCCGGTCGTGCCCACGTCGTCGGCATCACCGGCGTCCCCGGCAGCGGCAAGTCAACGCTCGTCAACGCCCTGCTCGGCGCGTGGCTCGGCCGCGGCGAGCGGGTGGCCGTGGTCGCGGTCGACCCGTCGAGCCCGTTCACCGGTGGCGCCGTCCTCGGCGACCGGATCCGGATGGGCGAGCACGGCGCGCACCCGAACGCCTTCGTGCGCTCGTTCTCGGCGCGCGGCGAGCTCGGCGGGCTGTCGCGCGCGGTGCGCGGCGCGGTCGATGCGCTCGACGCCGCGGGCTTTCACCGCGTCGTCGTGGAAACGGTCGGCACCGGCCAGTCGGAGACGAGCATCGCCTCGCTCGCCGACACGCGCGTCGTGGTCGTCCCTCCCGGCCTCGGCGACGACGTGCAGGCGATCAAGGCGGGTACGCTGGAGATCGCCGATGTCTTCGCCGTCAGCAAGGGCGACCTGCCGTTCGCCGACCGTGCAGCCAGGCAGCTGCGCGAGATGCAGCAGCTGCGCCGGGCGCCACGCGACGACCCGTCGTGGATGCCGCCGGTGGTCGTCGTCGAGGCGATGTCGGGCGGTGGGATCGAAGAGCTCGTCGGCGTCATCGACGAGCACGGCGGCGAGGCGCGCCGCGGCCGCCGTCTCCGGGCTCGGACGGTGCACCCGCAGCAGGCCGCGACGGCCGATGCAACCGGCAACATCGCGGCGCGCCTGCGAGACCTCGCCGCCGCCGACGGGCTCTGCAGCGCCCTCGGCATCGAGCTGGTCTCGGGCGGCGCGGGGCAGGCGACAGTGGCCATGACCGTCGACGCCCGTCACCTCAACTTCAATGGCGGTTGCCACGGCGGCGCTGTCTTCGCGCTCGCCGACAGCGCCTTCGGGCTGGCGTCGAACTCGCACGGCCCGCTGGCCTCGGGGATCGACGCGCACATCACCTACATGACCGGCGTGCGCGCCGGCGAGCGGCTGGTGGCGCGCGCCCACGAGGTGCAGCGGCGCAAGCGCATCGCGGTCTACCGGATCGAGGTGGTCCGGGTCGACGCAGGCGGCAGCGAGGCCCTGGTCTCGACCTTCACCGGCACGGTGTCGATCCGCGCCTGACGGGCGAGCGCGAGGCCGCTTGCGGGATAGACCCAAGGGCGTTGACCCCTAGTTTGTCGTTCAAACGACAACGCGGCGTCAAAACGCACCTAGAGTGCAGCCCTTCGACGTGCGCACGACCTTCCCCGCCCTGCTTGCCCGACATGCGACCGAACGGCCGCGCGCCGCCGCATTGCGCGAAAAGGAGTTCGGCATCTGGCAAACGCTGGACTGGGGCGACCTCGCCGCCCTCGTCCGGGCGATCGCCTGCGGTCTGGCCGACGCCGGATTGCAACGGGGCCAGCACCTGGTCGTCGTCGGCGAGAACCGGCCCCGGCTCAACGCCACCATGCTCGCGGCCCAGTCGCTCGGCGCGATTCCCGTCCCGCTCTACCAGGACGCCGTCGCCGCCGAGCTGGCGTTCCCGATCTCCAGCGCCGATGTGGCCTTTGCGGTGGTCGAGGACCAGGAGCAGGTCGACAAGCTGCTCGAGGTGCGCGAGCAGGTTCCTGAACTTCGACAGATCTGGTTCGACGACCCGCGCGGCCTGCGCCAGTACGACGAACCGGGCCTGGGCGCGCTCGACGCGCTGATCGACGCCGGCCGCGCGTTCGACGCCGCCCACCCCGGCTTCTTCGACGCCGAGGTCGCGAAGGGCGATCCCGACGACGTCGCAGCGCTCTTCTTCACGTCGGGCACCACCGGCAACCCGAAGGGCGTCGTGCACAGCCACGCGACGCTGATCGACCGCGCCGATGCCGCTGCGCGTTTCGAGAAGCTCGGCCCCGAGGACGAGATCCTCGCCTACCTGCCGCCCGCCTGGATCGGCCAGAACATCTTCTCGTATGCGCAGTGGCTGGTCTGCGGCTACATCGTCAACTGCCCCGAGTCGGCCGAGACGGTCACGATCGACCTGAAGGAGATCGGGCCGACCTACTACTTCGCGCCACCGCGGGTGTTCGAGGGGCTGCTGACGAGCGTGACGATCCGCATGGAGGACGCGAGCCGCGTCAAGCGCTTCGTCTACGACAAGGCGATGGCGCTGGCGCGGCGCGTCGGCCCTCGCCTGATGGACGGCAAGCCGGTGGGCGGCCGCGACCGCCTGCTCTACGCCCTCGGCAACCTGCTGGTCTACGCGCCGCTGCGCAACACGCTCGGCTTCTCGCGCGTTCGCGTCGCCTACACCGCCGGCGAGGCGATCGGCCCCGACCTCTTCGACTTCTACCGCTCGATCGGCATCAACCTGAAGCAGCTCTACGGCCAGACCGAGACCGCGGTGTTCGTCTGCGTGCAACCCGACCACGAGGTGCGCGCCGACACGGTCGGCGTGCCGATCGATGGCGTCGAGCTCAGGGTGCTCGACTCCGGCGAGATCCTGGTCCGCTCGCCGGGGTTGCTCAAGGGCTATCACAAGAACCCCGAGGCGACTGCGGAGGTGCTCGACGACGACGGCTGGTACCGCACCGGCGACGCCGGCTTCCTCGATGCCTCCGGGCACCTCAAGATCATCGACCGCGCGAAGGACGTCGGCAGGCTCGCCGACGGGTCGCTGTTCGCGCCGAAGTACATCGAGAACAAGCTGAAGTTCTTTCCGTTCATCAAGGAGGCGGTGGCCTTCGGCGACGGGCGCGACCGCGTCTGCGCCTTCGTCAACATCGACATCGAGGCGGTCGGCAACTGGGCCGAGAAGCGCAACCTCCCCTATGCCGGCTACGCCGAGCTGGCGCAAAAGCCCGAGGTCTACGAGCTGATCCGCGACTGCATCGAGCAGGTCAACGCCGACCTCGCCGCGGACGACAAGCTGTGCCGCAGCCAGATCGCGCGCTTCCTGGTGCTGCACAAGGAGCTCGACGCCGACGACGGCGAGCTGACCCGCACCCGCAAGGTTCGCCGCGGCACGATCGGCGAGCGCTACGCGGTGCTGGTCGACGCGCTCTACGGCGGCAGGACCGAGCAGTTCATCGAGACCGCGGTCCGCTTCGAGGACGGCCGTGCCGGCAAGGTCGCGGCGACGCTGAAGATCGCCGACGCGAAGACCTTCGCGGCGCTGGAACGGGCGGCCTGATGGGCGCACCGACGCGCTCGGTCGGCGACGTCGTGCTCGACGTGCGCGACATCTCGCTGCGCTTTGGCGGCGTGACGGCGCTCAGCGACGTCAGCTTCGACGTTCGCGAGCACGAGATCCGCGCCATCATCGGCCCGAACGGCGCGGGCAAAAGCTCGCTGCTCAACTGCATCAACGGCGTCTACCAGCCGCAGAACGGCTCGATCCACCTGCGCGGCAAGACGTTTCGCCACATGAACCCGCGCCAGGTCGCCGAGATGGGCGTCGCGCGCACGTTCCAGAACCTCGCGCTCTTCAAGGGCATGAGCGTGCTCGACAACATCATGTCGGGGCGCAACCTGAAGATGAAGACGAACCTGCTGCAGCAGGCATTCCGGCTGCCATTCGCCTTCGACGCGGCGTCGCGGGAAGAGGACGCGAATCGCGTGGTGGTCGAACGGCTCATCGATTTTCTCGAGATCCAGCCTTATCGCAAGACCCCGGTCGGGCGGCTGCCGTACGGTTTGCAGAAGCGAGTCGACCTGGGCCGGGCGCTGGCGATGGAGCCGCAGATGCTGCTGCTCGACGAGCCGATGGCCGGCATGAACGTCGAGGAAAAGCAGGACATGAGCCGCTTCATCCTCGACGTGAACGACGAGTTCGGCACGACCATCGTCCTGATCGAGCACGACATGAGCGTCGTCATGGACATCTCCGACCGTGTCGTCGTGCTCGACTACGGCAAGAAGATCGGAGACGGCGCACCCGACGCCGTGCGCGCCGACCCCGAGGTGATCAAGGCCTACCTGGGAACGGCGCACTGAGATGGGTCCGTTCCTCGAAACGCTGATCGGCGGCCTGATGGTCGGCATGCTGTATTCGCTGATCGCGCTCGGCTTCGTGCTCATCTACAAGGCCTCGGGCGTGTTCAACTTCGCGCAGGGCGCGATGGTCCTGTTCGCCGCTTTGGCGATGGCGCGCTTCTCGGAGTGGCTCGCCGAGCGCGCCGGCATCACCGACAAGTTCACCGCCAACGCCATCGCGTTCGTGCTCGCGGTGCTGGTGATGATCGTCGTCGCCTGGCTGATCCAGAAGCTCGTCCTCGGCCGGCTCGTCAACCAGGACGGCATCACGCTGCTGATGGCCACGCTCGGCATCACCTACTTCCTCGAAGGCGCCGGCCAGAGCATCTTCGGCAACGACATCTACCGCATCGACGTCGGCCTGCCGAAGGACCCGATGTTCCTCTTCGACCAGACCTTCCCGGGCGGCATCCTCGTCAACCAGGAAGACCTCGCCGCCGCCGCGATCGCCGCCGCGCTGGTGCTCGTGCTCGCGCTGTTCTTCCAGAAGACCGCCACCGGCCGGGCGCTTCGCGCCGTCGCCGACGACCACCAGGCGGCACAGTCGATCGGCATTCCCCTCGACCGGATCTGGGTCATCGTCTGGTCGGTCGCCGGGGTGGTCGCGCTGGTCGCCGGGATCATCTGGGGCAGCAAGCTCGGCGTGCAGTTCTCGCTGTCGCTGGTCGCGCTCAAGGCGCTGCCGGTCGTCATCCTCGGCGGGCTCACCTCGATCCCCGGCGCGATCGTCGGCGGCCTGCTGATCGGCGTCGGCGAGAAGCTGTCGGAGATCTACCTGGGGCCTTACGTCGGCGGCGGCATCGAGATCTGGTTCGCCTACGTGCTCGCGCTGGGCTTCCTGCTGATCAGGCCGCAGGGACTGTTCGGCGAGAAGATCATCGACCGCGTGTAGAAGCGCCGCACCGACCATGTTCTATCGAGAGAACGGCCAGTTCAAGACGACCTACCGGTCGGACCAGCAGATCTTCCCGATCCTGCAGGACCGGATCGGCATCGCGCTGGTGCTCGCGGTGGCCTTCATCGGCGTTCCGCTGCTGGCGTCGGAGTACGCGTTCCAGGCGATCCTGATCCCGTTTCTCATCCTGTCGCTCGCCGCGATCGGCCTCAACGTGCTGGTCGGCTACTGTGGCCAGATCTCGCTCGGCACCGGCGCCTTCATGGCCGCCGGGGCGTACGCGGCATACAACTTCATGGTTCGCATCGACGGCATGCCGCTCATCGTCGCGATCCTGCTCGGCGGCGTCGCGGCGACGCTGGTCGGCGTGCTGTTCGGCATCCCCTCGCTGCGCATCAAGGGGCTCTACCTCGCCGTCGCCACGCTGGCGGCGCAGTTCTTCCTCGACTGGGCGTTCCTGCGCGTGCCGTTCTTCACCAACACCTCGAGCTCGGGCTCCGTCAGCGCGCCGCCGCTGTCGGTGTTGGGCCTGTCGATCGATTCGGCGCCGGCCAAGTACATCTTCTGCCTGCTGTTCGTCTGCGTGTTCGCGCTGCTCGCCAAGAACCTCGTGCGTGGCCACATCGGCCGCGAGTGGATGGCGATCCGCGACATGGACGTCGCCGCCGAGGTCATCGGCATCCGGCCGGTCTACGCCAAGCTGACGGCGTTCGCGGTGAGCTCGTTCATCGTCGGCGTGGCCGGCGCCCTGTGGGCCTTCGTCTACCTCGGCTCCTGGGAGCCGGCGGCCTTCTCGGTCGACCGGTCGTTCCAGCTGCTGTTCATGGTCATCATCGGCGGCCTGGGATCGATCGCCGGGAGCTTCTTCGGCGCCGGCTTCATCGTCCTCACGCCGCTGTTCATCAGTGCCGTGCCACGCTGGCTCGGCCTGCCGATGTCGGTGGCGACGGCCTCGCACCTCGAGTTCATGATCTTCGGCAGCCTCATCGTGTTCTTCCTGATCGTCGAGCCGCACGGGCTCGCCCGGCTCTGGTCGACGGGAAGGGAGAAGCTGCGCCTGTGGCCGTTCCCGCACTGACCCGGCGACCGCGCGGACTTGTCCCGATTGAAATGGATCGCGATTCGGGTTGAACTCGACACCTTTCCCTCACGCACCGGCGGGTGCA
>JBBSUK010000009.1:0-42624 GCA_038234975.1 Burkholderiales bacterium
CGCCGCCCCCGGTGAGGTCGCCGGCCGGCGCGACGGCGCGAGCGCGGCCTAACTCGGTCGCCATGAACGCCGGGCGCCCGCCTGACGACGAGGCGGCGGCGATCGAGGCCTCGATCGCGTCGGTGGCGCGCAGGGACCCGGCGGCGATCGCGCGCCGGGCGCCGGTGAGGTCGTCGGTCATCGAGCGGGTGCTAGAATTCGATGCTTTGCCTCGGCGTGCCCAGGCAGACAAACGCGAACCGGCTGTTCGAAGGTGTCGCGCTCATGCAGAGCATGCCGAGCGCGATTCGAGCCGGGATTCTAGATGCAACCTTTGGAAACCGACGATGTCGATATCGATGCGTGACATGCTGGAAGCGGGCGTCCATTTCGGACACCAGACCCGTTTCTGGAACCCCAAGATGGCCCCGTACATCTACGGCCATCGGAACAAGATCCACATCATCAACCTCGAGAAGACGCAGCCTCTTTTCGACGATGCGATGAAGTTCGTGCGCCAGCTCTCGGCCCGGCGCGGCACGATCCTCCTGGTTGGCACCAAGCGGCAGGCGCGAGAGGTCGTCGCTCAGGAAGCCAAGCGCTGCGGCATGCCTTTCGTCGACCAGCGCTGGCTCGGCGGCATGCTCACCAATTTCAAGACCGTCAAGGGATCGTTGAAGCGCCTGAAGGAGATGAAGGCGCAGATCGAGGCCGGGACCGAGATCCGCATCAAGAAGGAAGCGCTGATGTTCCAGCGCGAGCTCGCCAAGCTCGAGAAGGACATTGGCGGCATCCAGGACATGAACGCGCTGCCCGATGCGCTGTTCGTCATCGACGTCGGCTTTCACAAGATCGCGATCGCCGAAGCGAAAAAGCTCGGCATCCCGATCGTCGGCATCGTCGACTCGAACCACTCGCCGGTCGGCATCGACCACGTGATCCCCGGCAACGACGACTCCGCCAAGGCGGTCGCGCTCTACGCCAAGGCGGTCGCCGACGCGGTGATCGAAGGCAGGGAGAACGCCGCCCACGACGTGGCGCAGGCCGCGGCCGGGGGCGACGAGTTCGTCGAGGTCGAGGAAGAGGGCGCATCGGCCTGATCCATCGACCGGCAGGCCGCACACGGCCTGCCGTGCCTGTTCGAGGGGGCTCTTCGTGGCCCCCTTCCTCCGAGGAGAGCTGAGATGGCGGCAATCACCGCAAGCATGGTGGCGGAGCTTCGCGCGAAGACCGACGCGCCGATGATGGAGTGCAAGAAGGCGCTCACCGAGGCCGAAGGCGACATGGAGCGCGCCGAGGAGTTGCTGCGCGTCAAGCTCGGCCACAAGGCCGGCAAGGCGGCGTCGCGGATCGCCGCAGAGGGCGTGGTCGCCGCATCGGTCGACGGCACGACGGGCGCGATGGTCGAGGTCAACTGCGAGACCGACTTCGTGACCAAGAGCGAATCGTTCCTCGCGCTCGCCAGCTCGCTGGCCGACCTCGTCGCGAAGCAGAACCCGGCCGATGTCGCGGCGCTTTCCGCGTTGCCCCTCACCCAGGACGGCTACGGCCCGACGGTCGAGGACGTGCGCAAGGGCCTGATCGGCAAGATCGGCGAGAACATGACGGTGCGTCGCTTCCAGCGCTACGCCGGCGGCGGCCGCATCGCCAGCTACCTGCACGGCACGCGGATCGGGGTGCTCGTCGAGTACGAGGGCGACGACACGGCCGCCAAGGACGTGGCGATGCACATCGCGGCGATGAAGCCCGTCGCGCTGGCAACCGCCGACGTACCGGCCGAGCTGATCGAGAAGGAACGCCGCGTCGCTGCGGAAAAGGCGGCCGAGTCAGGCAAGCCGCCGGAGATCGTCACGAAGATGGTCGACGGGTCGGTGCAGAAGTACCTGAAGGAAGTCAGCCTCGAGAACCAGGCGTTCGTGAAGAACGACAAGCAGACGGTGCAGGCGATGCTCAAGGAGAAGGCGACGCGCATCGCGGCGTTCACGCTCTACGTCGTCGGCGAAGGCATCGAGAAGAAGACCGGCGATTTCGCCGCCGAAGTCGCGGCGCAAGTGGCCGCCGCGAAGGGCGCCTGAGCGCTCGAACCCACTAGACTTCGCGCCACTGCGGCAACAAGACAGGTCCTCGTGATGGCCGCCTACCGGCGCATCCTGCTCAAGCTCTCCGGCGAGGCGCTGATGGGCGACGATGCGTACGGCATCAACCGCGCGACCATCGTCCGGCTCGTTCGCGAGGTGCAGGAGGTCACGCAGATGGGTTGCGAGGTCGCCGTGGTGATCGGCGGCGGCAACATCTTCCGCGGCGTCGCCGGCGGTTCGGTCGGCATGGATCGCGCGACCGCCGACTACATGGGCATGCTGGCGACGGTGATGAACGCGCTGGCGCTGGCCGACACGATGCGCCAGGAAGGGATGACGGCGCGGGTGATGTCCGCGATCGCGATCGAGCAGGTGGTCGAGCCCTACGTCCGACCCAAGGCGCTGCAGTACCTGGAAGAAGGCAAGGTCGTCGTCTTCGCCGCGGGCACCGGCAACCCGTTCTTCACCACCGACACCGCGGCCGCGCTGCGTGGCGCCGAGATCGGCGCCGAGGTGGTCCTGAAGGCGACCAAGGTCGACGGCATCTACAGCGCCGACCCCAAGAAGGATCCGACGGCCACGCTCTACCGCAGGCTGACGTTCGACGAAGCCATCGTGCGCAACCTGCAGGTCATGGACGCGACGGCGTTCGCGCTGTGCCGCGACCAGAAGCTGCCGATTCGCGTCTTCTCCATCTTCAAGGCCGGCGCGCTGAAGCGGGTGGTGCAGGGCGAGGACGAAGGCACCCTCGTCGACGCATGATCCGCAAGCGGCCGCAACTCCGATCACCGAAACAACGAGAGGCAGGACAGCGATGACGGTCGCCGAGATCAAGAGCAATGCGGAGCAGAAGATGTCGCGCTCGCTCGAGTCGTTCAAGGGCGAGCTGCAGAAGATCCGCACCGGCCGGGCGCACCCCGGCATCCTCGACCAGGTCCACATCGACTACTACGGCTCGAGCGTGCCCATCTCGCAGGTCGCCAACGTCACCTTGCTCGACGCGCGCACGATCAGCGTGCAGCCCTGGGAGAAGGGGATGGGGCCGAAGATCGAGAAGGCGATCCGCGAGAGCGATCTCGGCCTGAACCCGAGCTCGCAGGGCGATCTGCTGCGGGTGCCGATGCCGGCGCTGACCGAAGAGCGCCGGCGCGAGATGACCAAGGTCGCGCGCAACGCCGCCGAAGACGCGAAGGTCGCGGTGCGCAACCTGCGCCGTGACGCCAACGACCACGCGAAGCGCCTGACCAAGGACAAGGAGATCTCGGAAGACGACGAGCGCCGCCTGCTCGACGAGATGCAGCGCCTCACCGATCGGGTCGTCGCCGAGATCGAGCGGCTTACCTCGGCCAAGGAAGCCGAGATCATGGCTGTCTGATCCGTCCGTGATCGCTGCGAGCGAACCCCGCGCCGCCGTGCCACGCCACGTGGCGATCGTCATGGACGGCAACGGAAGGTGGGCCAAGAAGCGCTTCATGCCGCGCTTCTTCGGCCACAAGCAGGGCGTCGACGCGCTCGTCCGGACGGTGCATGCGTGCGCCGACCGGGGCGTCGAATACCTCACCGTGTTCGCGTTCTCGTCGGAGAACTGGAAGCGGCCGACCGAAGAAGTGTCGGGCCTGATGGGACTCGTGCTCGTCGCCGTCTCGAAGTACCTCGCCAAGCTCGCCGACGACGGCGTCCGCGTCCGCATCGTCGGCGACCGCGCGCAGGTCTCCGACAAGCTGCGCGAGGCGTGGCAGCACGCCGAGGATTCGACGCGCCACAACACGCGCATCCAGTTGTCCGTGGCGTTCAACTACGGCGGCCGCTGGGACATCGTGCAGGCGTGCCGCGAGGCGATGATCGCCGGCGTGCAGGCCGAGGCGCTCGACGAGAAGACGCTCTCGAGCTACATGGCGCTCAGCTACGCACCCGACCCGGACCTGTTCATCCGCACCGGCGGCGAGCTGCGCATCAGCAACTTCCTGCTCTGGCAGGCCGCCTACTCGGAGCTCGTCTTCACCGAGTGCCTGTGGCCCGAGTTCGGCAGCGCCGATCTCGACGCTGCGTTCGCGCAGTACGCGCGCCGCGAGCGGCGCTTCGGCACCGTTCCGCCCCGCCCCGCGCTCGTGTCGAGCGAAGGCTGAGTTCAGATGCTCGCGCAGCGCATCGCCACCGCGTTCGTCCTGCTGGCGCTGCTTGTGCCGTCGCTGCTGGTGCAGCAGGCGTGGCCGTTCGCGGCGCTGACGCTCGTCGCGATGGCGGCCGCCGGCTGGGAGTGGGCGCGGCTCAACGGAGCCGGCGCCGCGGCGGTGCCGTTCGGCGTGTCGCTGGGCGTCGTGTGCGGCGCGGCCCTGTGGGCCGGCTGGGGCGAACATGCGCCGCGAGAAGCGTGGATGGTCGCGATGCTGGCCTGGGTGCTCGGAGGCGCGTGGGCACTGCGGCTGGGCGTCGCTGGCTGGCCGAAGGTGCCGCGCGCGATACGGCTGGCAATCGGCTTCGTCGCGCTGTGGATGGCATGGCTGGCGCTGGCCAACGCCAGGGCGATCGGCGTCAACTTCATCCTCTCGGTCTTCTTCATCGTCTGGGCGGCCGACGTCTGCGCCTATTTCGGCGGCCGGGCGTTCGGTCGCCGCAAGCTCGCGCCTGGCATCAGCCCCGGCAAGAGCTGGGAGGGCGTGTGGAGTGGCATCGTGGGGGCGATCCTCGTCGCGTTGGTCTGGCTGGTCGTCGTCGACGGCTCGGGCTATGTCGCCGAAGCCGGTTTTTCGGGCCGCGTCGCGTCGCGGCTCGGATGGCCGTGGGTGCTGCCGTTCGTCGTCTTCATCGTCGCCATGAGCGTCGTCGGCGACCTGTTCGAGTCGCTCGTCAAGCGCGCCGCCGGCGCCAAGGATTCGAGCCGGCTCTTGCCCGGCCACGGTGGCGTGCTCGACCGCATCGACGCGCTGCTGCCTGCGTTCCCGATCGCCCTCGCCCTGGCGACGCTGTGACCGAGCCGAAGCGGCAGCGCATCGCGATCCTCGGCGCGACCGGGTCGGTCGGCACCGCCACGCTCGACGTCGTGGCGCGCCACCCCGGACGCTTCGAGGTGTTCGCGGTCAGCGCGCATCGCCGGCTCGACGAGCTGTTCGCGATCTGCGAGCGGTTCACGCCACGCTACGCGGTCGTCGACGCCGCGGCGTCGGAATCGGCTTCGGTGTCGGCTTCGGTATCGGCGTTCACGCGGCGCATCGCCGATGCGAAGCTGCGCACCGAGGTGCTCTCGGGCGAGGCTGCGCTCGCGGAGATCGCCGCGCATCCCGAGGTCGACACCGTGATGGCAGCCATCGTCGGCGCTGCCGGGCTCGCGTCGTGCCTCGCCGCGGCCGCGGCCGGCAAGCGGTTGCTGCTCGCGAACAAGGAAGCGCTCGTCGTCGGCGGACGCCTGTTCATCGACACCGTGAAGGCTGGTGGCGCGACACTGCTGCCGATCGACAGCGAGCATTCCGCGATCTTCCAGTGCCTGCCCGAGGACCGGTCCGCCTGGAACGATCGCATCGACCACATCGTCCTCACCGGCTCCGGTGGGCCGTTTCGCGGCCGCCGGCCCGCCGAGCTTGCGAACGTCACGCCCGACGAGGCGTGCGCCCATCCGAACTGGGTGATGGGCCGCAAGATCTCGGTCGACTCGGCGACGATGATGAACAAGGCGCTCGAGGTGATCGAGGCGCACCACCTGTTCGACCTCGACGCGGAACGGATCAAGGTCGTCATCCACCCGCAGAGCGTCATCCACTCGATGGTCGTCTGCCGCGACCGTTCGGTGCTCGCGCAGCTCGGCACGCCCGACATGCGCGTGCCGATCGCGATCGGCCTCGCCTGGCCCGAGCGGATCGACTCGGGCACCGAACCGCTCGACTGGTCGACCGTCGCGGCGCTGACGTTCGAGGACGCCGACCCCGACAACTACCCCGCCTTGCCGCTCGCCTACGCCGCGATGCGCGCGCCGGAGGGAACGAGCGCGGTGCTCAACGCGGCCAACGAAGTGGCCGTCGCCGCGTTTCTCGGCGGAACCATCGGCTTCGACCGGATTCTGAGAATCAACGCGCGGACGGTCGAGGCGCTCGTGCCGGGTCCTCGGGCCGCGAAGACGTTGCCCGACCTGCTCGCTCTCGACGCCGAAGCTCGCTCGCTGGCGCGGCGGTATCTCAACGCCTGATGCCGCTACCCGGACCCACCCGATGTCGCTGATCACCACGGTTCTCGCGTTCTTCCTCACCCTCGGGGTGCTGATCGTCGTGCACGAGTTCGGTCACTACCGGGTCGCGGTGGCGTGCGGCGTTCGCGTGCTGCGCTTCTCGATCGGCTTCGGACGCGTGCTCTGGCGCCGGCAGGCCAGGCCCGGCGGCACCGAGTTCGTCGTCTGCGCGCTGCCGCTCGGCGGCTACGTGAAGATGCTCGACGAGCGCGAGGAACCGGTGCCTGCGGCGCAGCTGCACGAAGCGTTCAACCGCAAGCCCCTGTGGCAGCGGGCGGCGATCGTCGTCGCAGGGCCGGTGGCCAACCTGCTGCTGGCGATCGCCCTGTACACGGTCGCCAACTGGATCGGCGTCGAGGAACCCAAGGCCGTGCTCGCGTCGCCGATCGCGCAGAGCGTTGCGGAACGTGCGGGCCTCAAGGCCGGCGACTGGGTGCGCTCGGCCTCGACCGACGGCAGCTCGCACGACGAGATCCGCTCGCTTCCCGATCTTCGCTGGCGCGTCACACAGGCGGTGCTGCGCGGCGAGAACGTCGAGCTTCGCGTCAGCCGCAGCGACGGCCGCGGCGAACACGCCGTCACGCTCGAGCTGGCGCCGCTCGCATCGAGCGATGTCGACCTGAAGCTGATGCAGCGCATCGGCATCGGCGACGCGTGGAGCGAGCCTGTCCTCGGCAAGGTCGTCGCCGGCGGCGCTGGCGAAGCCGCCGGGTTGCGTTCCGGCGACAGGGTTCTCTCGGTCGACGGCGCGCCGATCGCCGACGCGACCCAGCTGCGCACGCTCATCCGCGCCGACGGCGCATCGGGGCAGGCCAAGCCCATGCAGTGGCGCCTCGAGCGCGAGGGCCAGGCGATCGACGTCCTCGTCACGCCGGCGATCGCGTTCGATCGCGAGGTTCGTGTCGGACGCATCGGCGTCGTCGTCGGCCAGCCGCCGGAACTCGTGACGGTTCGCTACGGCCCCGTCGAAGGCATCACCGCGGCGACGACCAAGACCTGGGAGATGTCGGCGCTGACGGTGAAGATGCTCGGCAAGATGCTGATCGGCCAGGCCTCGCTGAAGAACCTCAGCGGCCCGGTGACGATCGCCGACTATGCCGGCCAGTCGGTGCGGCTCGGCCTGGCTTACTACCTCGGCTTTCTCGCCGTCGTGAGCGTGAGCCTCGGGGTGCTGAACCTGCTGCCGCTGCCCGTCCTCGACGGCGGACCCCTCATGTATTATCTTTTCGAGGCCGTGACGGGACGTCCGGTCTCCGAGTTGTGGCTCGACAGGCTGCAGCGTGGTGGCGTCGCCGTCATGCTCATGATGATGTCCCTGGCGCTGTACAACGACATGGCCCGCCTGCTGGGTCTTCCCTGACCTCTCGCATGCAAGCCCACGCTCGATCACCGCTGCGCCAGCGGCTCCGTTACCGAATCCGACTCGCACCCGCCGCTCTGGCCGTTGCGCTGGCGCTGCGCATCGCGCCCGCTCACGCCGTCGAGCCGTTCGCGCTGAAGGACATCCGCGTCGAGGGCCTGCAACGGACCGACGCCGGAACGGTCTTCGCGGCGCTGCCGTTTCGCATCGGCGACACGTACACCGACGAGAAAGGGGCAGCAGCGCTGCGTGCGCTGTTCGCCACCGGCCTCTTCAAGGACGTGCGGATCGACGTCGACAGCGGCGTCGCCATCGTCATCGTCGAGGAGCGGCCGGTCATCGCCAGCATCGACTTCGTCGGCATGAAGGAGTTCGAGAAGGACGCCCTCGTCAAGTCGCTGCGCGACTTCCGCATCGGTGAAGGCCTGCCGTTCGACAAGTCGCTCGCCGACCGCGCCGAGCAGGAGTTGAAGCGCCAGTACCTCACGCGCAGCCTCTACGCCGCCGACGTCGTGACGACGGTGACGCCGCAGGAGCGCAACCGCGTCAACGTCACCTTCACCGTCACCGAAGGAGCACCGGCGAAGATCCGCGAGATCCGCATCACCGGCAGCAAGGTGTTCTCCGAAGGCACGCTCAAGGGCCTGCTCGAGCTCAACGACGGTGCCTGGCTCAACTTCTACCTGAAGGGTGACCGCTACTCGCGCGCGAAGCTCAACGCCGACCTCGAGACGTTGCGTGCCTACTACCAGAACCGCGGTTACCTCGAGTTCGAGATCGAGTCGACGCAGGTCGCGATCTCGCCCGACAAGGAAGACATCACCATCACGGTCAACGTTCGTGAAGGTCAGCTCTATACCGTGACGGCGGTCAAGCTCGAGGGCGATTACCTCGGCAAGGAAGACGAGTTCAAGTCGCTGGTGCGAATCCGGCCCGGCCAGTCGTATCGCGCCGAGACGGTTGCCGAGACGACGCGTGCCTTCATCGACCGGTTCGGCACCTTCGGCTACGCCTTCGCCAAGGTCGACTCGCGGCCCGAGATCGACCGAGCCAAGGGTCAGGTCGTCGTCACGCTGGTGTCGGAGCCGCAGCGCCGCGTCTACGTTCGCCGCATCAACGTCGCCGGCAACACGCGAACCCGCGACGAGGTGATACGCCGCGAGTTCCGCCAGTTCGAATCGTCGTGGTACGACGGGCGCAAGATCAAGCTGTCGCGCGACCGCATCGACCGGCTCGGCTACTTCAACGAGGTCAACGTCGACAGCGCCGAGGTTCCGGGAACGCCCGACCAGGTCGACCTCACGGTGACGGTCAAGGAAAAGGCCACCGGTTCGCTCTCGATCGGGGCCGGCTTCTCGTCCGCCGACAAGCTGTCGCTGACGGCGTCGATCAAGCAGGAAAACATCTTCGGTTCGGGCAACTACCTGGGCGTCGAGGTCAACACCAGCAAGTACAACCGCACCCTGGTCGTGAGCACCGTCGATCCCTACTTCACGATCGACGGCATCTCGCGCGGCATCGACCTCTACTACCGGACCACCAAGCCGATCAACTCGGCCGCCAACACCCAGTACGAGTTCGTGACGCAGGGCGGCTCGGTGCGTTTCGGCGTGCCGTTCTCGGAGTACGACACGGTCTTCTTCGGCATCGGTGCCGAGCGGACGCAGATCAAGGGCGATACCCAGCTTCCCAACAGCTACTTCCTCTATCGCGAGGAGTTCGGCGAATCGAGCGCCTCGGTGCCGCTGACGATCGGCTGGGCCCGTGACAGCCGCGACAGCGCACTCGTTCCGACCTCCGGCCGCTATCTGCGCGTGAACCTCGACTACGCACCGTTCGGCGACGCCAAGTTCGCTCGCGTGAACCTGCAGGGCCAGCAGTACATTCCGATCGCCCGCGGCTTCAGCTACGGGGTCAACGCCGAGATCGGCTACGGCAAGGGACTCGGCGGCCGGCCGTACCCGATCTTCAAGAACTTCTACGGCGGCGGTCTCGGCACGGTGCGCGGCTTCGACCAGGGCTCGCTGGGGCCGGTCGACGTCACCGGTGCTTTCATCGGCGGCAACCGGCGCCTGAACATCAACAACGAGCTGTACGTGCCGGTCCCGGGCGCCAACGCCGACCGCACGCTGCGCATCTTCCTCTACGCCGACGCCGGCAACGTCTGGGGCGAGAACCAGACGGTCGACTTCGACAGCATCCGCGCCTCGGTCGGCCTCGGTGTCTCGTGGGTCTCGCCGGTAGGCCCGCTCAAGCTCAGCTACGGCACGCCGATCAAGAAGAGGCCGGAAGATAGAATCCAGCGCCTCCAGTTCCAGATCGGAACGGCGTTCTGATCTCTCCATGATGAAGACGAGCCTTTCCTTCCGGGCGGCCGCGGTCGCGACTGCCGCTGTCCTCGCGGCCGCCGCCTGCGGCGCGTCGGCACAGGAGTTGCTCAAGATCGGCTACGTCAACAGCGACCGCGTGCTGCGCGACGCGATCCCCGCCAAGGCGGCGCAGGCCAAGCTCGAGACCGAGTTCTCCAAGCGCGAGAAGGAGCTCAACGACCTCGGCGCACGACTGAAGGTCGCCAGCGACAAGCTCGACAAGGAATCGCCCGCGCTCGGCGAGACCGAGCGCGGCCGACGCCAGCGCGAACTCGTCGACCAGGACCGCGACTTGCAGCGCAGGCGCCGTGAGTTCCAGGAAGACCTGTCGCAGCGCAAGAACGAGGAGCTCGCTTCGGTCGTCGAGCGCACGAACCGCGTCATCAAGCAGATTTTCGAGACCGAGAAGTACGACCTCATCGTCCAGGAGGCGGTCTTCTGGAGCCCGAAGGTCGACATCACCGACAAGGTGATCAAGGCGCTGAACGCCCAGGGTGCCGCGAACGGCAAGTAACGCCGTGGTGGCAGGCGCGCTGCTCCGCGAGATCGCCGAGGCAATCGGCGGTGAAGTCGTCGGTGACGGCGAAATGCGCATCGAACGGATCGCGACGCTGGAAGACGCCGGCGCCGACTCGATCACCTTCCTCTCCAACCCGCTCTATGCCAGGCAGCTCGGCACGACGCGCGCCGGTGCAGTGATCGTCGGTCCTGCGTTTCGTGCCGAGGCCACGGCGCGCGGCGCGGCGGTCGTCGCCGACGATCCCTACCTTTCGTTCGCAAAGCTGACGCAGTGGTGGGCCGACCGGCAGGGCGTTCGCTCCGGCACCGGGATCCATCCCTCGGCGATCGTCGACGCGGGCGCCGTGATCGGAAAAGGCGTCTCGATCGGCGCGCTGACGTTCGTCGCGGCGGGTTGTCGGATCGGCGCGAATTCCCGGATCGGCCCCCGCGTGACCCTGCTGCACGACGTGCGCCTCGGCGAGCGCTGCATCGTCCATCCCGGCGCGGTGATCGGCGCCGACGGTTTCGGTTTCGCGCCCGATCGGGGGCAGGGCAACCGCTGGGTCAAGATCGAGCAGCTCGGCGGCGTCGTGATCGGCGACGACGTCGAGATCGGTGCCAACACCTGCATCGACCGCGGAGCGCTCGGCGACACGACGATCGCCGACGGCGTGAAGATCGACAACCTGGTGCAGATCGGCCACAACGTGAAGGTCGGCGCGCACACGGCGATCGCCGGCTGCGTCGGCATCGCCGGCAGTACCACGATCGGCTCGCACTGCATGATCGGCGGCGGCGTCGGCATCACGGGTCATGTGACGATCACCGACGGCGTCGTCCTGTCGGGCGCGACGCAGGTGACGCGTTCGATCGCCAAGGCCGGCCGCTACGGTGGCCCGTTTCCCTTCGACGACAATGCCGCGTGGGAGAAGAACGCGGCCACGCTGCGCAACCTGCACGCCCTGCGCGAGAGGGTGCGCGCCCTCGAAAAACAATCTGCCCCATGACGACCGCCCCGATGCTCGACATCCACCAGATCCTCAAGGGTCTGCCGCACCGCTATCCGATGCTGCTCGTGGACCGCGTGCTCGAGATCGAGCGGGGCAAGCGCATCAAGGCGATCAAGAACGTGACGTTCAACGAGCCGTTCTTCCAGGGTCACTTCCCGCATCGACCCGTCATGCCCGGCGTGATGACGCTCGAGGCGCTGGCCCAGGCGGCCGCGCTGCTCGCGTTCGACTCGCTCGGGCACGCGCCCGACGCGAACACGATCTACTACTTCGCCGGCATCGATCGTGCGCGCTTCAAGCGGCCGGTCGAGCCCGGTGACCAGCTCGTCATGGACGTCGTGCTCGAGCGCTCGAAGTCGGGCGTGTTCCGTTTCGCGGCGAAGGCGAGCGTCGACGGGGAACTTGCCGCCGAAGCGCAACTCACGTGTTCGGTGAGGTCCATCGCGTAGCCGAGCGTCCGTGGCGACGATCCATTCCACGGCCATCGTCGAGCCAGGAGCCGAACTGGCCGACGGCGTCGGCGTCGACGCCTACAGCATCGTTCGCGCCGGGGTGCGCGTCGGCGCCGGCACGACGATCGGCCCGCACTGCGTCATCGAGGGCCGAACGACGATCGGCCTCGACAACCGGATCTCCGGCTTCAACGCCATCGGCGGCCCGCCCCAGGACAAGAAGTACGCTGGCGAGGACACGGCGCTCGTCATCGGCGACCGCAACACGATCCGCGAGTTCTGCACCATCCACACCGGCACCGTGCAGGACAGCGACAGCGGCGGCACGACGCGCATCGGCGACGACAACTGGATCATGAACAACGTGCACGTCGCCCACGACTGCCGCGTCGGCAATCAGACGATCATCGCCGGCTACGCGGGGCTGGCGGGCCACGTCGAGCTCGGCGACTGGGCGATCGTCGGCGCGCAGAGCGGGCTGCACCAGTTCGTGAGGATGGGCGCGCATGCGATGTGCGGCTTCCAGAGCCACGTGTCGCAGGACGTGCCGCCGTTCGTGATGGTCGATGGCAACCCGCTGTCGGTGCGAGGTGTCAACGCCGAGGGCCTGCGTCGCCGCGGCTTTTCGGCGACGCGGATCGCGGCGGTGCGGCAGATGCACCGGCTGCTCTATCGCGACGGCCTCACGTTCGAGATCGCCAGGGAGCGCATCAGCGTGATCGCCGGCGAAGCGCCGGAGGCGGCCGAAGACGTCCGCATGATGTCGGCCTTTCTCGACGCCGCGGGCCGGGGCATCGCGAGATGAGTGCGGCGACCGACGACCCGCGCCCGCGCTTCGCCATCGTCGCCGGCGAAGCCTCGGGCGACGTCCTCGCCGGACTGCTGCTCGACGGACTGCGCACACGCTGGCCGCGGCACGACGCGTTCGGCATCGGCGGCCCGCAGATGGCCGAGCGGGGCTTTCGCGCCTGGTGGCCGCACGACAAGCTGTCGGTGCGCGGTTACGCCGAAGTGCTCGGTCACCTGCGCGAGATCGCGACCATCCGCGGCCAGCTCACGACGCGTCTGCTCGAGGACAAGCCGGATTGCTTCATCGGCGTCGACGCGCCCGACTTCAACCTCGACCTCGAGGTGAAGCTGCGCGCTGCCGGCGTGAAGACGGTGCAGTTCGTGAGCCCGTCGATCTGGGCGTGGCGCGGCAAGCGGATCGAGAAGATCAAGAAGGCGGCCGATCTGGTGCTTTGCATCTTTCCGTTCGAGCCCGAGATCTTCGCCAAGCGCGACATCCGCGCCGTCTACGTCGGCCACCCCCTGGCAGGCACGATCCCGCTCGAGGCGCCGCGCGACGCGGCCCGTGCCGCACTCGACGTGAAGGAAGGCGAGACGCTGGTGGCCATCCTGCCGGGCAGCCGGCGTTCGGAGATCCAGTACATCGCACCGCGCCTGTTCGGCGCCGCGGCACGGCTGGCGAAGGAGCGACCCGGCCTGCGTTTCGTCGTTCCGGTCGTGACCGGGCTGCGCCACCTGATCGAGCCGCTGCGCCGGCAGCACGCGAGCGACGTGCCGATCGAGCTGCTCGAGGGCCGGGCCCACGACGCGCTCGCCGCCTGCGACGTCGCGCTGGTCGCGAGCGGCACCGCCTCGCTCGAGGCCGCCTTGTTCCGCAAGCCCATGGTCGTCGTCTACGTGATGCACGCGCTGAGCTGGCAGATGGGCAAGCGGATGCACTACCAGCCGTGGATCTCGCTGCCCAACATCCTGCTGCGCGACCACGCCGTGCCCGAACTCCTGCAACGCGACGCGAGCCCCGAGAAGATCGCCGCGGCGACGCTGAAATGGCTCGACGATCCCGAGTCGTGCGCTGCGTTGGCCAGGCGCTTCGAGACGTTGCATCACGAGCTGCGGCGCGACACGCCGCGGCTGGCCGCCGAGGCGATCGCCTCGCTCCTCGGGCCTACGCGGGTCGACGACGGCCGGGGCAACGCCGCCAACGCACTTGGCGACGGCACGCGCGGGTTGCCGGGCGGCGAGCCCGAAGCGGCCTGACCGGTAGCGGCAGCACCCGTCGGATCGACTCGCCGATGCACGCCCGCACCTTCTTCCGCGCCGCCAGGCTGCACGCGCTGCTCGACGGCGCGACAGGGCCGGTCGCCGGCGTCGACGAAGTCGGCCGCGGCCCGCTCGCCGGGCCCGTGGTCGCCGCCGCGGTGATCCTCGACGGCACGAAGCTGATCCGCGGCCTCAACGACTCGAAGCGGCTCGAGCCGGCCGAGCGTGAGCGGCTCGACGCCGAGATCCGCCGCAAGGCCGTGTGCTACGCGATCGCCGAGGCGAGCGTCGAGGAGATCGACACGCTCAACATCCTGCGCGCAGCGCTGCTGGCGATGCGGCGCGCCGTCGAGGCGCTGGCGCAGCAGCCCGGCGTGGTGCTGGTCGACGGCAACCAGCGCTTCGAGGTGACGATGCCGCTGCGCACCGTGGTCGGCGGCGATGCGCGCGTGCGGGCGATCTCGGCCGCGTCGATCATCGCCAAGGTGTACCGCGACCGCCTTCTCGAGCGCCTGCACGACGAGCATCCGCACTACGGCTTCGCCGGCCACAAGGGCTACTCGACGCCCGAGCACCTCGCCGCGCTGCGCGAGCACGGTCCGTGTCCGCAGCATCGCCGCAGTTTCGCGCCGGTGCGCGAGTCGCTGGTGCGGCCGCTGTTCTGAGCCGCCGCCGCCCGTGTCGTCGCCCGAGCCGCGCACCATCACGTCGGCGGCGAATCCGCTCGTCGCCCGACTGAAGAAGCTCGCCCGGCACAGCGCTGAATACCGCAAGGCCGGCGAGGTGCTGCTCGAAGGGGAGCATCTGTGTCGCGCCTGGGCCGAACGCGGCGGTCCGCGCGCGCTGCATGCGCTGGTCGGCGAGACCGCGTGGCAGGACGGACGCTACGCCGACCTCTGCGCGCAGGGGGCGGCGACGACGATGGTCCTGAGCGATGCCCTGATGGCCGGCATCGGCAGCCTCGAATCGCCGGCTCCGGTCGCCTTCCTGGTGCCGCTGCCAGCGCAGCCCGAGCTGGCGCCGACCGCGCCCACCGTCGTGCTCGACCGGCTCCAGGACGCCGGCAACGTCGGCTCCATCCTGCGCAGCGCCGCGGCGTTCGGCCATGCGCAGATCGTCGCCATGCGCGGGACGGCGGCGCTGTGGTCGCCGAAGGTGCTGCGCGCCGGCATGGGCGCGCACCTCGGCCTCAGGCTCATCGAAGGTGCGACCGACGAGACGCTCGCCGCGCTCGAGGTGCCGCTGCGCGCCACCAGCTCGCACGCCGACCGGACGATCGCGTCGGCGGCGTTCGACGCTCCCTGCGCCTGGGTCTTCGGCAACGAAGGCGCGGGCGTGTCGCCGGCCGTCGTGGCGCGATGCGAATCGACGTGGCGGATCGAGCAGCCCGGCGGGGAGGAGTCGCTCAACGTCGCCGCCGCCGCGGCGATCGTGCTGCACGCGATGCGGCGTCGCGAGTTCTGAGGTCAGTACATCAGCCGGTCGGGCCGCAGGTCGCGCAGGATCGTCGTCGCGATCTCCTCGATCGACTTGTGCGTCGACGACAGCCAGGCGATGCCTTCGCGCCGCATCATCGCCTCGCCTTCCCGGACTTCGGCGCGACAATTCTCGAGCGACGCGTAGCGGCTGTTCGGCCGCCGCTCGTTGCGGATGCTCGCCAGGCGCGCCGGATCGATCGTCAGCCCGAAGCACTTGGCCTTGAACGGCGCCAGCGTCGACGGCAGCTTGCCGCGATCGAAATCCTCGGGGATCAGCGGGTAGTTGGCGGCCTTGATGCCGTGCTGCATCGCCAGGTACAGCGACGTGGGCGTCTTGCCGCTTCGACTCACGCCGACCAGGATCACGTCGGCCTGGGCGAGGTTCTTCGCCGACTGGCCGTCGTCGTGCGCGAGCGAGAAGTTGATCGCCTCGATGCGATCGGTGTACTCCTGGCTCTGGGCGACGTCCGGGAAGCGGCCGACGCGGTGGTGCGAGGTGATCCCGAATTCGGCCTCGAGCGGCTCGATGAAGGTGTTGAACATGTCCATCACCAGCCCGTTGGCGTTCGTCTTGACGACGGCCAGCACCTCGGGCTCGACGAGGGTCAGGAAGACGATGGGCTTGCGCCCCTCGATCTCGGCCGCGTGGTTGATCTCACGAACGACCTGGTGCGCCTTGTCGGGCGAGTCGATGAACGGCCTGCGGACGTGCCGCGTCTTCAGGTTGAACTGGGCGAGGATGGAGTTGCCGAAGGTCTCGGCGGTGATGCCGGTGCCGTCGGAGACGAAGAAGACGGTGCAGCGCACGCCGGGCGGCGGCGCCGGCGGAGGCGCAGGGGGTGGCGCAGGGTTCACCGGGTCATTCTCGCCGCCCGGAGCACCGCGGCGCGACCGCGTGGCGGAGGCCGGCTCGTAGAATCGGTGCCACCGTTTCCGCACGCCCGTCCCAAGACCGCGCCGATGACCTCTCGCCCCTGCTGCGCCCGCTGCCGAATCGTCGGCATGCCGTTGCGCGCGGCCGGCGATCGTAGGTGGCGCGAGGTCGACGCGGCGCGTCGGGAAGCACCGATTCACCACGATCGCGGAGCTTTCCCATGGATTCCCTCGAACTGGCGACCGCCCTGGTCGCACCCCTTGAACGACTGAGGATGACCGACGTCGAGTCGGTCGGCGGCAAGAACGCCTCCCTCGGCGAGATGATCAGCCAGCTGGCCGGGTCCGGCGTCCGCGTCCCCGGCGGCTTCGCCACCACGGCGCACGCCTTTCGCCTCTTCCTCGCCGAGGGCGGCCTCGCACGCCGCATCTCCGAGCGCCTCGCCGCGCTCGATGTCGACGACGTGCGATCGCTCGCTGCGGCAGGCGAGGAGATCCGCGGCTGGATCGAACGGCAGCCGTTTTCGCCGGCACTCGAGCAGGCGATCCGGACCGCGTTCGACGCGCTGTCGTCGGAATCGCCGGATGCGAGCCTCGCGGTCCGCTCCTCGGCGACCGCCGAGGACATGCCCGATGCCTCCTTCGCCGGCCAGCAGGAGACCTTCCTCAACGTCACGGGCATCGACGCCGTGCTGGCGCGCATCCGCGAGGTGTTCGCGAGTCTCTACAACGACCGTGCCATCAGCTACCGCGTTCACCAGGGCTACACGCACGGCGACGTGGCGCTGTCGGCCGCCGTTCAGAAGATGGTGCGCTCCGACCTGGCCGCGTCGGGCGTCATGTTCACCCTCGACACCGAGTCGGGCTTCACCGAGGTCGTCTTCGTCACCTCGAGCTGGGGGCTCGGCGAAACCGTGGTGCAGGGCGCCGTCAATCCCGACGAGTTCTACGTCCACAAACCGGCGCTGAAGAACGGCAAGATGGCGATCATCCGTCGCAGCCTCGGCTCCAAGCTCGTCAAGATGGGCTACGCGTCGCCGGCTGAACGCGCTGCGACCGGCAGGGTCGTCACGACCACCGACACGGCGACCGAGCAGCGCAACCGCTACTCGCTGAGCGACGCCGACGTCACCGAGCTCGCCCGCTACGCCGTCGTCATCGAGCAGCACTACGGTCGACCCATGGACATCGAATGGGGCAAGGACGGGCACGACGGCAAGCTCTACATCCTGCAAGCGCGCCCGGAGACGGTGAAGAGCAACGCCGCCGAGCGCGTCGAGCAGCGCTGGAAGCTCAAGGGAACCGGAACGGTGCTGGTCGAAGGCCGCGCGATCGGCCAGCGGATCGGCACCGGGCGGGTGCGGCTCGTGTCGGGCGTCGACGAGATGGACCAGGTGCAGCCGGGAGACGTGCTCGTCACCGACATGACCGACCCGAACTGGGAGCCGGTGATGAAGCGCGCCGCGGCGATCGTCACCAACCGGGGCGGACGAACCTGCCACGCAGCGATCATCGCCCGCGAACTCGGCATCCCGGCGGTCGTCGGCTGCGGCGACGCGACGGAGGTGCTGCGGGCCGGTGCACTGGTGACCGTGGCGTGCTCCGAGGGCGACACCGGCTACGTCTACGACGGCCAGCTCGAGACCGAGGTCACCGACATCGAGCGCGGCGAGCTGCCGTACTCGCCGGTCAAGATCATGATGAACATCGGCAACCCGCAGCTTGCCTTCGAGTTCGCGCAGATGCCGAACTCGGGCGTCGGCCTGGCGCGGCTCGAGTTCATCATCAACAACGCCATCGGCGTGCATCCGAAGGCGATCCTCGACTATCCGAACGTCGACGCCGATCTGAAGAAGGCGGTCGAGAGCGTGGCGCGGGGGCACGCGTCGCCGCGCGCCTTCTACGTCGACAAGCTCGCCGAGGGCATCGCCACGATCGCCGCCGCGTTCTGGCCGAAGCCGGTGATCGTCCGCCTGTCGGACTTCAAGAGCAACGAGTACCGCAAGCTCATCGGCGGCTCGCGCTACGAGCCAGAGGAAGAGAACCCGATGCTGGGCTTTCGTGGCGCGTCGCGCTACGTGAGCGAGGAATTCGGCGAAGCGTTCGCGATGGAGTGCGAGGCGCTGGTGCGGGTGAGGAAGGCCATGGGCCTGACCAACGTCGAGGTGATGGTGCCGTTCGTTCGCACCCTCGCCCAGGCAGAGACGGTCGTCGGCATGCTCGCCGCGCAGGGCCTCAAGCGCGCCGCCGCCGGCGGGACCGACGGGTTGAAGGTGATCATGATGTGCGAGGTGCCGAGCAACGCGATCCTCGCCGAGCAGTTCCTGGCGCACTTCGACGGCATGTCGATCGGTTCGAACGACCTCACCCAGCTCGTCCTCGGTCTCGACCGTGACTCCGGCCTCGACCTGCTGGCGCGTGACTTCGACGAGCGCGACCCTGCCGTCAAGGCGATGATCTCGCGCGCCATCGCCGCCTGCCGCGCCACCGGCAAGTACGTCGGCATCTGCGGCCAGGGGCCGAGCGACCATCCCGACTTCGCCGAATGGCTGGCCGACCAGGGCATCGCGTCGATCTCGCTCAATCCCGACACGGTTGTCGCGACGTGGCAGCTGATGGCGGCGCGGCGTCCCTACATGTAGGGACTGTAGGGACGCGCCGGCTTCACGGCGTCATTGACAGCGACATCGACATCGACAGCTTGGCAAGCCGGCGCGGGCCGACGCGGATCGCGTCGTCGAGCCGGCCATGGACGACGAAGCCACGCGACGCGTACAGGCCGATCGCGGCGACGTTGCCTTCGGTGACGCTGAGGGTGAGCAGGCCGATGCCGTTCGCCCGACGTGTCTCGGCGATGGCGGCGTCGAGCAGCAATGCGCCGACGCCGCAGCCGCGGCGGTCGGCGCGCACCATCATGCCGATGAGATGGCCGACGTGCCGCACCTTCACGCGCTCGTCGCGCTCGCAGCCGATGGCGCCGACCAGGCCGTCCCTCGCGGTGCCGTCGAACGCGCCGATCACGAAGTGGCCGCCGTCGCCGCGGCCGATGCCGAGCCGCTGCAGATAGTCGGCAGGCTCCTTGCGACGCTCGGTGGCCGCGTCCGACGTGAAGGCGTCGGGGTGCGCCTCGAGGGTCGCGTCGCGCAACGCCTTGTACGCCGGGAGGTCGGCCGAAATGAGCAGCCTGACGACGACGGCCGGGTCGGCGGCGTGCATGCCGGTCTCGCGCACCGCGTCTTCCTCGACGTCGCTCAGCCGCCGATGTAGTGCATCTCGACGCGGGGCTCGGCACCGTCGCCCGGCGCGTCTGCGAGCCCGCGCAGCTCGGAATAGCGATCGTCGCGCCCCTGCCAGATCGCGCCGATCGCGTCGGCGATCTCGTCGTCGCTCGCGCCGCCGCGAACGAGCGACTTCAGGTCGTGGCCGCGGCTGGCGAACAGGCACAGGTAGAGCCTGCCTTCGGTCGACAGCCGGGCCCGGTTGCAGTCGCGGCAGAACGCCCGGGTGACGCTCGAGATGGTGCCGATCTCGCCCGCGACGCCTGGCTCGGCGTAGCGCCAGCGCTCGGCCGTTTCACCGACCGTCGACGCCGGCAACGGCTCGATCGCGAACGCTTCGCGCACCCTCGTCAGCACATCGGCCGACGGGACGACCTGTTCCATGCGCCAGCCGTTGGTGGCGCCGACGTCCATGTACTCGATGAAGCGCAGGCTGATGTCGCGACCGCGGAAGTGGCGTGCCATCGGCACGATCTCGCTGTCGTTGACGCCCTTCTGCACGACCATGTTGACCTTGATCGGGCCGAGGCCGGCGCGCTCGGCGGCGTCGATGCCGGCGAGCACGTCGTGCACGGGGAAGTCGGCGTCGTTCATGCGACGAAAGATCGCCTCGTCGATCGCGTCGAGGCTGACCGTCACCCGGCCGAGGCCCGCCGCGCGCAGGCTCGCTGCCTTGCGGGCCAGGATCGAGCCGTTGGTGGTGAGGGTCAGGTCGAGCGGCCTTTCGTCGACCGTGCGCAGCCCGGCGAGCAGGGCGATCAGCCGTTCCAGGTCGCGGCGCAGCAGCGGCTCGCCGCCGGTCAGCCTGATCTTGCCAACGCCATGGGCGACGAACGGCCGCGCCAGCCGCGCGATCTCCTCGAAGCTGAGCAATTCATCGTGCGGCAGGAAGCGGTGGTGCTTGTCGAACACCTCCTTCGGCATGCAGTAGGTGCAGCGGAAGTTGCAGCGGTCGGTGACCGAGATGCGCAGGTCGTGCAGCGGGCGGCGCAGCGTGTCGAGCACGCGGCCGTCGGGCACGGTGCCGCGGACCGGCAGCGCGATGCGGGCGGCAGCGGTGCGCCAGTCGGCGAGCGGGATCACGCGGTGCGTCACGATGCCGATTGTGACGCCGCCCACCCCGCGGCGAGGCGCCGCGGGCAGGCGACCCCGCCGCCGTCAGGACGAGGGCGAAGCGGCGGAAGCGGCAGCGGCAGCCGCTCCCGCCTCGGGCTCGATGGCGCGGCGGGCGCCGGTGAACCTGCGCGCCCAGTAGCCCAGCGTCAGGTCGTCGGTCCGCACGTCCTCGCCGGCTCTCGGCGAGTGGATGAAGCGGTTGCCGCCGACGTAGATGCCGACGTGCGAGAACGTGCGGCGCAGGGTGTTGAAGAAGACGAGGTCGCCTGGCCGCAGGTCGGCACGGTCGATCTTCTCGAGCTGGGCGTCGCCGGCCTGCTGGTCGGCGCGCCGCGGCAGCACGAGCCCGAGGCTGGCCTCGTAGACGTGGCGAACGAAGCCGCTGCAGTCGAACCCGGTCTCGGCGGAGTTGCCGCCCCGCTGGTAACGGACGCCGAGGTAGCCCATCGCCTGCACGACGAGCTCGGAGGCGCGGTCCCTGACGCGCCGCAGCAGCGTCGGTTCGCGCGCCGGGCCGGTCGATGCCGCGGGCGACTCCGGCGGCGTGCCGATCGCAGAGGCGAGGCCCTTGTCATGCAGGAACTGGACGACGGAATCGCTCGCCTCGCCCGGGTTGGCGACGGCCGAAGCGGGCGCGCCGACCGACAGGGCGATGCCGATGGCGGCGGCGGCGAAGGCGTTTCGCATCGGCGCGCACCATAACAAACTTCGCGCCGTCGTCAACCCGGAATCGTGTCCATTCGTCGACGAATGCCCTCCGAATGCGCTGCGCTATCGTCGCCACGACACACCGATTCACGGCTGGCGAGGGTTTTCATTCATGTTCCAGGCGTTGCTGCTCGAGAAGGACGACGCCGGCTTTCGCGCCGGCATCCAGGCGATCGACGAGACCAGGCTGCCTCGCACCGACGGCGGCGACGTGCTGCTTCGGATCGAGCAGTCGACCCTCAACTACAAGGACGCGCTGGCGATCACGAATCGCGGCGCCGTGGTGCGCAGCTGGCCCATGGTCGCCGGCATCGACGGCGCGGGGACGGTGCTCGAGTCGAGCTCGCCCGCATGGAATACCGGTGACCGTGTCGTCCTCAACGGCTGGGGCGCCAGCCAGACGCACTGGGGCTGCCTAGCCGAACGAGCGCGCGTGCCCGCGTCGTGGCTGGTGCGGCTGCCCGGAGCGTTCAGCACCGCGCAGGCGATGGCGATCGGCACCGCCGGCTACACGGCCATGCTGTGCGTGCTCGCGATCGAAGCGCACGGCGCCAGGGCGGGCGATGGCGACGTGCTGGTGACGGGCGCATCGGGCGGCGTCGGCAGCGTCGCGGTCGCGCTGCTGTCCAAGCTCGGCCATCGCGTCGTCGCGTCGACCGGCAAGACCGGCGAGCGCGCCTACCTCGAGGCGCTGGGTGCTGCCGACGTCGTCGATCGGACGGCGCTCGGTGCTCCTGGCAAGCCGCTGCAGGCCGAGCGCTGGGCGGCAGTGGTCGACACGGTGGGCAGCCACACGCTGGTCAACGCCTTGGCGCAGACGCGTTACCGCGGCGTCGTCGCAGCGTGCGGCCTGGCGCAGGGCGTCGACCTGCCCGGCAGCGTGTTGCCGTTCATCCTGCGCGGCGTGACGCTCGTTGGCATCGACAGCGTCCAGGCGCCGATGGCCTTGCGCGAGCAGGCGTGGGCACGTCTGGCGACCGATCTCGATGCCGGCAAGCTCGCCTCCATGACGACGACGATCGGCCTGGAGGACGCCATCGCGACGGCAGCCGAGCTGCTCGACGGGCGCACCAAGGGCCGCATCGTCGTGCGGATCGGCTGAAGACGCGCCGGCGATGGATGCCGACACGCGGGCTCGCGTCAGCGGATCAGCCGGCTGACCGGCCGGAACTTCGGATGCTCGCTGGTGCCCAGCCACTCGAAGACCACCATCTCGGTGGTGACGACGTCGGCGCCGGCATGGCGCACCCGTTCGGTGGCCGCGAGACGGTCGTGCGGATGGCGCGAGCCGATGGCGTCGGCGACCCACTTCACCGCGTGCCCCGCGTCGAGCAGGCCGAGCGCCGTCTGCAGCACGCACACGTGCGCCTCGCAGCCGGCGATCACGAAGGTGCCGCGGCCGACCGGGAGGCGTTCGAGGAAGCCGCTCTCGCGGGTCGCCGCGAAGTGGAACTTGGCGAGCGTCGTGTCGCACAGCCGCGCGACCTCCGGCACCAGGGGGCCGAGGCCGGCGGGGTTCTCCTCGGTCCCGATCACGTGGACGCCGAGTTCGCGGGCCGCCGTCGCGAGCTGGACGCATCGGCGCACCACGGCTTCGCGGTCGTGGATGGCCGGCATCAGCCGCGCCTGCGTGTCGACGATGAGCAGGGTGCAGTCTGTCGGGTCGCACATCAGGCTCATCGTCAGGCTCCTGTCGTGTCGCCACGCGGCGTCGCACCGGCATTGTATTTTTGAGGAGTCCTCGGCATGAGCTCGTATGCACGGATGTATCGCCGGTCGCTGGAAGAGCGGGACGCCTTCTGGGCCGAGCAGGCGGCGCGGATCGACTGGCAGACGCCATTCGAGACGGTCTGCGACGCGAGCCGGCCACCGTTCACGCGCTGGTTCGTCGGCGGCACGACGAACCTGTGCCACAACGCCGTCGACCGCCACCTCGCGACACGAGCCGCCCAGCCGGCGCTGATCGCCGTGTCGACCGAGACGGAAGACGGGTCGGTCCGTGAGCGCATCTACACCTACGCCGAGCTGCACACCGAGGTGAACCGCATGGCGGCGACGCTGCTCGCGCTCGGTGCGAAGGCCGGCGACCGTGTCCTCGTCTACATGCCGATGGTCGCCGAGGCCGTCTTCGCGATGCTCGCCTGCGCGCGCATCGGCGCCATCCACTCGGTGGTGTTCGGCGGCTTTGCCAGCGTCAGCCTCGCCAACCGGATCGACGATGCCGAGCCGGTGGTCGTCGTCACCGCCGACGGCGGCAGCCGCGCCGGCAAGGTCGTCGCCTACAAGCCGCTGCTCGACGAGGCGATTCGCCTGGCGCGCCACAAGCCGCCGAAGGTGCTGCTCGTCGACACCGGACGCGCACCGATGGAGCGAGTGGACGGGCGCGACGTCGACTACGCGGCCATGCGCGAGCGTCATGCCGACGCATCGGTGCCGTGCGCGTGGGTCGATGCGACGCACCCGAGCTACACGCTCTACACGAGCGGGACCACCGGCAAGCCGAAGGGCGTGCAGCGCGACACCGGCGGCTACGCCGTGGCGCTCGCGGCGAGCATGGAGCACATCTTCTGCGGCCGGCCCGGCGAGACCTACTTCTCGACCAGCGACATCGGCTGGGTCGTCGGCCACAGCTACATCGTCTACGGCCCGCTCATCGCCGGCATGGCGACGATCGTCTACGAGGGGCTGCCGATCCGGCCCGACGCCGGCATCTGGTGGCAGCTTGTCGCCAGGCACAAGGTCACGGCGATGTTCACGGCGCCGACGGCGATCCGCGTCTTGAAGAAGCAGGACCCGGCGTACCTTCGCGCGCACGACCTCTCGTCGTTGCGCCACCTCTTTCTCGCCGGCGAGCCGCTCGACGAGCCGACCGCGACCTGGATCGGCGAGGCGATCGGCAAGCCGATCATCGACAACTACTGGCAGACCGAGAGCGGCTGGCCGATCCTCACGGTCGCCAACGGCATCGAGCCGATGCGCACCAAGCTCGGCAGCCCCGGCGTGGCGATGCTCGGCTACGACGTGCGCATCGTCGACGAAGAGACCGGCCGCGACCTCGACAGGCCCGACACGAAAGGCGTCGTCGTCATCGAAGGTCCGACGCCGCCGGGCTTCATGCAGACGCTGTGGCGTGACGACGAGCGCTTCCTCGAGACCTACTGGAACAGCATCGCCGGCCGGCAGGTCTACAACACCTTCGACTGGGGCGTGTGCGACGCCGACGGCTACTTCACGATCCTCGGCCGCACCGACGACGTCATCAACGTCGCCGGCCATCGCCTGGGAACGCGCGAGATCGAGGAGAGCATCTCGAGCCACCCGGCGGTGGCCGAAGTCGCGGTGGTCGGCGTCGCCGACGCGCTCAAGGGGCAGCTCGCGATGGCCTTCGTCGTGCCGCGCGACAGCGCCGCCGTCGCCGATCCGACGGCGCGCCTCGCCCTCGAGGGCGACGTGATGAAGACCGTCGCCGTCCAGCTCGGCGCGGTGGCGCGGCCGTCGCGTGTGCACTTCGTGTCGGCGTTGCCCAAGACGCGTTCCGGCAAGCTGCTGCGCCGTGCCATCCAGGCGCTCTGCGAGGGCCGCGACCCCGGCGACCTGACGACGATCGAGGACGCGTCGGCGTTGCAGCACGTGCGCGATGCCGTCGGCGGCCACGACGGCCAGGGTGGTTAGAGTAGGTCCGTCAACGACTCACGGGAGCACCGCATGAATCCGGTCAAGATCATCGCCATCATCCTCGTGGTCGCCGGCATCCTCGCGCTCGCCTACGGAGGCTTCAGCTACACCGACGACAAGACGGTCGCCAAGATCGGCCCGCTCGAGATCTCGGCCAAGAAGGAGGAGCGGGTCAACGTTCCAATGTGGGCCGGCATCGGCGCGATCGTCGTCGGCGGCCTGCTGCTGGTGGTCGGCGGCCGACGGGCCTGATCGCGGCGCGGCGGGCGCCGCTCAGATCATCGGCTCGCGGTCGGCTGCGCCGGTGTCGCCGCGCCGGGCGGGTAGGTGACGGTCTCGCCGGCGACCTTCGCGAAGGGCGTCATCCGGTGAGGCTGCAGCCGGCTCGGGCCGACAATCTCGCACGCCGCGACACCGTGCGCGGCGAGGGCGTCGGCGATCAGCGAGCGGTGGCAGCGCCAGGGCACCGCCTCGGCGCACATCAGCGCCACGCGGTCGTGTCTGGACAGCTCGACGAGCCCTCTCAGTTCGGCGTCGAAGTCGTCACTCTGCATGTAGTCGGCGTAGCCGCGAAACGAGGCATTGCGCCAGCCCGCGTTGACCGAGTCGGGTGACGCATGGCGAAACCCGCCGAGCCCCGGCGCGTGCGCGTAGCCGATGCCGACCGCCTTCAGCGATGCCGGCAGCCGCTCGGTGTTGAACTGCGGGTTGTGCCGCGAGCGCGGCACCGTGCGCACGTCGACGAGCTGGCTGACGCCGTGGGCGACGAGCATCTCCAGGAACGCTTCGATCGGCCGCGTCGAGTGCCCGATGGTGAGCACCCTGCAGTCGTTCTCGCGCGCCGGCCGCTTCGCGGCCTTCTTGTCCTGTACGACCTTCTCGCCGGCGGGCGATGCCGGCTTCACGGCAGTTCGACCCCGCGTCGCTCGCGCATGGCGCGGCCCATCGCGTCGAGTTCGCCGTCGCCGAGCAGGCGCGCCGCCATCGGCAGCAACTCGCGCTCCTCGAGCGCGATGTGCTCCTCGTACGACGTCACCAGCGCGTCGACGTCGCCGGGGTCGAGCCATGCGGGATCGCCCGCTTCGATCAGGCGTTCCAGGGCCTCGCGTACCCGGCGCCACTGCGACTCGAGTCGACGGTGCTGGGCCACCAGCCGTTGCGTGAGCTCGCGTATGCACACCGGGTCCGAGCCCGCCATCGACTCGACCAGCGCCGGGAACAGGTTCTCCTCCTCGTCGGCGTGGTGGAGTCCCGCCGCGGTCTCGAAGTAGCGGACCACGGCGCGTGCAGCGGTGCGTGCCTGCTCGTCGACACCGCTGGCGTCGACGTGGGCGACCAGCCGTCGCAAGGTCGAGCACTGATCCTCGATGCGACCATGGCAGGCGGACAGCATCTCGAGCGGCACCTCGAACCCCGCCTCTGGCGCGCGGTGGCCGGGGAAACGCAGGTTCGAAGGCGTCTTCATGACGCTCGCGGTCGATGCGTCATCCGCGCAGCGACGGGGTCGGCCGCGAGGGCCTGGCCAAGGGCTGGGGCCTGAACGGGACACCCCGCGGCCCGGCGACCGAGATCTCCGCAAGCGTCGCCTTGTCGAGCTCGCCGAAGTACGCCTGCATGGCGGCCGCGAGGACGTGCTTGAGGCGACAGCGGGGCGTCAACGTGCAGGTGTCGGTCGACGGGTCGAAGCACTCGACCAGGCGGAAGTCGGCTTCGGCCTGGCGCACGACATCGCCTACACGGATCGCCGCCGGGTCGCCCAGCAGTCGCACGCCGCCGCCGCGGCCGCGCGTCGTCTCGAGCAGGCCTTTGCGGCTCAGGTCGTTGACGATCTTCATGAGGTGGTTCTTCGACACAGCGTGCTGCTCGGCGAGTTCCGCGATCGTCACCCGGCGCTCCCGGTTCGCCGCGCAGTACATGAGCACGCGCAGCGTGTAGTCGGTGTAGTCGGTCAGTCTCATGGCGTCGCAAAGATGTACGGATCATATTGCTATTCGACGACCCATTCACTAAGATGCACGCCGACTGCATCAATGTCGATCACCATCATCCGCAAGCCATGAATTCGCAGCGGCCGCTGGAGGTTGGGGCGCGCCAGACGGCCGCGCAAGCGAGCGAACGCGGCCATCCGCTGCTGCGGCTCGGTTTTCGTCCGTTCTACCTGGGCGCGGCCGCCGTGGCCTGCGTCGAGGTGCCGCTGTGGGTGGCGTCGCATCTCGACGCGCTCGCGCTGCCGTCGAACCTGCCGCCTGTGCTCTGGCATGCGCACGAGATGCTGTTCGGCTTCGCGGCGGCCGTGATCATCGGATTCCTGCTCACCGCCGCCAGGGCCTGGACGGGACGGGCGACGCCGAGAGGTGCCAGCCTCGGTGGGTTGCTGCTGCTGTGGGCTGCAGCGCGCCTGACGGCGTTCGGCGGCCCGTACGTCGTCCACGCCGCGCTGGACGTCGCGTTGCTTCCCGTGGTCGCCGTGGTGCTCGGCAACGTGCTTTTGCGTGCGGGCAGCCACCGCAATCTCGTGCTGGTCCTGCTGCTCGTGCTGCTGACGGCGTCGAACGTGATGTTCCACCTTGCCGTGCTCGGCGCCGTCGGCGTGTCCGTCTTCGTGCCGCTGCATGCCGCGCTCGCCCTTATCGTGATGATCGAATGCGTGATCGCGGGGCGCATCGTCCCGGGCTTCACGATGAGCGCCACGCCCGGCCTGAAGCTGAGGGTCGGCACTGCGCTCGACACCGCAACGCTTGCCGTCACGGCGCTGGCGCTGTTGCTGTGGGTTTTCGCGCCAGCGGGTCCGGGCGGTGCCGCCGCCTTCGCCGCGGCCGCGGTGCTGCATCTCGTGAGGCAGGGGCGCTGGCGACCCTGGGTGACTCGTGCACGGCCGATCCTGTGGATCCTGCACGCCGGCTATGCATGGATCGCCATCGGCTGCATCCTGCTCGGCCTGGCGCAGCTCGGCGTGCTGAGCGCGTCGGCCGGCGTGCACGCGCTCGCGGTCGGCGCGACCGGCGGGCTCGTCATCGGCATGATCACCCGCACCGCACGCGGCCACACCGGGCGCCCGCTGGCGGCCTCACGTCCGGAAGTGCTCGCCTACGCTCTCGTCATGCTCGCCGCGGGCCTGCGCGTGGCATCGACGATCGCGTCGCCGTCGTGGCTGGCGCCGCTCCTGGTCGCGGCGGCCGCCTCGTGGTGCTTCGCCTTCGCGCTCTACCTGTTCGTCTACGCGCCATGGCTGACGACGCCGAGGATCGACGGCAAGGACGGCTGAGCGGCGCCATGACGTTCGTCGTCACCGAGCCCTGCATCAACTGCAAGCACACCGCCTGCGTCGACGTGTGCCCGGTCGACGCGTTCCGCGAAGGCCCGAACGTCCTCGCCATCGACCCCGATCGAGGGGCAAGCCCGCACTACCGATGCCGAGGCCTGGGCCGGCGTGAAGGACAAGGCAGACGAGCTGAAGCGCTCGTAGCCGCCCGCCGCGCAACCCTACAGGACCGCGGACGCGAAGTCGGCGAGTCGCGAGCGCTCGCCGCGAGCCAGCGTGACGTGGCCCGAGTGGGCCCAGCCCTTGAACCGGTCGACCGCGTAGGTCAGGCCCGACGAGCCTTCGGTGAGGTAGGGCGTGTCGATCTGCGCGAGATTGCCGAGGCAGACGATCTTGGTGCCGGGACCGGCGCGCGTGATGAGCGTCTTCATCTGCTTGGGCGTGAGGTTCTGCGCTTCGTCGATGATGACGAACTTGTTCAGGAACGTGCGCCCGCGCATGAAGTTCAGGCTCTTGATCTTGATCTTCGAGCGCACCAGATCCTGCGTCGCGGCGCGGCCCCATTCACCGCCGCCGCTGTCGCTCTTGGCGAGCACCTCGAGGTTGTCGTCGAGAGCGCCCATCCACGGGCCCATCTTCTCCTCCTCGGTGCCGGGCAGGAAGCCGATGTCCTCGCCGACCGGCACCGTCACCCGGGTGACGATGATCTCGGTGTAGCGCCGCTCGTCCATCACCTGCGCCAGGCCCGACGCGAGCGACATCAGCGTCTTGCCCGACCCGGCCGTGCCGGTGAGCGTGATGAAGTCGCACTCCGGGTCCATCAGCAGGTTGATGGCGAAGTTCTGGTCGCGGTTGCGCGCCGTGATGCCCCAGACGGCGTTCTTGGCGTGGGTGTGGTCCTTCAGCGTCTTGAGCACCGCGGTCTTGCCGGTGACCTCGGTCACGCGCGCCTGCAGCGAAGGCGCCCCGGGCGCCTCGTACCAGACGAACTGGTTGACCATGAGCTGGGCGACCGTCGGCCCGGAGATCCGCCAGCACGTCAGGCCGCCCGACTGCCAGCTCTCGACGTCCTTTCCCAGCGTGTCCCAGAAGTCGGCGGGCAGCGGCAGCACGCCGGTGTAGAGCAGGTCGCCGTCGTCGAGCGTCTTGTCGTTGAAGTAGTCCTCGGCCGACAGGCCGAGTGCACGCGCCTTGATGCGCATGTTGATGTCCTTCGACACCAGCACGACCTCGCGCTCGGGCTGCTTCTCGCGCAGCGCCTGGACGACGCCGAGGATCTGGTTGTCGGCCTTGCCCTGCGGCAGGCCCTGCGGCAGCGAGATCTGGATCAGGTCGGTCTGGAACCACAGCATGCCGCCGGCCTCGCGGTGGCCCGTGCGGTTCAGCGCGATGCCCTGGGCGCGTCCGTCGACGTCGCGGCTGGGCATGTTGGCGGCGAGCGCGTCGAGGTCGCGGCTGACCTGGCGGGCGTTGCGCGCCACCTCCGTCATGCCGCGCTTGTGCTGATCGAGCTCCTCGAGCGTGATCATCGGCAGGTAGATGTCGTGTTCCTCGAAGCGGAACAGCGACGTCGGGTCGTGCATCAGCACGTTGGTGTCGAGCACGAAGAGCGTCTTCGGGCCGTGGCTGCGCGGCTTCTTGGCCCGCTCGGGTGCAGCTGACGCCCGCGCGGTGACGGACGACGCGACAGCCGGCGCACGCGCCACGGCGGTGGCTGCGACCGGCGCTGCAACTGCTGCGGGCGCAGGCGGAGGTGCGGGCGATTCGAGGGCGGAGCGCTTGCGGCGCGCGGTCGGGGACTCGGGCGCTGGTGTCGGTGCGGCTGCGGCTTCAGGTGCACGTGCGGATGCGCGTGCGGGTGCAGGTGGCACGGCGGGAGCTCGTGCCGTTCGAGTGGCGTAGTCGTCGGGAGCGAGCCGATCGGCTCGCTTTGCAGGGGGTCTGGGCAGCGGCATGGGAACGCGACTCGGAGGTCGTCGCCGATCAGCCGCCCTTCTCTTTCTGAAGCGCCTTGACCGCCTTGAGCACCTCCTCGACGTGGCCCGCGACCTTCAGGCCACGCCACTCGCCACGCAGCATGCCTTCACCGTCGATCAGGAAGGTGCTGCGCTCGATTCCCTTGACCTTCTTGCCGTACATGATCTTGTTCTTGACCACGCCGAACATGTGACAGAGCTTCTCTTCCGTGTCGGCGATCAGCTCGAACGGCAGCTGCAGGTTGGCCTTGAAGCGATCGTGCGACGCCATGTTGTCGCGCGACACGCCGAACAGCACCGCGCCGGCCTTGACGAAATCCTGGTAGTGATCGCGAAACTGCATCGCCTCGGTCGTGCAGCCCGGGGTGTTGTCCTTCGGGTAGAAGTAGAGGACGACGATCTGGCCGGCGTAGGCTTGCGGCGTGAACTTCACCTCGCCCGTGGCGACGGCTTCGAATTCCGGGACGGGCTTGTTCAGTGAAGGCGTCATGAAGCTGTGGTGTCGCTGAGGGCATGCGCCGCTGGAGCGGGCACAACCCGCAATTATAGGGCGTCGCCCCGACGCGCCGAGCCCCGGCGCGTCGCGGCTCAGGTCGGGCGCGTTGCGTCGAAGAGCAGTGCGGCCACGACCGACCGGCCTTCGGCGATCAGGACGTTGTAGGTGCGGCAGGCCGCCGCCGTGTCCATCGTCTCGACGCCGACACGGGCGTCGATCAGCGGGCGCAACAGCGACGGGTGCGGGAAGCGCAGTCGTGTCCCGCTGCCGAAGACGACGAGCTCGGGCCGCAGCGCCGCGATGCGTTCGAAGTGCGCGGCCGACAGCGCGTCGAACGAGCCGGCCGACCACGGCGTCACGTCGCCCGTCCACGGCACGAGCACGCTCTCGGTCCACTCGCGCCCGTTGACGGCGACGCCGTCCGGGCCGTGGCGAGCGATCGCGTTCTGGCCCTCCATCCGGTCGGCGCGCATCTTCATGGAGCGGCATTATTGATAATCGGGGCGATGAGCACCACGCCGACGCCTCACATCGCCCGAACGGGCGCGCCGCGGGTGTCCAAGTCGGCCAAGCTCGCCAACGTCTGCTACGACATCCGCGGCCCGGTGCTGGAGAAGGCGCGGCAGATGGAGGAGGAGGGCCACCACATCGTCAAGCTGAACATCGGCAACATCGCCGCGTTCGGCCTCGAGCCCCCCGACGAGATCGTGCAGGACATGATCCGCAACCTGCCCAACGCCGCCGGCTACACGGATTCCAAGGGTCTGTTCGCCCCGCGCAAGGCGGTGGTCCACTACACGCAGCAAAAGCAGGTAACCGGCGTCACCGTCGACGACGTCTACCTCGGCAACGGCGCGTCCGAGCTCATCACGATGAGCATGAACGCGCTCCTCGACGACGGCGACGAGGTTCTGATCCCGGCGCCCGACTACCCGCTGTGGACGGCCTCTGTGGCGCTATCCGGCGGCACGCCGGTGCACTACCTGTGCGACGAGCAGAGCGACTGGATGCCCGACCTGGCCGACATCGCGAAGAAGGTGACGGCGCGCACGCGGGCGATCGTCGTCATCAACCCGAACAACCCGACCGGCGCGCTGTACCCGGTCGAGGTGCTCGAGCGGATCATCGCGCTGGCCCGCGAGCACGGGCTGATCGTCTTCGCCGACGAGATCTACGACAAGACGCTGTACGACGGTGCCACGCACACCTCGATCGCCTCGCTGGCCGACGACGTCCTCTTCCTCACCTTCAACGGTTTGTCGAAGAACTACCGCTCCTGCGGCTACCGCGCCGGCTGGATGGTCGTCTCGGGCGAGAAGCGGCATGCCGGCGACTACATCGAAGGGCTCAACATGCTCGCCTCGATGCGGCTGTGCTCGAACACGCCGGGCCAGCTGGCGATCCAGACGGCGCTGGGCGGACACCAGAGCATCGACGACCTGGTCGCGCCCGGTGGGCGGCTGGCGCGCCAGCGCGACCTCGCGCACGAGATGCTCGTCTCGATTCCCGGCGTGACGTGCGTCAAGCCGAAGGCGGCGCTCTACATGTTCCCCAGGCTCGACCCCGAGCTCTACCCGATCGCCGACGACCAGCAGTTCGCGTACGAGCTGCTCGCCGAGCAGAAGGTGCTGATCGTGCAGGGGACGGGGTTCAACTGGCCGACACCCGACCATTTCCGCGTCGTCTTCCTGCCCAACACCGACGACCTGACCGACGCCATGACGCGGATCGCCGTCTTCCTCGACCATTACCGGACGCGGCACGCGCGGTGAGCACGACACCCACCAGGGCATCGGCTCGGGCACTCAGGGTCGGCCTGCTCGGCGCGGGTGTCGTCGGCGGCGGCACCTTCGCCGTCCTCCAGCGCAACCAGGCGGAGATCCAGCGCCGTGCCGGCTGCGAGATCCGCATCGGCGTCGTCGCCGATCGCGACATGGCGCGGGCGCGTGCGATCGCCGGCGACGCCGCCGAGGTGGTGGCCGACGCCCACGCCGTCATCGAGCGGCCCGACATCGACGTCGTCGTCGAGCTGATCGGCGGCACCACGGTCGCGCGCGAGCTGGTGCTCGCCGCCATCGCCGCCGGCAAGCACGTCGTCACGGCGAACAAGGCGCTGCTCGCGGTGCACGGCACGGAGATCTTCGCGGCGGCGCGAGAGCAGGGCGTCGTCGTCGCGTTCGAAGCCGCCGTCGCGGGCGGCATCCCGATCGTCAAGGCGCTGCGCGAAGGGTTGACGGCCAACCGGATCGAGTGGATCGCCGGGATCATCAACGGCACGACGAACTTCATCCTGTCGGAGATGCGCGAGCGGCGGGTCGATTTCGCCACCGCGCTGGCCGACGCCCAGCGCCTCGGCTATGCCGAGGCCGACCCGACCTTCGACATCGAGGGCATCGACGCCGCGCACAAGGCGGCGATCGTCAGCGCCATCGCGTTCGGCGTCCCGGTGCAGTTCCCGCGCGCCTACGTTGAGGGCATCTCGGGCCTGGCACAGGCCGACATCGCCTACGCCGAGCAGCTCGGCTATCGCGTCAAGCTGCTGGCGATCACCAAGCGCCGTGCGGAGGGAATCGAGCTGCGCGTGCATCCGACGCTGGTGCCGAGCAAGCGGCTGATCGCCAACGTGGAAGGGGCGATGAACGCGGTGCTGGTTCAGGGCGACGCCGTCGGCACGACGCTCTACTACGGCAAGGGCGCCGGCGCCGAGCCGACCGCGTCGGCGGTGATCGCCGACCTCGTCGACCTGGCGCGGCTGGCCGGCGCCGATCCGGACCACCGCGTGCCGCACCTGGCGTTCCAGCCGCAGGCGATGCACGACATCGCCGTGCTGCCCATCGACGACGTCGTCACCTCGTTCTACCTGCGGCTGCAGGTCGCCGACGTCGCCGGCGTGATCGCCCGCGTGACCGGCATCCTGGCCGAACACACGATCTCGATCGACGCGCTGCTGCAGCGCCCGGCCGAACCCGGCAGCCACGAGGGCGCGGCGCGAACCGACGTCATCATCCTGACCCACGACACCGTGGAGGGTCGCATGACCCGGGCGATCGCCGACATGCAGGCGCTGTCGACGGTGCTGGCCCGGATCGTGCGCATCCGCAAGGAAGACCTCGCGTGAGGTACCTGAGCACGCGCGGCGAGCCGGCCGGCCGACGCTTCTGCGACATCCTGCTCGAGGGGCTCGCGCCGGACGGCGGGCTCTACCTGCCCGAACGCTACCCGCGCGTCGACACCGCGACGCTGGCGTGCTGGCGCGGCCTGTCGTACGCCGACCTCGCCTTCGAGGTCCTCTCGCTCTACATCGACGACATCCCGCCCGCCGACCTGCGCCGCATCGTCGACGCGACCTGGAGCGCCGACGTCTTCGGAGACCCGCGAATCGTGCCGCTGCGCCGGCTCGACGCCGACATCTCCATCCTCGGCCTGTCGAACGGCCCGACGCTGGCGTTCAAGGACGTGGCGATGCAGTTCCTCGGCCACGTGTTCGAGTACGAACTGGCCCGACGCGGTCGCGTTCTCAACGTTCTCGGCGCGACTTCGGGCGACACCGGCAGCGCCGCCGAGCACGCGCTCAAGGGCAAGCGCGGCATCGCCGTCTTCATGCTGTCGCCCGACGGGCGCATGAGCCCGTTCCAGCAGGCGCAGATGTTCGGCCTGGTCGACGCGAACATCCACAACATCGCCGTCGACGGCGTGTTCGACGAATGCCAGGATCTCGTCAAGGCCGTTTCGGGCGATGCCGTGTTCAAGGGCGCGCACGCGATCGGCACCGTCAACTCGATCAACTGGGCGCGGCTGCTCGCGCAGGTCGTCTACTACGTATCGGGCTGGCTGCAGGCGACGACCCGCGACGACGAGGCCGTCTCGTTCGCCGTGCCCACCGGCAACTTCGGCAACATCTGCGCCGGCCACATCGCGCGGCAGATGGGCCTGCCGATCCGGCACCTCGTCCTCGCGACCAACGAGAACGACGTGCTCGACGAGTTCTTCCGCACCGGGACCTATCGCGTGCGAGCGGCGGCGGAGACGCGCGAGACGTCGAGCCCGTCGATGGACATCTCCAAGGCGTCGAACTTCGAGCGGTTCGTCTTCGACGCGCTCGGCCGCGACGCCGTCCGGACGCGCGCCTTGTTTGCCGAGGTGGAGTCGACGCGCAGCTTCTCGCTGGCCGACGACGACCGCGGCCGCGTCGCCTCGTTCGGCTTCGCGAGCGGCCGCAGCACCGCGGCCGACCGGACCCGGACGATCCTGCGCACGCAGCGCGAACACGGCGAACTCGTCGACCCGCACACGGCCGACGCGCTGCACGTGGCACGCGGGCACGTCGAGCCCGGTGTGCCGATGGTGGTCCTCGAGACGGCGCTGCCGGCGAAGTTCAACGCGACGATCCGCGAGGCCACCGGTGCCGACGCGCCCAGGCCGCCCGGCTTCGAGTCCATCGAATCGCTGCCGCGGCGCTTCGTCCGCATGCCCGCTGACGTGGAGCGGCTCAAGCGCTTCATCGCCGAGCATGCGGTGTCGATGGCGGAGGTGGCATGAGCGCTGGCGCCGCGACCGCGAACGACAAGCCGCCGATCCCGCTCGACGAGGCGGTGTCGAGGCTGCTGGCGAAGGTCGCGCCGTTGCCCGACTCGCGCGTCCAGACGGTCTCCACCTTCGACGCACGGGGCCGCGTCCTCGCTGAATCGGTGCGTTCGACGATCGACGTTCCGCCGCACGACAACAGCGAGATGGACGGCTACGCAGTGCGCGCGGCCGACGTGCCGATCGCCGGCACGGTGCTGCCGGTCAGCCAGCGCATCCCGGCCGGCTCGGTCGGGACCGCGCTGGTGCCCGCAACCGCGGCTCGCATCTTCACCGGCGCGCCGCTGCCCGGAGGCGCCGACGCGGTCGTGATGCAGGAGAACACCGCGGCGGTCGACGGCGGCGTTCGCATCGACGCCGTTCCCGTTGCCGGTCTCGCGGTGCGGCGGCGTGGCGAAGACGTGCGCGCCGATGCCGTCGTGCTCGAGGCCGGCCAGCGCCTTTCGCCGCAGGCGCTCGGCATGGCCGCGTCGGTCGGCGTCGGCAACCTGCGCGTCGCGCCGCGGCCGCGCGTCGCGCTGTTCTCCACCGGCGACGAACTGCTGATGCCGGGCGAGCCGATGCGGCCCGGCGCGATCTACAACTCGAACCGCTACACGCTGCGGGCGCTGATCGAGTCGCTCGGCGGCGTCTGCCACGATCTGGGCATCGTCGAAGACCGGCTCGACGCGACTCGCGCGGCGTTGCGTCGCGCCGCGGTCGATGCCGACCTCATCGTCACCTGCGGCGGCATGTCGGTCGGCGAGGAGGATCACCTCAAGCCTGCGGTCGAGCAGGAAGGCAGGCTCGATCTGTGGAAGATCGCGATGAAGCCGGGCAAGCCGCTCGCGTTCGGCGAGGTGTTCCGGGACGGGAAGGCGGGCGGTTCTTCGGCGTGGTTCGTCGGCCTGCCGGGCAACCCGGTCTCGGCGTTCGTCACCTTCGCCTTCGCCGTGCGCCCCGTCCTGCTGCGGCTGCAGGGCGTTGCCGACCCGGCGCCGCGGCCGATCGCCATGCGCGCCGATTTCGCGTGGCCCAGGCCGGACCGGCGACGCGAGTTCCTGCGCGCGCGGCGCAACGCGAACGGAGGCCTCGATCTCTTCGGTCACCAGGGCTCGGCCGTCCTCACGTCGACGATCTGGGCCGACGGCCTGGTCGACAACCCCGGCGGTCAGGCGATCGCGGTGGGCGACACGGTGTCGTACCTGCCGTTCTCCGAGCTGACCGGATGAGGGACACGCGATGAAGATCAGTGTTCGCTACTTCGCATCGCTGCGCGAGGCGCTGGGCGAAGTCGAAAGCGTCGAGGTCGCCGACGGCGCGAACGTCGCCGCGCTGCGCGACGCGCTCGTCGCCCGAGGCGGCAGGCGCGCGGAGGTGCTGGCCCGTGAACGGCTGGTCCGTGCGGCGAAGAACCGCGTCCTGTCCGGCGAGGACAGCCCGCTCGCCGAAGGCGACGAAGTGGGCTTTTTCCCCCCGGTGACCGGAGGCTGAGCGCCGTGACCGCACCCGGCGACCGGGTCTCGATCCGCCCCCACGACTTCGATGTCTCGGCCGAGATCGCGGCGCTTCGCGCGGGCGACGGTGGTGTCGGTGCGGTGGCCGTGTTCGTCGGAACGGTGCGCGAGCGGGCCGGTGCCGAAGCGGCTGACGTGACGTCGATGGAGCTCGAGCACTACCCGGGCATGACCGAGCCGGCGATCGAGGCGATGGTCGATGCCGCGTTCGCCCGTTTCGACATCCGGGCCGCCAGGGTCGTGCACCGGGTCGGCGTGCTGGCGGCGCGCGAGCAGATCGTGCTCGTCGCCGTCGCATCGGCGCACCGAGGCCAAGCCTTCGAGGCGTGCGAGTTCCTGATGGACTACCTGAAGACGCAGGCGCCTTTCTGGAAGAAGGAGACGACCGCCGACGGCGCCGCGACGTGGGTCGATGCTCGCCAGGCCGACGACGACGCGCTGGCCCGCTGGGGCATCGCGTCGACCAACGTGGCGCCGCAGGAGCGGTCCTAGACGCGTGGCGGGCTGGCAGATCGCCGCCGTCTCGCTCGGCGCAGCCGCGGGCGCGCTGCTGCGCTGGGCCGCGAGCCTCTGGCTCAACGCGCGCTGGAGCGGGTTCCCGCTCGGCACGCTGTTCGTCAACTGCGTCGGCGGCCTGCTGATCGGCGCCGCGCTTGCCTGGTTCGAGCGATCGCCCAACGAGATGCTCCGGCTGCTCGTCGTGACGGGCTTCCTGGGCGGGTTCACGACCTTCTCGGCGTTCTCGGTCGAGTCGCTGCTCATGATCCAGCGCGCCGAGTTCGGCATCGCCGCCCTGCACGCCGCAGCGCACGTGTTCGGCGCGCTCGTGGCAGCTGCGATCGGCTTTCGGATCGCCACGACCCTGTTGCCGTGAGGCGGAGCGCCGACGCTTGAAAAACGCGCGCAGACGCCTCAAGTTCCCACGATTCGGAGGCCACCTTCCATGCGAATCGACAAACTGACGACGACGTTCCAGTCGGCCCTCGCCGACGCGCAGAGCCTCGCCGTCACCAAGGACAACCCGTACATCGAACCGTCGCACCTGCTCTCGGCCATGCTCGCGCAGGCCGACGGGCCGAAAGCGCTGCTCGGCCGTGCCGGCGTCAACGTCGCCAAGCTGCAGGCCGCGCTCGACGAGCAGATCGGCCGGCTGCCGCAGGTCCAGGGTGGCGAGGCGGTCCAGGTCGGCCGCGACCTCAACGCGTTGCTGCAGGCGGCCGAAAAGGAAGCGAACAAGCGCGGCGACCAGTTCATCGCCAGCGAGATGTTCCTGCTCGCGCTCGCCGACGCCAAAGGCACCGCCAGCGCCGTCGCGAAGGAACTGGGACTCACGCGCAAGTCCGTGGAGGCGGCGATCGACGCCGTGCGTGGCGGCCAGACCGTCGACAGCGCCGAGAGCGAAGGCCAGCGTGAGGCGCTCAAGAAGTACACGCTCGACCTGACCGAGCGGGCGCGCAAGGGCAAGCTCGACCCGGTGATCGGCCGCGACGACGAGATCCGTCGCGCCATCCAGGTGCTGCAGCGCCGGACCAAGAACAACCCGGTGCTGATCGGCGAGCCCGGCGTCGGCAAGACGGCGATCGTCGAGGGGCTGGCGCAGCGCATCGTCTCGGGCGAGGTGCCGGATTCGCTCAAGGACAAGCGCGTGCTCGTGCTCGACATGGCGCTGCTGCTTGCGGGCGCCAAGTTCCGCGGCGAGTTCGAGGAGCGCCTGAAGAGCGTGCTGAAGGAAGTCGCGCAGGACGAAGGGCAGACCATCGTCTTCATCGACGAGATCCACACCATGGTCGGTGCCGGCAAGGCAGAGGGCGCGATCGATGCCGGCAACATGCTCAAACCCGCGCTGGCCCGCGGCGAGCTGCACTGCATCGGCGCGACGACGCTCAACGAATACCGCAAGTACATCGAGAAGGACGCTGCGCTCGAACGGCGCTTCCAGAAGATCCTCGTCGGCGAGCCGAGCGTCGAGGCGACGATCGCGATCCTGCGCGGCCTGCAGGAGAAGTACGAGGTGCACCACGGCGTCGAGATCACCGATCCGGCGATCGTCGCCGCCGCCGAGCTGTCGGCGCGCTACATCACCGACCGCTTCCTGCCCGACAAGGCGATCGACCTGATCGACGAAGCCGCAGCGAAGGTGAAGATCGAGATCGACTCCAAGCCCGAGGCGCTCGACAAGCTCGACCGCCGGCTGATCCAGCTGCAGATCGAGCTCGCCGCCGTCACCAAGGAGAAGGACGAGGCGAGCCGGCGCCGCCGTGATCTGATCGAGGACGAAGTCGGCCGCGTTCGCAAGGAGATTGCCGACCTCGACGAGATCTGGAAGGCCGAAAAGGCGGCCGCGCAAGGCTCGGCGCTGCTGCTCGAGGAGATCGACCGGATGCGGTTCCAGATCGAGGAGCTCAAGCGCAAGGGCGACTACAACAAGGTGGCCGAGCTGCAGTACGGGCGGCTTCCCGACCTCGAGCGGCAGTTGAGGGACGCGCAGGCAACGGAGCAGAAGAAGGGCGCCGAAGGCCGGCCGCAGCTGCTGCGCACGATGGTGGGCGCGGAAGAGATCGCAGAGGTCGTGGCACGTGCGACGGGCATTCCCGTCAGCAAGCTGATGCAGGGCGAGCGCGACAAGCTGCTGCAGATGGAGGCGAAGCTGCACGAGCGCGTGGTCGGGCAGGACGAGGCCATCGCCGCCGTGTCGAACGCGATCCGGCGGTCACGCTCGGGCCTCTCCGACCCGAACCGGCCGACCGGCTCGTTCCTGTTCCTGGGCCCGACCGGCGTCGGCAAGACCGAGCTCTGCAAGGCGCTCGCCGCGTTCCTGTTCGACAGCGAGGACCACCTCATCCGCCTCGACATGAGCGAGTTCATGGAGAAGCATTCGGTGGCGCGGATGATCGGCGCGCCGCCCGGCTACGTCGGCTACGACGAGGGCGGCTACCTGACCGAGGCGGTTCGCCGCAAGCCCTACAGCGTGCTCCTGCTCGACGAGGTCGAGAAGGCGCACCCGGACGTGTTCAACGTGCTGCTGCAGGTGCTCGACGACGGTCGCCTGACCGACGGCCAGGGTCGCACGGTCGACTTCAAGAACACGGTGATCGTGATGACGTCCAACCTGGGGTCGCAGCACATCATGCAGATGGTCGGACAGCCGGCCGAGCAGATCCAGGCGGCGGTGTGGGACGAGGTCCGCAAGCATTTCCGGCCCGAGTTCCTCAACCGGATCGACGAGACCGTCGTCTTCCATGCGCTCGACGCGAAGAACATCGAGGCGATCGCGAAGATCCAGCTGCGGATCCTCGAGCAGCGGCTGGCGAAGATGGACATGAAGCTCGACGTGTCGCAGGCGGCGCTGGCGCAGATCGCCAAGGCCGGCTTCGACCCGGTGTTCGGCGCACGGCCGCTGAAACGGGCGATCCAGCGCGACATCGAGAACCCGGTGAGCAAGCTCATCCTGGAAGGCCGCTTCGGCGCGAAGGACGTGATCCCGGTCGACTACGAAGACGGTCGATTCGTCTTCGAACGAGTGGTCCACTGAGAGGATGGTGCCCCCACGCTCCTGCGGTCGCTGCCCCCCACGGGGGCGCGGCCGGCCTTGGGGGCGGCCCGGCGGCCGGTTGGTCGCCTGCGCGGTTGACTGCTAGCCGGTCACTCGTCGAACAGGCTGTCCATCCTCAACACCTGCAGGCGCGCCAGCGTGAGGTTGGCGCTGGCCTTGTCGAGCACGGCGTGCATCGCCAGCCCCGGGTTCTTCGGCACGGCGCGCAGCAGCAGGTGATGCGAGCCGAGGGTGATGGCGGCATCCGGCGGCGAGTGGCCGAGGCCCAGCGAACGGCTGGCGTTCGTCATGGCACCGAGCAGCTCGCTGCCGTGCACGGCCAGAGGCGCTGCGCCCGGATTGGCGCCGGCGTGGGCGACGGCGCGGCCGGACTGGGTCTCGAACACGCACACGCTGACGACGCCGTTGAGCTCCGAGACCTGCCGGACATAGCGCTCGATGACGGTCGAGGGCGGTGTCGCGTCCATGTTCGCCGAGGCGATCTGCGGCATCGGCCGCATCGCCAGCGGCGACGCCGGGGCATCGTCGAAGGGGAGGGTGTCGCCCGATGGCAGGCCGCGCATCACCTGGCCGAGCGACGGCCGCGCCGTCTGGTAGGCGACGGGACGGAATGCGCCCAGCTCGGGCACGGCGCGATCCGACGACGACTGCTCGCGCAGCCGACTCCACGTGCCGGTGATGAAGGCCCACGCGTCGGCGGGCCGTGCCACCTGCGGCGTCGTGCGGACCGCGATCCCGGTGCCGCGCCCGAGGTCGAGCCCGTGCGTGACGAGCGTGCTCGCCGAGGCGAGCGGCAGCAGCAGCAGGTTGCGGTTCGGCCAGGGGCCGGCGAGGATGTCGTCGTGCAGGGGCTTGAGCGCGGCGGCGATGGCATGCCCGGGCAGCTCGCCGAACATCACGACGCCGAGCCGGCTGTAGGCGAGCAGCACCTTGGCCAGCGCGTGCCGCTGCGTGGTGTCGGCATCGGCCTCGGTCGAGTACAGGCGCAGCGACCCGTTGTCGCTGGTCGGCAACTCGACGAACTCGAGCGTGGCCAGCGGCGTGCCGTATCCCTGGCGGCGGATGATGAGCTTTTGCGTCGTGCGGCCACTCGCCGCCGCGATGCCGGCCAGGAGCTTGCGCGACGAAGCGGTGGCGATGTCGTGCACAGCCATGAATTCCGGGCGCAGGTGCTCGAACTGCTGCTGCATCGCCTCGGCCGGTGCGCAGGAGACGAAGAGCTCGCGCTCGTTGTTGCCGATCTGCCGGCCGATGTCCTCGTGCTCGCCCGCGAGGTAGTCGCCCTCGTCGCCCATGATCTGCGTGGCGAGCGCCGTGTGCGCCCGGGTGGAGGCCCATGCGTCGGGCACTTCGGCACTTTGTGCGGTGCCGCGCTGCGGCGATGCTCCCCGCGGCGGGAGGTCGCGAGGCAGAACGCGTGTCGGTTGCCATTCGTCGAGCGCCTCGCGCGGCGAAGACACGTCGACACGCGTCGGCGCCCATTCGTCGCCTTCGGCGCCCTTGGGCGGCTCCCACGCCGTGTTGCCGCTGCCGTTCGAATTGCTCATCGACCGATTCCCTGCGTCGCAGGCTCTGGTGGGGCGCGGCGGGAAACGCCGAGCCTCCCGGGGCATCGCCGCGCAGTGTAATCGCCGTCATCGCGCCGGAGGTGCCCTCCGGATGGTGAATCCGGCGACGCGAATGTCGAGGATTGCCGCCGATCGGCCGTCATGCGACGTCGGGTGGACCGCGCTCTCCTTGCGGGCAGGAGCGCCCGCGAGTGCCCTTGCACACGCGAACCAGGCCGTCATCCCGCCCGCGATATACTCGAGGGGCTTTTCCCTTGCCGCCTCGTCTGTCGACGCTTCGGGGCGGCTTCTGCGACCGGCTCGATGTCGCCACTCGGCGACGGCTCCCTGCGGAGCATGGCTGGCCGGTCGGAACCCACGAGGAGATTCGATGCGTCACTACGAGATCGTGCTCTTGATCCATCCGGATCAGAGCGAACAGGTTCCGGCCATGCTGGAACGCTACAAGACGCTGGTCACGGCCGGCGGTGGCCGGATCCACCGGGTCGAGGACTGGGGCCGCAGGCAACTGGCCTACATGATCCAGAAGCTCGCCAAGGCGCACTAC
>JBBSUK010000010.1:0-42267 GCA_038234975.1 Burkholderiales bacterium
CGGACAAAATATAGAGCTAACGTATTGATTTGAATAGAGATGCGGGACCTCTTGGGACGACTTGGGAATGTAAAGGGCGGGTCTGTTAATCCGTAGGTCCCTGGTTCGAGCCCAGGTCGGGGAGCCAAGTTCCAGCTCGTGAATCAGGCCTTGCAGCGACTGCCGGGCCTTTTTCATTGCTCTTCGAGCCCGAAAAGCGACTTTGGCACTAGGTGACGCAAGTCCCGATGGGCGACCGTTGGATCAAGTCCACGAGGTCGGCATCGCAAGCATCACGAGGCACCAATCAGCGCAAGAGCTACCGGGTTGCGGCGGCCAGTCGCAGCCGACGCTTTGGCACACGTGGCGACTGAGCCGAAGGCGTCAGTGTGTCGCCGACGACGCCGCCGCCGAGCTCGGCGATGCGGATCTGAAGCGATCGACGCAGCAGATGGACGAGGTTGGCGACAGCCGGCGTCGGCACCTGCCCGTTGAGGGTCAGCGACACATCGACGTGTCCAAGGACCGGCAGTCCGAACTTGGCGTCGACGATGTCGAGTTCGGGCGTCAGGCCCTGTGCCGTGCGCAACGTGACCCCGAGCTTCGCCTGCAATGCTGCCCAGATGCCATAGAGGCTGGAGCTCGTGAGCGAGATCTCCCACGGAACTCCCGCGGCATCGAGTTCGGCGTTGGCCTTGGCCCGGAACCGGCACGGCGTGGGAAACACCGCCAGCGGCAGCGCCTGGCCGGCCGACCACTGGAAATCGCGGTGAGCGATCCAGACAAGCGGCAAATGACCGATGCAGATGCTGTTCGGCCGCTCGCCCATGCCGAGCGTGAGAACGACGTCTAGATCGCCCGCTTCCACCGCCGGAACAAGCTGCGAGCTGCGATCGATCGACACCTCGAGGCCCACGCCCTGGTTGCGGCGACGGAACTCAGCGAGCACGGGCGGTAGCCACTGCTCGCCGAAGTCCTGCGAGGTGCCGAACCGCACCGAACCCGAGATCTGGCTGCTGCGGAGCGTCTGCTGCGCTTCGTCGTTGAGCGCGAGGATGCGTCGCGCGTAGCTCAGCACGACCCGGCCTTCGGCGGTGAGCGTCAGCCTGCGCCCGTCCTTGACGAACAGCGCGGCGCCCGCCTGTTCTTCCAGCTTGCGCATCTGCAAGCTGAGCGCGGCAGTTGAGCGTCCGCGTTGCCGGCCTGCATTGGCCAGGCCACCGAGGTCGCTCATCGCGACCAGCGAGCGGAGCACGTCGATGTCGAAGTGGCGTGGTGGAAGTCGCATCTGTCGGCGCGGGATCGTTCAAGGTTTGCTGAACTCTACCTCGACAAGAAATCAATTGCCTTGAATGAATCCACTTCTTACGATCCCCGATGTCCATTCCATTCATCCCTCACGCGACCCGAGAGAACCCGCAATGTCCACCGTCGACGCCCGCATCGTCAGCCAGTTCATGGCTGTCTCCGTGCCGAACATCTCCGACGCGTTCGATCGCCTCGGGATCGAGGGCTCGACCGAACGCATCCTGCAGGTCTACCCATGCCAGAAGATCGTCGGGCCGGCGGCGACGCTCAAGCTCGTGCCTGCCGGCAAGGCCGAAGAGTCAACGGTTCTGGGCACCTTGCGGGCCATCATGAAGGGTCATCGCGGGTCGGTCCTGGTGATCGACGCATCGGAGAACCCGATGGTCAACGCATACGGTGGCGTCGCTGGCGCGACGAGCAAGCATCACGGCCTCGTCGGCTGCGTGACCGACGGCGTCGTTCGTGACGTCGACGAATACAAGGGCTATGGCATGAACGTTTACGCGCGGGGCATCTCGCAACAGTCCGTGCGCGGACGTTCGTCGTGCGCGGGTTACGACATCGAGGTGAAGCTGAGCGGGGTGCGCGTGCGCCCCGGCGATCTGATCGTCGCCGACGAACACGGCACTGCGGTCGTGCCTCAGGAGCGCATCAGGGAAGTGCTCGAGTTCGCGCAGAAGGTCAAGGCAACAGAGGACCGTGTCATCGCGCAAGTGCGCAGCGGGGTGGACCCGGTAGCGGCACACGAAGCCGTTCAGTACGACTCGATGCTCAAACGCGACTCGTAAATGAATCTGCGCGTCGGCGCCGCCCTCGCGCGAGGACTTCCGTTCATAACAACTCGACGGCTTTAGCCGACGCACGGAGACAAGACCATGAAACGCAGACAGTTCTCGGCCGCGCTCGGCGCGACCGCGCTGGCATCGTTCGCCGCGCCGGCGCGGGCCCAGTCGACCGACTACCCGAGAAAGCCCATCAAGATCGTGTCGCCTTTCGCCGTCGGCGGAATAGCCGACGTCTTCTCGCGCCTGATAGGCGCGCACCTGCAGCGTGCCTGGGGGCAGCCGGTCACCGTCGAGAACCGGACTGGTGCCGGCGGCAACATCGGCGCCGACATCGTCGCCAAGTCGGCGCCTGATGGCTACACCATCGTCATGGGGAACAACGGCACCCATGCCGTCAACGTCAGTCTGTTCCAGTCGATGCCATTTGATCCGATCCGGGATTTCACGCCCATCATCCGGGTGATCAACGCCGAGGGTCTGCTCGTTGTGCATCCTTCGGTGAAAGCGACCACCGTGCAAGAGTTGATCGCGCTGGCACGAAGCGAGCCCGGACGGCTGTCGTATGGATCGGGCGGCCTCGGCACGACGAGTCACCTGGCGGGCGAGTTGTTCAAGTCGCTTGCCAAGGTGGACATCGCTCACATTCCCTACAAGGGCAACCTCGAGGCGATCAACGATCTGCTCGGCGGTCGTACGCAACTCGCCTTCGCCACGTTGCCGACGGTTCTGCCATTCGTGCGAGACAACAGGCTGCGCGCGATTGCCGTCATCGAGAGTCGCCGCTCGAGCGTTCTGCCCAACGTTCCTACGGTGGCTGAAGCCGGCGTGCCGGGATTCGACGTCAAGAACTGGATCGGCCTGTTCGGCCCGGCGGGCGTGCCCTCGCCGATCGTCGACAAGATCAATGCCGAAACCATCGTCGCGATGCAGACGCCAGAAATCCAGGCGCAGCTCGCGTCCGCAGGCGCGCGGTTCACCCCCAACACGCCAGCCGAGTTCGCGCAGTTCGTACGCGACGAGAAGGAGCTCTGGGCGAAAGTGATCAAGAGTGCCAACATCCGAATCTGACGGTCGGCGCAGAGCCGCCCCCCGGTCGCGCCGTAGCGTTCTCTTCGTCGGCGGTCTCGTGCTCGACGGGCTGTCGGCGGCCTTGGAGAGCGAAGCGGACTGCGTCTGCATCGACCTGGAGGATGCGGTTCCACCCGAGGCCAAGTCGGCAGCGCGGCAGGACGTGCTCGAGGCGTTGGCCGGCGTCGAGACTGCTGCTCGGTCCCGCCTCGTCGTGCGCATCAACAGCCTGCGCTGCATGGCGGGCCTGCACGACGTAGCCGCACTCACAGCGGCGCCCGATCTCGTCTCGGCGCTGGTGCTGCCGAAGGTCGAAACCGCAGACGAAATCCGCTGGGCGGGCTCCCTTCTCGACGACGCGAAGAGCGGTCTTGGGCTGCTGGCCATCGTCGAGACGGTCGACGGCCTGCAGCACGTTCGCGACATTGCTTGCGCCGACCCCCGAGTGGAAGCACTGCTGTTCGGCGGCTTCGATCTGTCGACGGCGCTCGGAGCCGAGATGGCGTGGGAACCGCTGCTATACGCGCGGTCACGGGTCGTGCATGCCGGGGCGAGCGCTGATCTGCCGGTGCTCGATTCACCGTATCCCCTGCTCGATGACGCGGGTCTGGCCGTCGCATGCGAGCAAGCGCGCGGACTGGGGATGAGCGGGAAGGCGGCGAAGCACGCCCGCCAGATCCGCGGCATCCACGCCGCCTTCACGCCAAGTGCGGAGGCGCTGGCGATAGCGCACCGCGTCGTTGCCGCGTTCGATCTGGAGCCGACACGGCCGTTGATCATCGACGGCAAGCTCGTGGAATTGCCGACGGTGAAGAGGATGCGCCGCCTTATCGCTGCCAGCGCCGCGACTGATGGCTGACCAAGAAGACAGCGGCGATCGGTCGAAGAGCCAAGCGAAACCACTCGTGTCGGAACCGCAGAAGTCGCGATGGCGAGCTGCTTCTCGATCGAAAGGCGTTCCGGTTGAGCAAGGCGACTGGCTTCAGCATGCGCTCAGTGGAAAGGCGCTGGCGGATGGCCGCCAAGCCGATCGCAGCGACGGGAACGCGCCGGCTGTCGCATAGCGCAACCCGAACGGCGCGCACACCAACCGCAACCTTTTCGTCCGATAAAGCGAAGCCGACGCAGCGCGCTTGTCGCTGGCTCCTCAGGATCTGAGTGGCTGAGGAAAGCGGGAAGGCTCCCAGTTTTGGCCGCAGCACTTCAACGATCCTCTTCGACTCCGCCGCCGGCAAGCTACCCAGAATCGCCAAGCCGCCGGCGCCGATTCCAAACGGACGACGCGATCCGATTTCGACCGTGATCGCGCGAATCGGGTAGTCGCCGGTAGCCCGGTCGACGCACACCGTGAAAAGGCCGCCGCGCGCGCTCAGGAACACGGTGTCTCCCGATTCCTCGGCGAGCCGTTGCACGGCCGGCGTGCAAATTCGATACAGATCTGGGCCCGAGTGGGCGGCGGTCCGCGTGAGCAGCTGCAACCCATGTCCGAGCCCGTAGCGACGGCTCTCAGCGTCGCGCTGCACCATGCCGTGAGGAAGCAGCGCGAGCAAGAGGCGATGTGCCGTCGGCTTGCTCAGACAAAGTTCTGCAGATCGTCAACGACACTTCTGCATGGCACACCGGGGCTTGCCCGCGGCAGCGTTGAACCGTATCTGTGGCGTGCCGTACCTGTACAGCGTGGTGATGTAAAGCGTGCCCTTCTCGCCATCGGGGACCAACTCGCCGGTATCGGGATTCGCCACCTCCAGCAGGAGCTCTTGCCGTCGCCCGCCTCAAAGGCGACTCGTGCACTGGCCTGAGCGCTCTTTCGCGAGTGCGCAGCGCTCATGGGCAGCGACTCGACAGACCGCGATGAGGACTCCCTGTTGGTCCAGGGCAGATGTCGTTCGGCACTTCGAAACAACGCGAACGAGACAGGCGCCTCGATTCACCACACGGAGCACGGTGAGTGGAATCGGATCCGCGCGTATCGGACGGGAGTGAGGAACGCGTTGTCTCAAGGCATCGACGACCTTGCACCCGCACACCGGGCGCACCCGGAGCGCGGGCGGCTCGAAAGAGCTTACTTCTTCGGCGCTTCCCCGACCGGCAACGGCGCCTGGCCGGCCGGCTTCAGCAACCCGGCCGATGCCGCGGCGCGCGTATCGGCCTTGACCGACGCGCGGCTGCGATCGGACTCGGTTCCGGCCAGCGCCTTGCCGGCTTGCGACGGATCGATGCCGACGGGGTTCGCCGCTTCGCCGGCGGGCTTGAGCGTTCCCATCTGCTCGGCCGATCGCGTCGCCGCCTTGACGCTGGCACGGCTGCGCGTGGATGTGCCGGAGGTGGCGGAAGACGACGCGCTGACTCCAGGGCCCTGGCCGGCAGGCGCAAGGCTGGTCGAGGTCGGTTGACTCTGTGCCCAGACCGCTGGCGCGGCCGAAGCGACGAGTGCCGCGATGGCGATGGCGATGGTGGTGGCGATGCGTGGGTTGCGGGACATGCGGATTCCTTGAAGTGGTGGTTCGTTCAAGGCCTGCTACGCAACGGGTGGGCGTCGGGATGCAGCAGCAGCAGCTCATGCAGCCCACTCGAGCGTCGCGCCGTTCGCGTCATCGCGTCGGACAACGCGCTGTCGGCGCCGGCCACCACCGTCAGTGCCTCGCGGGCCCGCGTGACGCCGGTGTAGACGAGCTCGCGGGTCGCAACGGCGCTGCGGCCTTCCGCGAGCACGAGCACGGCGTGCGAGAACTCGGAGCCCTGCGCCTTGTGCACCGTCATCGCGTAGGCGGTCTCGACGTCGGCGAGCCTGCCGACGGCAACGAAGCGAACGGCGTCGTCGCCGTCGGCGAAGCAGACCCGCAGCGGAGTCGATGCGACGGCGGCACCCGCGTCCGGCGCACCGCGCAAAACGATGCCGATGTCGCCGTTGTAGACGCCCAGGCCACGGTCGTTGCGCGTGACCATCACCGGGCGCCCCTGGTACCACTCGCCGACGCCGCCGATCAGGCCGTCGTGGCGCAGCCGCTTCTCGATGGCCCGATTGAGCTCGACGACACCCCAGTCTCCGTCGCGCACGGCGCACAGCACGCGGAAGCGGTCGAACGCGGCGAGGATGCGACGCGCCCACGCGTCGACGCCTGCGGCCTCCGCAGGCCTCGACGCGATCTGGTCGAGATAGCTCCGGTAGCCACCGGGAGCGCCGGTGCGGCCGACGACGGCGAGTTCGACGACCGCCGAAGGCGTGGTCGGGGCCATGCGGCAGACGACGCCGGATCGGTCGCTGGAGAGGCACGCGTCGACGGCGTCGAAGTCGCCTTCATGCACCGCCGTCGCCAGCGCGCCGATCGCCCCGCCGAAACGGCGCGAGGTGCGCAGCATCACGGTGCGCTGCGCAAGCGGCGGGCCGGCGGCGTCGATCTCGGAGTCGGGTATCTCGCACCCGGTCACGGCCGCCAGGTAGCGGGCCGTGTCGCGTGTGTAGCGACCACGGTGCGCATCGCGACACAGTTCGCCGAGCACCGCGCCGGCCTCGACCGAGGCGAGCTGGTCCTTGTCGCCGAGCAGGACGATGCGCGCGGTCGCAGGCAACGCGTCAAGCAGCGCGGCCATCATCTCGAGGTGCACCATCGACGCCTCGTCGACCACGAGCACGTCGAGCGCGAGCGGGTTGCCGGCGTGGTGGATGAAGTGGCGGGTTCCGGGGCGCGCGCCGAGCAGCGCATGCAGCGTCTTCGCCTTGCCGATCGACGCCACGAGGTCGCGGGCAGACAGGTCGTCGCCAAAGGCCGCGTGCAGGCCGACGATCGCCGAGTCGATCGATTGCTTCAGCCGCGCGGCGGCCTTGCCGGTCGGTGCCGCGAGGGCGATGCGCAACTGACGTCGCTCGCCCGGCACGTCGCGATCGAGGCCGCTGTTCAGCGCATGCAGCAGCGCCAGCAGGCGCGCGGCCGTGTAGGTCTTGCCGGTGCCCGGTCCGCCGGTGACGACGGCGAATCGACCTCGCAGCGCGACGGCGCAGGCGATCTTCTGCCAGTCGGGCCCGGCGTCGGCCGCGGCTGCATCGGGAAACAGGCGGTCGAGCCAGCGCCTCGCCGCCATCTCGTCGACAGGCTCGAGCGCCGCGACACGGCGCGTCACCTGCTCGGCCACCTGGCGTTCGTACGACCAGTAGCGGCGCAGGTACAGCCGCCCGCCCCGCAGCACGAGCGGACGGCTCGGCCTCGCATCGCCCGCACGCGATGCGCGAGCCGGCGCGTCGTCGCCGTCGACAACGTCGACGACGTCGCTCGACTGCAGCACCGCGCACCAGCCGGCCGCGTCGGCAGGCAGGGTCGACATCGTCGACGCGAGCGCGGCGAGCGGCTCGGGCCGCCAGCCGAGCAAAGGCTCTGGCGTCTCCAGCCATTCGTCGATCGACACGCATGTATGGCCGCGCCCTTCCAGATGCGCGGTGATCGCCGCCGCGAGCAGGACGGGTGGTGCGACGCCGGGCGACGCCTCGGCGAGAAAGCGCGGCAATGCCGCGTCGATGCGGCGGATCCAGCCGCGCTCGGCCCAGTCGGCCAGGATCGCCAGCATCGCCGTCGCGTCGATCGGATCCTCCGGTGCGACGGGATCGACGCCGACCACCGCCGCGGTCGCGACCGCGACCGCGAACAGGTCGCCCTGCGCCTGATCGACCGGACCGCTGACGCGCTTGCGCGTCATGACGAGGCCGCGAAGTCGTTCGACATCGCCTCGTCGAGCGCATCGAGCATCGCCACCGACGGATGCACGGTGTAGCAGCCGTGCTCCGGTCCGCGAACGCCGCGCAGGAACAGGTAGATGGCGCCGCCGAGATGCCGCGCCGGTTCGTACGCAGCGCCGAGACGAGCCCGCAGCAGCCGGTGCAGCGCGAGGAGGTAGAGCGCGGCCTGGACGTCGTAGCGGTGCTCGGCCATCGCGCCTTCGAGCGCCTCGAGGTCGTAGGCGGCGTCGTCGTCGCCGAGCGCGTTGGACTTGTAGTCGAGCACCCAGTAGCGGCCGCCGTGCTCGAACACGAGATCGGCGAAGCCCATCACCATGCCGTTGAGCGTGCGCCCGGCCAGCGGCGGCCGCGGCCGGTCGCCCAGCAGGTGCTCGCGGCACACCGCGTCGATCCGCGCCGCGGCCACGCCACCGCTCGGAAACCAGAACTCCATCTCCGGCAGCGCCGTTCGCACGCCGCACAGCGGCACGCCGAGCGGCGCAAGCGCGGTCGTCGAGACCTCGCCGAGCCAGGCCACGACATCGTCGGCGCGATGGCCCCAACCCTGACGCTCGCAGCGTCGGCGCAGCCGCGCGGCGAGTTCGGGATCGGTGGACAGCGCGAAGCGCGATGCGGCGAGCCATTGCAGCTGGTCGTGAAGGAAGGTGCCGGGCAGCGCGCCGCGCGGGAAGCGGTGCCGGGCCGCGCGTGCGCCCGGCGGGACCGGCGGCTCGTCGGCAGCGGCGCGAAGCTCCTCCGCAAGCGCCGGGTCGGCGGGAACGGCGACCGGTGGCAGCGCGGACAGGTCCCGTACCAGGCCGGAGAAGCTGCCGATCGTCCAATCGGTCTCGAACCGGGTGGCGTAGGGCGGTCGCTCGACGACGGCACGATCATCACCGCGCGGCTGCATCGACGTCGTCGACGGCTCGCCCGCGGCCTCGACGACGATCGACGCGAGCCCCTGCGTCGCCTGCGCGAGCAGCGCCGCGACGGCGGCCGCGGCAACCGGCCGCTCGTGCTCGACGCCGAGCAGGTAGCCGAGCGCACTGCGGTCGAGGTCGCACAGGCCGCCCTTTGCCTTCCCCGTCGCCACGCCGATCCAGAGCGCATGTCGGGCTCGGGTGAGCGCGACGTAGAGCAGGCGCAGGTCCTCGCGCTGCCGCTCGAGCTCGGCGGCATCGACGTCGGCCGGCGCCGGGTCGAACACGATCGGACGGCTCTCGCCGTCGCCGGGCATCGCCAGGAAGCGACCCCGGTTCGGCGCGGCCACGTACGAGCAACCGAAGGGCAGCACGACGACCGGGTATTCGAGCCCCTTCGCCTTGTAGGTGGTGACGACCTTGATCAGATCGGCATCGCTCTCCAGCCGCGCCAGGCTCTCCTCCTCGGCGCTGCGGTGGCGGCCGGCGCGGTCGTCGAGCCAGCGGATCAACGCCTCTTCGCCGTCGACCTCCGCCGACGCCGCCTGCAGCAGCTCGGCCAGGTGCAGGACGTTGGTGAGCCTGCGCTCGCCGCCGGGCTCGCGCAGCCATCGCGCAGGCAGCTCGAACGCGTGCAGCGCCTGGCGCAGCATCGGCAGCACGCCCTGTCGCGACCACACCGCGTGAAGACGGCGCAGCCGCTCGACCCGCGACTCGTAAGCCGCGTCGTCGTGGGCGAGCGCTGCGAGGCTGGCGATCGGCAGGCCCATCATCGGCGTGGCGAACGCCGCGCGCACACGCCGACCGTCGAGCGGTGTCGCGACGGCGCGCAGCCAGCGCACCAGGTCCGCGGCCTCGGGCGTGTCGAACACCGAATCGTTCTCCGACAGATAGACCGACGCGAGCGCGCGCCGGCGCAGCGCCGCGCGCACCTCGGCCGCTTCGTCGCGCTTGCGCACGAGCACCGCGATGTCGGCAGGCCGCAACCGCACGAAGCCGAGCGAAGGATGCTCGAACCCGGCCCCCGCGTCGTTCAGCAAGGCGACGATGTGCGCCGCGGCGAGATCGGCCCAGCGGCGCATGAGTTCGCTCTTGGCGAGCGCTTGCGCGTCGTGGCAGAAGGTGATCGCCGCGACCGCACCGGCCGACGACACCAGCCGCTCCGGCCGGCCCCTGGCCTGCACGGGAACGAACGGCAGCGACAGCGCCGCCGGATCCATCGGCTCGCGGAACCGGAATGCACCCGCGCCCGACCTGGCCTCGGCCTGCCCAAACAGGCCGTTCACCGCGTCGACCAGCTCGGTCGTCGAGCGGTGGTTGGTGCCGAGCCGGTGTTGCCGGCCTTCGGTCGCCTGTGCCGCGCGCAGGTAGCTGCGAATGTTCGCGCCGCGGAAGGCGAAGATCGACTGCTTCGGGTCGCCGATCAGGAACAGCGCGGTTGCGGCATCGTTCTCGCGAGGCCGGTAGATGCGCTCGAAGATGCGGTACTGCAGCGGTGAGGTGTCCTGGAACTCGTCGATCAGCGCGGCCGGGAACTGCCGGGCGATGCGCTCGCGCAGCCGCTCGCCGTTCGGGCCGTCGAGCGCGCCATCGAGTCGGACCAGCAGGTCGCGAAAGCCCGGCGTCCCGGCGCGCCGCTTGATCTCGGCGACACGATCGCGAACGCTGGCGGCGGCATGGCGCCGCATCGCGGCTTGCGGATCGGTGAACGCCGCCAGCGCGCTGCGCAGCGCAGAGACGTCGTCCGACCAGGGCGGCACGTCGACGCGGCGGTCTTTCCGATACGACGCCTGCAGGCCGGCCGGCGACAAGCGCTCCCATTCGTTGTCCTTCAGCACGGGCGCGGCGAATCGCGCCGAAACCGCCCAGGCCTCCAGCGAGTCGCACCATTTCGCAGCCCACTCCGGCCTGATCCTGCTCCGGTTCAGGGACGGCGGGTCTTGCGCGAACTGCGCATCGAACCAGCCGCGCATCGACTGCACGCGCGCCGTCCAGCCGGCCTTGAGCTGCCGCATCCGCTCCGGCGCGTCTCCCTCGACGAGGACGCGAACCGCGTCCAGCGACAGGGCGGTGTCCGCCTCGCCGATGTCGTGCTTGAGCAATTCGCCGACGTCGTCGATCAGCGCACCGGCGTCCGGCCAGACGTCGAGCACGCGGCCGAGCGCGGCGCCTGCGAGCGGGTAGACGTTGCGCCGCCAGTAGTCTCGCGCCGCGTCGTCGACATGCGCGTTCTCGTCGGCGAGCAGCGTCTCGTCGAACAGGCTGCCGCTGTCGACGGCGTGCTCGCGCAGCACGCGCTGGCACCATGCGTCGATCGTGTGCACGGCGGCTTCGTCCATCGCCTCGGCCGCTGCCCAGAGGCGCCCGGCCGCGGCGGCGCGCGCGTCGCCTTCGGCGTGGTCGGCCACGAGCTCGCGCAAGAACGCGTCGTCGTCCTGCGGATCATGCTCGCCGCGAAAGCACTGCGCCGCCTCGACGAGGCGCGTGCGGATGCGGTCCGACAGCTCGCGCGTCGCCGCGACGGTGAAGGTCATGACGAGGATCTCGGCCGGAACGAGCGGTCGCGAGAAGGCGCTGCCCTCGGCGCCGCGACCGCCATGGCCGAGCACGAGTCGCAGGTAGAGCGCGGCGATCGTCCAGGTCTTGCCGGTGCCGGCGCTCGCCTCGATGAGGTGGCTGCCGACGAGCGGCACGCGCAGCGGGTCGAGGGTGTCAGCCATCGACCGCCTCCGCGCTCGCCTGACGGGCCGCGTCGAGCAGCCCGACACCGGCATGTCGCTCGATGCCGACGCTGTCCAGCCACGCGACCATCGACGTGTAGACGCGGCCCGCGAGCGCCTCGAAGCGGCCGTCAGCCGCCAGCTCCGCATAGGTCGGCCAGGTGCGGGCGAGGCATGGCTCCTCGACCTCGCCCATCCGCTCGTGACCCCCCTCGTACACCGCGGCCGCGCCTTTCCCGCCGACGAACGCGAGCGCGGTGCGCGCAGGCAGTGGCAGCGGTGCCTGCATCCCTTCTGCCCACGCCGACAGGAGCTCGCCCAGCGTCGCCCGCGCGCCGTCGGCGTCGATGGCCGGCAGCCGCAGCGTGGCGTCGGATCCGACGACGACGACGCGCAGCGGCTGCCCGCACGCCGCCGCGGCGACCGCCCGCACCCACGCTTCGATCAGCTTGTCGCCGCGCACCTCGTGCTTGTCGGGGTCGACGAGCAACCTGGAGAACCGGAGCTCCAGCCACGCCATCGACCGATCCGGACCGCCGCCTGCCCGCGCGCCGTCGAGCCAGTCGTCGACGACGACGCCGTGCGCCTCGAAGCGCAGGCGGGCCGGTGCGACGGTCGTCGGATGCGCGGCTTCGAACCGTCGCGCTTCCTCGAGCATCGCCGCGACGGCGTCGGTCAGTTCGGCGCCGAGCTGCGCGCCGACCTCGCCGATCGGCAGGCGACCGGCGCCGCGCAGCTGCTCGACGCCACGCCGCAGCGCGGCTTCGGCGTCGACCCCGCCCACCGCATCGCGCGTCGCGGCGAGCAGCGCCTGCGCCGCTCCGTAGCGCTGCAGGCCATCGAGGGCGAAGGTCTCCTCGTCGTCGGCAGCGTCGTCGCGCTCGTCGAAGGACACCGACAGGCGCTCGCGAAAAAAAGTCTTCACCGGCTTCTTCAGGAATCGCGCGAGCCGGACGACGCCGAGCACGGCCTGCGCCGGTTCGAGCGCGGGCAGCGCGAGCCCGGTGTCGGCGTCCGGGTCTTCGGCGCGGTGGGCCGCCCGCCACTCGCGGGCATGCGTCACCAGGCGGGCGGCGTCGGCGTCAGCGTCGAAATAGCGTCGGCTGAACGGCTGCAGCGGATGCACGGTCGTTCGCATCGCCAGCGCACCGTCGTCGCCCGGCGGCGGCCACGCAGCGCGCAGGTAGTCGCGAAGCTGCGAGACGAGCACCGACGGCGGCTGATCGCTGTTGTCGCGCGCGCTCCGACCGCTCCAGCTGACGTAGAACACACGCCGCGCCGAGAGCAGCGCCTCAAGCATGAGGTAGCGGTCGTCGTCGCGGCGCGAGCGGTCGCCCGGGCGCTGCTGTCCGGGCAGTCCCATCAGGTCGAAGTCGACCCTTCGATCGGGGCGCGGGTAGGCACCGTCGTTCATGCCGAGCAGGCAGACGACCTGAAACGGCACCGCACGCAGCGGCATCAGCGTGCAGAACGTGACGCCGCCGGCCAGGAATCGTCTGCCGCCGCCGGGCGGATCGACCGCCGCGAGCCACGCCTCGCAAAAGACGGCGAGCGGCACCGGCTCGTCGAAGCGCGCCCCCTCGCACGCGTCGAGCCAGCCGGCGAGCGCGGCTTCGATTGCGGCGACACCGAGCCGCTCGGCCTCGTCGGCCGGCTCGAAAAGCGCCGACAGCAGCGCCCTGCCCCGGCGCGCCCACACCGTCGCGGTCGCATCGCCGCGGCACTCGCGCGTCCAGGCGGCGAGGCGATCGATGAAGTCGGCGAGCGGGCCGACGAGCGCCGCGTCGAGCCCGCCGATCTCGTCGTAGGGCTCGATGCCTGCGAACGGCTCGCCGCTCGCATAGCCGAGCAGCATCCGCCTGAGGCCGAACGCCCACGTGTTGAGCTCGCCGCAGGCCTCGAGGTCGAGATCGGCGCGCTGTCCGGCAGCCAGGCCCCAGCGCACGCCGGCGCCGGCGATCCAGGCCGACAGCGTCGGCACGTCGTCCGGCGACAGGCCGAAGCGGCGTGCGATCGCCGGCACCTCGAGCAGGCCGTGCACCTCGGAATGGCGAAAGCGCTGCGCCGGCGCCCGCAGCAGCCAGTCGAGCGCGACGACGAGCGGGTCGTGGCGACGCGCGCGGATGTCGACGATGCCGAACGGGATGCGGCGCGGGTCGCCCGGCGCGTGCTGTCCGAAGACGGCCCGGATCTGCGCGGCGAAGGTGTCGATGTCGGGCACCATGACGACGACGTCGCGCGGCTTGAGCGGTGCATCGGTGCCGGCGGTCGCGGCGAACATCGTCAGCAGCTGGTCGTGCAGCACCTCGACCTCGCGCTGCGGACCGTGCGCGACGTGAAAGACGATCGACCGATCGGCGGCAGACGCCGTTCTCGCCGGGTGCTCGGCGAGCGGGACGAGGTCTCGGATGGCGGCCTGCGCCTGCTCGAGCATCGTCGCGCCTTCGTCGTCGTCGAACAGGTCGACGCGCGGCAGGTCGATCGAGTGTCGCAGGCGCTCGGTGTCGTCGAAGGTGTCGAGCAGGCGCATGAAGTCGCGGCCCTGGCGGCCCCACGCGGTCAGCAGCGGATGCGCGTGCGCGTGCATCGCTTCGAGCGGAACCGCCGCGAGATCGACGCTGCCTTTGCACGCATGACGTCGACGCTCCGCGCGCAGCAGCTCGCGGCCGCCGACGATGTCGGCCCAGTGGTAGCGGCACGGGTTCGGCACCGCCATCAGGACCTGCGCCCGGCTCGCCAGCGCCGCCAGCGCTTCGAGCGTCTGACCCGGAACGTGCCCCGTGCCGAAGACGACGACGCGTCGCGGCAACGGCTCGCGTGGCGATGCGCCCGATTCGATCGCGGCGAGAAAGTCGCGGTGCACGGCGGCGCGGGTGGCGCCGCGCTCGTCGTCGCGGAGCTCGTCGACGAGTGCACGCCACAGCGCAGGTTGCCAGCGCTCGGTGGCGGGAACCGGCATCGCGGCGCCACGCGGCGATCTCAACACGTCGCGGCCGCCGGCCCAGTCCGACAGCCAGTCGGCGCGGTAGACCTGGTACTGGTCGAACAGGTCGGCGAGGCGCCGGGCGAATTGCAGTCGCCGTCCGAGATCGTCGCCGTCACGCCCGTCTTCGCTGCGCAGGAAGCCGGCGAGCGGCGCGAACGCCGGGTCGCCCAGTCGGGTCGGCAGCAGGCGCATCAGCCGCCAGACGAGCGGCCCCTCGTCTAGCGGCGACGCGGCGGGAACGCGGTCGCGGCCGAGCATCTGCCGGTAGGTGCGCCAGAGAAACCGCGCCGGCAGCTCGACCCGCGTGGCGGCGCAGATCCCGCCCGTCTGGGCCAGCGACATCTTCAGCCACTCGGCAGCGCCGTTGCTCGGCACGAGCAGGTGCTCTTCCTCGAGCGGGGCGAGCGGCGCCCTGGCGAGCCAGTCGGCGACGGCATCGCGCAGCTGCTCGAGGCGGTTGCCGTGCAGGGCGAGAAAGCCGGGAACGATCTCGGAGGTCATAGAGCAGCCAACTTTATGATGCTGGCCGGTGAGCCTCGAATCCGTACGCGCCTTTTTTGCCGAGCGAGCGCCCGACATCGAGATCGTCGAGTCGGCGACGAGCACGGCGACCGTCGCCCTCGCCGCCGCGGCGCACGGCGTCGAGCCGGGGCAGATCGCCAAGACGCTGTCGCTGCGGCTGAGGGACGACGTGATCCTGGTCGTGATGCGCGGCGACGCGCGGCTCGACAACCGCAAGTTCAAGGACCGCTTCGGCGCCAAGGCGACGATGCTGGACGCGGCCGCCGTGCTCGAGGCGACCGGCCATCCGGTCGGCGGCGTCTGCCCGTTCGGCCTGGCGCAGCCGCTGCGCGTCTACGCCGACGTGTCGCTGCGCGACTTCGACCTCGTCGTGCCGGCCGCCGGCGACACCCACTCGGCGCTGCACATCGCGCCGGAGCGGCTGGTTGCGATCACGAGCGCGGAGTGGGTCGACCTCGCGCAGGGCTGAGGCCGGACTCGGGCATCGCCGCCGCGCGGGTGCTCTCAGCGGATCTTCGCCGCCTCGCTCTCCATCTGGCTCACGAGCCTGTTCATCTGGTCGATGACGGCCTGGATCGTCGCGCGTTGCGTCAGGTCGACCCCGGCCTTTTGCAGCTGCACCATCGGATGGTCGTTGCCGCCGCTCCTGAGGAGCGTCAGGTAGCGGTCGGTCGCGGCCTGCTTCGACTCGGCGGCACCGCTCGTCATCGCGTTGTACAGCTGCGCCGATGAAGCGAAGCACGTCGCGTACTGGTAGACGTAGTAGGGCGAGTTGAAGAAGTGCGGGATGCGCGCCCAGGTGTACTTGTAGAAGTCGTCGATGCTCAGCGCGTCGCCCCAGTACGCCTTGAGAAGGCCGGCATACAGGTCGTTGAGCACCTCGGTGGTGAGCGGCTGACCCTGCTCGACGAGCTTGTGTGCGCGCAGCTCGAAGTCGGCGAACAGGACCTGCGTGTAGAACGTGCCGACGATCGAGTCGACGGCGTGCTCGAGCAGAAGGAAGCGCTCCTTCGGGTCGGTCGTGCGGCGGAGCAGCTCGTCGAGCAGGAAGCGCTCGTTGGTCGTCGACGCGACTTCGGCGACGAAGATCGTGTAGTCCGACGTGACGAAGGGCTGCGTCTCGTACGACAGCACGGTGTGCATCGCGTGACCGGCCTCGTGCGCCAGCGTGAACGCGGCGTCGAGCGTGTCGTTGTAGTTCATCAGCAGGTAGGGACCGACGCCGTAGACGCCGGCGCGGTAGGCGCCGCTCTTCTTGCCCTCGTTCTCGTAGACGTCGATCCGGCCGCCCGACACGAACTTCGCGTACTGCTTCGCGTAGTCGCCGCCGAGCGGCGCGACCGAGGCCAGCGCCAGCGCCCGCGCGTCCTCGTACGGATAGGTCTTGTCGCTGCGGTAGACGGGAACGAAGCCGTCGTAGAGGTGGTAACTCGGCAGCCCGAGCAGCTTCTGGCGCAGCTTCGCGTAGCGGCGCAGCGGCGCGGTGCCGGCGCGGGTGGCGTCGATCAGCGTTTCGACGACAGCGCGCGGAACGGCGTTCGAGTCGAGCGCCGCGTCGAGCGTGGTGTCGAAGTTGCGGGCCTGGGCCAGAAACCAGTCGCGCTGCAGCAGGCCGTTGTAGACGGCCGCATAGGTGTTGGCGGTGGCGGCGTAGGTCCCGACGTGCGCCGCGGCGGCGCGGCCGCGCTCGGCCTGGCTCGGGTTGCTCTCGAGCAGCGCCGAATAGTTGCCCGGGCTCAGCACGACATCCTTCCCGTCGGCGAGCTTGAGCGTCGGGAACTTGATGTCGGAAGTCGACAGCTCGGTGTAGATCGAGCCGGGTGCGCCGTTGAACCGCGAGGCGAGCGACAGCAGGTGCTCTCCCTTCGCGTCGAGCACGTGCGCCTTCTGCCGGTAGTTGTCGAGGATGGTGAAGCGGTAGGGCGCCAGCGCCGTCGTCTGCCCGATCCAGCCCTTGACGGTCGCTTCGGGAATGGCGAGCAGCTCCGGCGTGAACCAGGCCGTCGCGGTCGCGAACTTCGCAAACGCCGCGCCGACGCGCTGGAAGCGGCCGGCGATCGTCTGATCGCGCGTGTCGACGTCGCGCTGCAGCTGCGGATAGCGGTAGATGCGGTACTGGAGCTTGCCGATGTCGTCGTAGGCCTGGTAGGCCTTGAGCAACTGTCCCGGGCCCTGCGCGAGCGTGCCCTTGAGCGTGACGAACGCGTCCATCTTCGCGTCGAGCTCCTTCATGCCCGCTTCCCACGCCGCCCAGTCGGGATAGATCGCCGAGAAATCCCAGCGGAACTCGGCAGGAATCTCGCCGCGGACACGCGTCGTCGGCTTCGCGGCGAGCGCGGGGGCCGCGGCGAGAGCGGCGGCACAGACAGTGGTCGAAAAGGCCATGGAGAGCTTCATGAAGGAGGGTCGCGTCGGGACGGCGAACGGGCGAAGCGGTGACGATATCCGGTGCCCGAAACACCTGCATCGCGCGTCGCTATCCTTGCGCCATGCCCACCGACGCAAACCCCGGTTCGATCGAAGGCGGCTGCGATTGCCGGCGCATCCGCTTCCGGCTCGCGTCGGCGCCGATGGTCGTGCACTGCTGCCATTGCCGGTGGTGCCAGCGCGAGAGCGGCGCGTCGTTCGCCCTCAACGCGATGATCGAGAGCGACCTCGTCGAGCGGCTGGGCGACGAGCCCGAGCTCGTCGACACGCCGTCGGCGAGCGGCCGAGGCCAGCTCGTCGCGCGCTGCCCGACGTGCCGCGTCGCGCTGTGGAGCCACTACGCCGGCGGCGGGCGGGCAGCCTCGTTCATCCGCGTCGGCACGCTCGACGACCCCGACCTCCTGCCGCCCGACATCCACATCTTCACCGCGTCGAAGCAGCCGTGGGTCGTGCTGCCGCCGCAGATCCCCGCCTTCGCCGGGTACTACGATCGCGACGCGGTCTGGCCGGCCGCGGCACTGCAGCGCCGTGCCGACCTGCTCGCCGGCCGCACTCCCGAGGAGACACCCCGATGAACGCACCCGCCGAACTCTCGCGCATGATCCTGAGCCTGGAGGGCCGCGTGTCGGCCGAGGAGTGGCAGACGCGCCTCGACCTCGCCGCCGCCTACCGCCTCGTCGCCCTGTTTCGCTGGGACGACCTGGTCTACACCCACATCACGGCGAAGATTCCCGGCACCGAGCACTACCTCATCAACCCGTATGGCCTGATGTTCGACGAGATCACGGCGTCCAGCCTCGTCAGGATCGACATCGACGGCAACGTGCTGCAGGAGACGCCGTTCCCGATCAACCCGGCAGGCTTCGTGATCCACAGCGCCGTCCACTCGGCACGGCACGACGTGCAGTGCGTCATGCACACGCACACGCTCAACGGCGTGGCGGTCGCGGCGCAGAAGCGCGGCCTGCTGCCGATCTCGCAGCACTCGATCTTCGTGCTGTCGAGCCTGGGGTATCACGACTACGAAGGCGTCGCGCTGCGCGACGAGGAGAAGCCGCGGCTTGTCGCCGACCTCGGCGACAAGCGCTTCCTCATGCTGCGCAGTCACGGGCTGCTCACCGTCGGCCCGAACGTCGCGGCCGCATTTGAGGCGATGTATTTCTTCGAGGCGGCGTGCGCGATCCAGATCCGCGCCCAGGCCGCCGGAACGCTTGCTTCGGGCGACCTGATCGAAGTCGATTCGCGCATCATCGCCGGCGCCGAGCAGGCAGCGCGCACCGTCACCAAGGGCGCCGGGTCATCACTGGTGTGGCCGGGGCTGCTGCGCCGCCTCGACCGTGCAGACGACAGCTGGCGGCACTGATGGCAACCGGGATCTCGAGTCGCATGACCGAACACGAACACAAACTCTCGGGCCGCGTCGCCTTCGTCACCGGCGCCGCCAGCGGCATCGGCAAGGCGATCGCCGGCATCTACGCGCGCGAGGGTGCGAAGGTCGCGATCGCCGACATGAACCTGGCCGCGGCCGAGGCCGCGGCGGCCGAGCTGAAGGCACTCGGCGCCGACGCGATGGCCGTCGGCGTCGACGTGACGGACGAGCAGCAGGTCGACGACGGCGTCGCCGCGGTCGTGAAGGCCTGGGGCGGCGTCGACATCCTGGTCAGCAACGCCGGCATCCAGATCGTCCATCCGCTCGAGGAGTTTGCGTACGCGGAGTGGAAGAAGATGCTGGCGATCCACCTCGACGGCGCCTTTCTCACCACCAAGGCGTGCCTGCCGCACATGTACGCGTCGGGCCGCGGCGGCTCGGTGATCTACATGGGCTCGGTGCACTCGAAGGTGGCGTCCGTCCTGAAGGCGCCGTACGTGACGGCCAAGCACGGCCTCATCGGCCTGGCCCGCACGATCGCCAAGGAGGGTGCGCCGCACAAGGTCCGCGCCAACGTGATCTGCCCCGGCTTCGTCCGCACGCCGCTCGTCGACAAGCAGATTCCAGAGCAGTCGAGGGCGCTCGGCATCAGCGAGGACGACGTGATACGGAAGGTCATGCTGAAGGACACGGTCGACGGAGAGTTCACGACGCTCGACGACGTGGCCGAGGTCGCACTCCTGTTCGCGGCATTTCCCAGCAATGCACTGACGGGGCAGTCGCTCGTGGTGAGCCACGGCTGGTCGATGGAGTAAGGGCCGGATCGACCGATCGCCGCCTGTCGTCGCTGTAGGACACCGGGCGCGGCCCGATCCGCCGAAGGACGACAGGGCGATGGCCGGAACGCTCGCCGGTCCGCGCCGGTCGCGGCCCTAGGCTTCTTCCATCGCCGCGAGAGGGCGGCCTACGAGGAGAAAAGCAATGACGCTCGGAACCATCCTGTTGATCGTGCTCATCCTGTTGCTGGTCGGCGCCCTGCCGAGCTGGGGCTACAGCCGATCCTGGGGCTACGGCCCGAGTGGCGGACTCGGGCTGATCGTGCTGATCATCGTCGTGCTGCTGCTGCTCGGAAAGATCTAGCACCCGGCCGCACGGATCGCGAAGCCCGCCTCGGCGGGCTTCTTCGCATCCGGCGGCGATCCGGCCCCCGCTAACATCGTCGTCTCATGGACAGCCTCGACCTCCAGGTGCTGGCGCAGGCCCGACGATGGCGCGCCGAAGGGCGTGCCGTCTGGCTGGTCACCGTCATCGAGACGTGGGGGTCGGCGCCGCGGCCGCCCGGCGCCCTGCTGGCGATGCGCGACGACGGGCTCGTCGTCGGCTCGGTCTCCGGTGGCTGCGTCGAAGACGACCTGATCGACCGCGTGCGCGGCGGCGAGCGCGTCGCGAAGCCGGCGCCGATCACCTACGGCGTGACCAAGGAGGAGGCGGCGCGCTTCGGCCTGCCGTGCGGCGGCAACCTCCGCCTCGTCCAGGAGCCGCTCGTCGACGCCGCGTGGATCGACGAGGTGCTCGAGCGCACCGCGCGCCACGAGCTGGTCGCCCGCACCGTCGACCTCGCGACCGGCGAGGTCCGCATCGGCCCGGCGACTCGCGGCGACGCGTTCTCGTTCGATGGAACGACGATGCGAGCCGTCTACGGTCCGCGCTGGCGCATGCTCGTCATCGGCGCCGGCCAGCTGTCGCGCACACTCGCCGAGATGGCACTCGCACTCGACTTCGAGGTCGTCGTCTGCGACCCGCGCGAGGAGTACCACCTCACCTGGGACGTCGCCGGCACGACGTTCACCACCGACATGCCCGACGACGTGGCGACCGCGCTGCAGCTCGACCCCCACACCGCCGTCGTGGCCGTCACCCACGACCCCAAGCTCGACGACCTGGTGTTGCTCGAGGCGCTGAAGTCGCCGGCCTTCTACATCGGCGCGCTCGGCTCGCGCGGCAACACCGCCAAGCGCAAGGAGCGCCTGGAGCAGTTCGACCTTTCGCGCGACGAGATCGAGCGGCTGCACGGCCCGATCGGCCTCGACATCGGCAGCCGGACCCCGGCCGAGATCGCCGTCGCCATCCTCGCCGAGGTGATCGCCGTGCGCAACGGCGTCGCGATCCGGCAGAAGAAGCAGGCCCTGGCCGCCGCGTGATCCCCTGGCTGCGCGGTCCGGCCGACCGCTTGCCCGACGCGGCATCCGCGCTTCCCCAGGGCAGCGAAGCGCCGGGCCTGGTCGCCGCCGGCGGTGACCTCGGCATCGCCCGCCTCGCCGAGGCCTACGGCAAGGGCATCTTCCCGTGGTACAGCGAGGGGCAGCCGATCCTGTGGTGGTCGCCCGACCCGCGGATGGTGCTGCTGCCCGCCGAGTTCAAGCTCGGCCGCTCGATGCAGAAGACATTGCGCCGCTTCGCCGTCGCTGCCGGCCATCAGGTGCGAATCGACACTGCGTTCGACCGCGTCATCGCAGGCTGTGCCGGATCGGACCGCGGCGGCGACACGGGCACCTGGATCGTCCCGGAAATGGTCGGCGCCTATGGCGACTGGCACGCAGCCGGCGTCGCGCACAGCGTCGAGACCTGGATCGACGGCGAACTCGCCGGTGGTCTCTACGGCGTCTGCCTCGGGCGGATGTTCTTCGGCGAGTCGATGTTCACCCGCGTGACGGATGCATCGAAGGTCGCGCTCGTCGCGCTCGTCGCCTTCTGCCGGACGCACGGCATCGAGACGATCGACTGCCAGCAGAAGACGTCGCACCTGGCGTCGTTCGGCGGCCGCGAGATCGCGCGCGACGCCTTTCTGGAGCGGGTCGCAGAGGCTTCTGCGCGGCAGCCGATCGACGATTGGTCCTATGATTTGAGGATGTGGCGCGAGGTCGGCATCGACGTCGGCCCGGCCGCCACCGACGACCGGGCTGCCGCTGCGCCGTGACCCATCCGAAAGAACTTCCGCTCGCCTCGCTGCAGTTCTACGCCACGGCGCCCTACCCGTGCAGCTACCTGCCCGACCGCCTGGCACGCTCGCAGGTCGCCACCCCCAGCCATCTGATCCACGCCGACGCCTACTCCGGCCTCGTCGCCAACGGCTTTCGCCGCAGCGGCATGTTCACGTACCGGCCCTACTGCGACGGCTGCCGCGCCTGCCTGCCGCTGCGCGTGCCGGTGGCCACGTTCCGGCCGACGCGCAGCCAGCGGCGTGCCTGGCGCGCCCATCAGCTGCTCGAGGCGCGCGTGCTGCGGCTGTGCTTCGTTCCCGAGCATTACCAGCTCTACCTGCGCTACCAGGCCGGCCGCCACATCGGCGGCGGCATGGACCACGACTCGATCGACCAGTACACGCAGTTCCTGCTGCAAAGCCGCGTCAACTCGCGACTGGTCGAGTTCCGCGAGCCGGCGGCCGACGGCGCCGGCGAGGGGGCACTGAAGATGATCTCCATCCTCGACGTGCTCAACGACGGCCTGTCGGCCGTCTACACCTTCTTCGAACCCGACGCGAAGGCGAGCTACGGCACCTACAACGTGCTCTGGCAGATCGAACAGACGCGGGCGCTGGGCCTCGAGCACCTCTATCTCGGCTACTGGATCGACCAGAGTGCGAAGATGACGTACAAGGCGCAGTTCGGCCCGCACGAGCTGCTCGTTTCCGGCGAGTGGCGCCCGGCCCCGGGCGGCGAGGAGGGTCGAGCGCCATGAACTTCAACGTCACCCGCGAACAGTGGATCGAGCGCTTCGCGCTGCGGCTAGCCCAGCTCGTCACCGGTGCCGAGCCGGCCAGCTACGTCCCCGTCGGCGAGGCGCTCTGGCCGATGCGCGGCCAGGTCGAACCCGAAACGGTCGCCGACGAGGAGCATGCGGCCCGGCAGCGCATCGCCGACCCGGCCGGCAACGGCGACCGCTTCGAGCGCACCGAACGCATCCCGGTGGAGCGCATCGAGGCCAGCGGCGACTACGTCCGTGACGACGCCGAGTGGATCGCCCGGTGCGTGGCCCGCGTGCTGGAGCTCGACGCGATCCTCAGCGCCGACGAAGCGCGCCGTTCCGTCGGCGACCTCGCCGCGCTCGAACGGTGGCGGTTGATGCAGCCCGAGGCGGCCGCGGAACAGCTCTACACGCCGATCAAGCCACGTCCGTGACGCCGGCCGGCGCGGTCGCCGCGTTCGCCGTCGCCGCGGCGCTGCTGACGATCACGCCCGGCCTCGACACCGCCCTCGTGCTGCGCACCGCCGCGGTCGACACACGGCGCGCCGCGTTCGCCGCTGGCTGCGGCGTGTGCGCGGGGTGCCTGGGCTGGGCCGGCCTCGTCGCGGTCGGCGTCGGCGCCCTGCTCGCCGCGTCCGAGGCCGCGTATGCGGCGCTGCGCTGGGTCGGCGCGGCCTACCTCGTCTGGCTGGGCGCAGCCCTGCTGATGCGCCGGACACGGCCGATCGCCGCGGCCTCGGCAACGGCCGAGCCACCGACCGCCGGTGCGCGGCCGCTGGATGCCTTTTTCCGCGGCCTGCTCACCAACCTCCTCAACCCCAAGGTGGGCGTGTTCTACGTGTCGTTCCTGCCGCAATTCGTGCCCGAGGGCGTCGCGGCGGCGCCGTTCATGCTGCTCCTCGGCACGGTGCACGCCCTGCTCGGCGTCGCCTGGTTCGGCCTGCTCGTCGCGGCGACGCGTGCCATCGCGAGGCTGCTCGCCAGGCCCGGCGTCGCGGCCACGCTCGACCGCGTCACCGGCGTGGCGTTCATCGCGTTCGGCGTGCGGCTCGCGGCGTCGAGCGGTCGCTGACGACGGCCTGCGGCACCGGCTCGACGACACCGAAATCGCGCACCACCGACCGGCGCACCCGGTCGCCGATCTCGTGCTGCAGGTCGCCCTGCACCGTCGAGGCCGCGACGAAGGCGCCGTGCCGATCGCCGAGCGGCTTGCGTGCAGCGTCGAACAGGCGCGCGCGCCAGAAGACCTCCACGGTGTCGTCGACCTCGTAGCGGGCGACGAAGCGCAGCTCGCGGCCGCCGGCGTCGAGGGCGTGGCCTTCGAAGTAGCCGGTATCGCTCACGTCGGCCTCGTGTCGAGCGCGGCGCGGGCTGCGTACGCGGCATCGAACGTCGCCTCGAGCCCGGGGTGCACGCCGCGCATCTGGTCGACGACGGCCTTGGCCCAGTCGAAATAGCCCTGCCGACGCGCCAGGTCCCAGCGGTCGGGCGGATGCGCCGCGACGTCGCCGACGTTGCTGATCTTGTCGGCGAGCTTGACCAGCTTGGCGCGCTCGCTGATGTGCGCCGCGTGCTCGATCTGCAGCCGCTTGCGATCCGCCTTCGGCAGCGTCGTGTCGTCGGTCACCTCCTCGACGACCGAGCGCACGTCGGCGCCGAACTCGCGTTCGAGCTCCTCGCCCGTCGTCGCGGTGTCCTCGATGGTGTCGTGCAGCAGCGCGGCGCACAGCGTCACCGGGTCGAGCACGCCGTGGCTGGCCAGGATGGTCGCCAGCCCGATCGGGTGGTTGATGTAGGGCGACGCCTCCGCGTCCTTGCGACGCTGGTCGCGGTGCTTGTGCGCCGCGAAGGCGGCTGCGCGAAGGACGATCTCGAGGGGCTGGGATGGCATCGGATCTGGTGGGCGGTGCAGGGTTCGAACCTGCGACCCCTGCCGTGTGAAGGCAGTGCTCTACCGCTGAGCTAACCGCCCGTTCGGCGCCGCGACGCAGCGACGGGACCGGCGGGATTGTGCCACGCGTAAACCCTAGGCGACGCCTATGCGACGGCGCCGGCCGGCTCGAAACGGCGCCAGACCGTGCTGCCGCCGCTGGCCTTGTCGATCGCCGCGAGCGTCGCCTCGTGCGCGGCGAGTTCGGCGTCGGCAGGTTCGACGACGACCAGATGGAGCGCGGCGAAATCGATCGGCTGGGCGGCGTGTTCGGCCGCGAGGGCGCTGGCGGCGTCGATGACGAGCGACTCCTGGCCGCGCGTCATCCGCAGGTAGACCTCGGCGAGCAGGCCGGCGTCGAGCAGCGCGCCGTGCACCGTCCGCGCCGACGCGTCGACCTCGAGCCGGCGGCACAGCGCGTCGAGCGAGATCGACTTGCCGGGGTACTGCTCGCGGGCGAGCGCGATCGTGTCGGTGACGCGGTGCACGTGGGTCGCGAACAGCGCCCGCTCGACGCGGCGCAGCTCGGCGTCGAGGAAGCCGACGTCGAAGGGCGCGTTGTGGATGATGACCTCGGCGCCTGCGAGAAACTCGAGCAGCTCGTCGACGACTTCGACGAACCGCGGCTGCGTCGACAGGAACGCGTCTTCGATGCCGTGCACCTTGCGTGCGTCGTCGCTGCTCGTGCGCTCGGGGTTGACGTAGCGGTGCAGCGTGCGGCCGGTCAGGCGCCGGTTCACCAGCTCGACGCAGCCGATCTCGATGACGCGGTCGCCCGACTCGGGGCTCAGGCCCGTGGTCTCGGTGTCGAGGACGACGATCCGCATCGCGGTCAGCCGCGCCGCCCGCTCAGTGCCGGTTCGCCCGCATCCTTGGCGCGCCCGGTCGTCGTCGGCCGGCTGCGGCCCCACCACCACAGCATGACGCCGGCGACGATCATCGGCACGCACAGCCACTGGCCCATGCTCATGCCGAGCGCGAGCAGGCCGAGAAAGGCATCGGGCTCGCGGAAAAACTCGGCGATGAAGCGGAACACGCCGTAGCCGAACAGGAACGCGCCCGACACCTGGCCGAGGCCGCGGGGCTTGCGTGCGTAGATCCAGAGCAGCACGAACAGCAGCATCCCCTCGAGCAGGAACTGGTAGATCTGCGACGGATGCCGCGGCAGGTTCGAGCCCGACTGGGGGAACACCATGCCCCACGGCAGCGACGGGTCCGAGAACCGGCCCCACAGCTCGCCATTGATGAAGTTGCCGAGACGGCCGGCGGCAAAGCCCGTCGGCACGCAGGGCGCGACGAGGTCCGACACCTCGAGGAACGGTCGGCCGCGCGACCGTGCGAACAGCGCCATCGCGACGATCACGCCGATCAGGCCGCCGTGGAACGACATGCCGCCCTTCCACACCGCGAAGACCTCCAGCAGGTGCTGCGCGTAGTAGCCGGGCTTGTAGAACAGCACGTAGCCGAGGCGCCCGCCGATCACGGTGCCGACGACGCCCCAGAAGAGCAGGTCCTCGACGTCCCGACGCGTCCAGCCGAGCGATTGGTAAGGCTCCTGCTTCGTTCGTTGCACGGCCAGGAACAGGAAGAGCCCGAAGCCGACCAGGTACATCAGCCCGTACCAGTGAATCGCGATCGGCAGGCCGATCTTCGTGAGATCGAGGGCGATCGGGTCGAACTGCGGGTGCACGAGCATGGCGGCGGATTATCGACGAGGCGATACGATCGATTCTCCCGACCCGCTCGCTCCGGACCGCACAAAGCGCATCGCACCATGGCCGAATCCACCACCGACGCCCCCAACCGCCGCTCCCGCAACATCACCGAGGGCACTGCCCGCGCGCCCAACCGGTCGATGTACTACGCGATCGGCTACGAGGAGAGCGACTTTCGCAAACCGATGATCGGCGTCGCCAACGGCCACTCGACGATCACGCCCTGCAACGCCGGACTGCAGAAGCTCGCCGACGCCGCCGTCGCCGGCATCGAGGCGGCCGGCGGCAACGCGCAGATCTTCGGCACGCCGACCATTTCAGACGGCATGGCGATGGGCACCGAAGGCATGAAGTACTCGCTGGTGTCGCGCGAGGTCATCGCCGACTGCATCGAGACCTGCGTCGGTGGCCAGTGGATGGACGGCGTGCTGGTGGTCGGCGGCTGCGACAAGAACATGCCCGGCGGGATGATGGGCATCCTGCGCGCCAACGTTCCGGCCATCTACGTCTACGGCGGCACCATCCTGCCGGGCCGCTACCAGGGCGAGGACCTGTCGATCGTCAGCGTGTTCGAGGCCGTCGGCCGCTACACCGCGGGGACGATGACCGAGACCGACTTCGGCGAGATCGAGCGTCGCGCCATTCCGGGCACCGGTTCGTGCGGCGGCATGTACACGGCCAACACGATGAGTTCGGCGATCGAGGCGATGGGCATGGCGCTGCCGCACTCGAGCACGATGGCCAACGTGCACGACGAGATCGTCGCCAAGGCGAGCGAGGCGGCGACCGTGCTGGTCGAGGCGGTGAAGCGCAACCTGAAGCCACGCGACATCGTCACGCGCAAGAGCCTGGAGAACGCCGTCGCCGTGACGATGGCCACCGGTGGCTCGACCAACGCCGTGCTGCACCTGCTGGCGATCGCGCACACGGCAGGCGTCGAGTGGACGATCGACGACTTCGAGCGCGTGCGCATGAAAGTGCCCGTGCTGTGCGACCTGAAGCCCTCGGGGCGCTTCATGGCAGTCGACCTGCACCGCGCCGGCGGCATCCCGCAGGTGATGAAGGTGCTGCTCGAGGCCGGGCTCCTGCACGGCGATTGCATCACCATCACCGGCCGCACGATCGCCGAGACGCTCGCGGCAGTGCCGCCTGCGCCGAGCGGCTCGGCCGAAGTCATTCGCCCGTTCGACAACCCGATGTACAGCGAGGGGCACCTGGCGGTGCTCAAGGGCAACCTGTCGCCCGAAGGTGCCGTCGCCAAGATCACGGGCCTGAAGAACCCGTCGATCACCGGGCCGGCGCGCGTGTTCGACGACGAGGCGTCGGCGATGGACGCGATCCTCGCCCGCCGCATCCATGCCGGCGACGTGATGGTGCTGCGCTACCTCGGCCCCAAGGGCGCGCCGGGGATGCCGGAGATGCTCGCACCGACCGGGGCGCTGATCGGCCAGGGCCTGGGCGAGACGGTCGGCCTGGTGACCGACGGGCGCTTCTCGGGTGGCACCTGGGGCATGGTGGTCGGCCACGTGGCGCCCGAGGCCCATGTCGGGGGGCTCATCGCGCTCGTCGAGGAAGGCGACACGATCACGATGGACGCGCACCGCCTCCTGCTGCAGCTCGAGGTCGACGATGCCGAGATCGCGCGGCGTCGCGCGGCCTGGAAGAAGCCGGCGCCGCGCTACACGCGCGGTGTGCTGGCCAAGTTCGCGAAGAACGCCTCGAGTGCGAGCCTCGGAGCGGTGCTCGACGGCGACTGACAGGCCGGACGGCCGGCGCGGGCAGGCCGCACCAAGCCGCACCGGCCCGGTGCGGTCTCAGCGCTGCTGCTTGTTGCGCTTGTGACGCTCGCGCTGCCCCATGCCGAGCGCAGTCAGATTTTCCTCGCGCCGCGTCTGCTTGCGCTTTTCCATGCGGTTCATCTCGCGGCGCTTGTCCATCCCGGACTTGTCGGTCCACGTCCACCACACGACGGCCAGGACGAACGGCACGCAGAACTTCCACATGTCGCCGAAGAACTCCCAGTTCCAGGCGGCGAACGGCCCGATGCCGAGCAGGTTCAGGGCGATCAGCAGGACGCCGAGGGCGACGAAGAGCATCGCGAGGTCTCCAGGGAGGAGCGATCCGCGGGGACGTCAACGCGACGCGCCCCGGGGTCGTTATCCTCATGGTAGCCGAGCGCACCGCCGGCGCACACGACCCATCCGAATGAAAGCCCTTCTGCTCGCCCTGTTCGTGACACCGTTCCTCACCACGCCGGCCCTGGCCAACGCCGATCTGGCGCAGAAGAAGAACTGCATGGCCTGCCACGCCGTCGACAAGAAGGTGATAGGCCCGGCCTATAAAGACGTCGCCGCCAAGTACGCCGGTCAGCCCGATGCCGTGAACAAGCTCGCGCAAAAGGTGATGAAGGGCGGTTCGGGCGTCTGGGGCGTGATCCCGATGCCCGCGAACCCCCAGGTCAGCGAGGCCGAGGCGACGCAGATCGTGCAGTGGATCCTGTCGACGAAGTGATCGCCTCGCGGGTCGCGTCGTCGACCGCGAAGCGCGGCCCGCAGGCCTCCGCCAGGGCCTGCGCCCGCCCGAGAAAATTCTCGACGCCCTCGCTCGCGATGTACTGCATCGCCCCGCCGGTCCACGCCGGAAAGCCGATGCCGAAGATCGAGCCGATGTTGGCGTCGGCCGTACTGCCGAGCACGCCCTCGGCGAGGCAGCGCGCGGTCTCGATCGACTGCCGGTAGAGGAGCCTGCGCCCGAGCTCGGCGACATCGGCGCCGAGCTGGTCGGCCCGCTCGAAGCGCGACGCGAGTCCCGGCCAGAGGCGCTTGGGCTGCCCTGCCGGGTAATCGTAGAAGCCGCCCCCGCCCGCCCTGCCCGGCCGCTCCAGCTCGCGGACCATCGCCTCGACCAGCCGCTCGCCGGCATGGGGCTCCCACTTCCGGCCCTCGGCGGCGAGGTCGGCGCGTGTCTGCTCCATGACGTGGACCGACAGCGAGAGCGACGTCTCGTCGAGCACGGCGAGCGGTCCGACCGGCATGCCTACGGCAAGCGCGGCGTTCTCGATCAGCGGCGCCGGGACGCCCTCGGCGAGCATCGTCGCGCCTTCCATGACGTAGGTGCCGAAGACGCGGCTGGTGAAGAATCCACGCGAGTCGCGGACGACGATCGGCGTCTTGCCCAGCGCAACGACGTAGTCGAACGCATGGGCGATGGTCTCGTCGCTCGTGCGCTCGCCGCGGATGATCTCGACCAGCTTCATCCGGTGCACCGGCGAGAAGAAGTGCAGGCCGACGAAACGCTCGGGCGCGCGGCTCGCCGCCGCGAGGCCGGTGATCGGCAGCGTCGACGTGTTGCTGGCGAAGACGCCGCCGGGCGCCAGCATCGGCTCGGCCTCGCGTGTCACGGCCGCCTTGAGCTCACGCTGCTCGAACACCGCTTCGACGATCAGGTCGCAGCCGTCGAGGTCGGCGACCGCGATGGTTGGCTTGACGAGCGCCAGCACACGCATCGCAGCGGCCTCGTCGAGCCTGCCGGCCTTGACCTGCGACGCGACGATCGCGTCGACCGTCTTGCGCCCTGCCTCAGCCTTCTCGGCCGACACGTCCTTCAGCACGCAGGCGAAGCCGCGCACGGCGTTGGCGTGGGCGATCCCGGCGCCCATCATCCCGGCGCCGAGGATGCCCACCTTGGCGGGCTTCCAGCGCGCGTGGCCTTCAGGCCGCGAGCGGCCGGAGCGGATCGCGTTCAGGTCGAAAAAGTTGGCCTGGACGAGGTTCTTCGTCGTCTGCGAGACCATCAGCCGGGCGAGCTTGCGGCTCTCGATCCGGGTCGCGGTGTCGTAGTCGACAAGTGCGCCCTCGACCATCGTCTCGAGCACGGCCTGCTGCGCCGGATAAAGACCGCGCGTCTTCGCCGCCAGCATCGCGGGGGCGACAGCGAGGCCCATCGCCACCTTCGGATCCGACGGCGCGCCGCCGGGAATGCGCCAGCCCTTGCGGTCCCAGGGCTGCGTCGCGTCGGGGTGGGCGGCAATCCAGTCGAGTGCTTTGGATCTGAGCTCATCGACATTGGCCGCGAGCCCGTCGACGAGACCCAGCTCGAGCGCCTCGGCCGGGTCGAAGAGGCGACCCTCGAGCAGCAGCGGTCGGGCGGCGGTGAGGCCGAGCAGTCGCACCGTCTTCGTGATGCCGGTCGCCCCCGGGATGAGCCCGAGCGTGACCTCGGGCGTGCCGAAACGGATGCGTGCATCGTCGAGGGCGAAGCGGGCATGCGCGGCCAGCGCGACCTCCCAGCCGCCGCCGAGCGCCGAGCCGGCGAGCAGCGCGACGACCGGACGGCCGAGCGTCTCGAGGCGACGAAAGCTCTTCTTCAGCGCCTCGATGCGCGTGAACCCGGCCGCGGAGTCGCTCTCGAGCAGGGTCAGCACGCCCTTGAGCTCGGCCCCGGCGAAGAAAGTCGACTTCGCCGACGCCAGCAACACGCCGCGGATCACCTCGCGGTCGCGCTCGAGCTGCGACACCGCGTCGGCGAGGTCGGCCTGCCACGCCTCGTTCATCGTGTTGACCTTCGAGGCCGGGTCGTCGAAGGTCAGCGTCGCGATGCCGTCGGCATCGGTGTCGAGGCGCAGCGTCGAGGCCATCGGCGTCAGACCCGTTCGACGATCGTCGCGATGCCCATGCCGCCGCCGACGCACAGCGTCACCAGGCCGCGCTTGAGGGACCGGCGCTCGAGCTCGTCGAGCAGCGTGCCGACGAGCATCGCGCCGGTGGCGCCGAGCGGGTGGCCGAGGGCGATCGCGCCGCCGTTCACGTTGACCCTCTCGTGCGGCACGCCCATCTCGCGCATGAAGCGCATCGGCACGGCGGCGAACGCCTCGTTGACCTCGAACAGGTCGATGTCGTCGACCGTGAGCCCGGCCTTGACGAGCGCCTTGCGCGTGGCCGGCATCGGGCCGGTGAGCATGATCGTCGGGTCGGCGCCGGACAGCGCGGTGGCGACGACGCGGCCACGCGGCGCGAGGCCCATCGCCCGCCCCTTGGCCTCGCTGCCGATCAGCACCGCCGCCGCGCCGTCGACGATGCCCGACGAGTTGCCGGCGGTGTGCACGTGGCGGATGCGCTCGACCTGCGGATAACGGGCGAGCGCCACCGCGTCGAAGCCCATCGCACCGAGCTCGGCGAAGGCGACCTTGAGCTGGCCGAGCCCTTCGAGCGTGGTCCGTGGCTTGAGGAATTCGTCGCGTTCGAGCACCGGCAGGCCGATCGCGTCGTCGACGGAGAGCACCGAGCGGTCGAAATGCCCGGCAGACTGCGCAGCGGCGGCGCGGCGTTGCGATTCAAGCGCGTAGCCGTCGACGTCGTCGCGGTCCCAGCCCGCCAGCGTGGCGATGAGGTCGGCGCCGATGCCCTGCGGCACGAAGCCGAGCTTCGCGTTGGTGGCGGGGTCGTCCGACCAGGCGCCGCCGTCGGAGCCGATCGCGACCCGCGACATGCTTTCGACGCCGCCCGCGACGACCATGTCCTCCCAGCCGCTCGCGACCTTCTGTGCCGCGATGTTGACGGCCTCGAGGCCCGACGCGCAGAAGCGGTTGATCTGAATCCCGGCAACCCGGCAATCCCAGCCGGCGACGAGCGCCGCCGTCTTGGCGATCACCGAGCCCTGCTCGCCGACCGGCGAGACGACGCCCATCACCACGTCGTCGAGCTCGGCCGGGTCGAAGCCGTGGCGCCGCTGCAGCTTGACGAGCAGTCCGGCGAGCAGGTCGATCGGCTTGACCTCGTGCAGGCTGCCGTCCTTCTTGCCCTTGCCGCGCGGCGTGCGCACGGCGTCGAAGATCATGGCGTGGGTCATGCGGACGGCTCCGGGCTTTCGAGGTCCGGCATTCTGATCGCAGCCGCGACAATCCGCGCCATGTCGCCCTACCGATCGATCTTCGCGCCCGGCCTGTTCGATGGACAGGTCGTCGTCGTCACCGGCGGCGGGTCGGGGATCGGTCGCTGCACGGCGCACGAGCTGGCGTCGCTCGGCGCCCGCATCGCGATCGTCGGGCGCACGCAGGGCAAGCTCGACTCGGTGCAGGGTGAGATCGAAGCGCAGGGCGGCGTGTGCACGACGCACGCCGCCGACATCCGCGACGAACCCGCCGTGCAGGCCGCGATCGCCGCGATCCTCGCCGCGCACGGCCGCATCGACGGCCTCGTCAACAACGCCGGCGGCCAGTTCCCGGCGCGCCTGGCCGACACCAGCGGCAAGGGGTTCGACGCCGTCGTCCGCAACAACCTCACGGGCGGCTTCCTCGTCGCCCGCGAGTGCTACACGCAATGGATGCGGAGTGCGGCGTCGGGCGCCGTCGTCAACGTCATCGCCGACATGTGGATGGGGATGCCGGGCATGGGCCACTCGGGCGCTGCGCGCGCCGGCATGCTCAACCTCACCGAAACAGCGTCACTCGAATGGGCGCCGGTGCGCGTCAACGCGGTCGCGCCGGGCTGGATCGCATCGAGCGGAATGGACCGCTACCCGCCGTCGATGACGGCGCAGATCCTCGGCATGAAGGACCTCGTGCCGCTGCGCCGGCTCGGCACCGAGAGCGAGGTCGCCGCGGCGATCGTCTTCCTGCTGTCGCCGGGGGCCGCGTTCGTCTCGGGAGCGTGCCTGCGCATCGACGGCGCCGCGCCGAACGCGAAGCGCATCTGGCCGGAGGTCGGCAACGGCGGCTCGACGCCGGCGTTCGACGGCTTCCACCTCGCGTCGACGCCGAAGGTGCTGCAGCGTTGAGCGCCGCTGCGTCCGTGCCGGACAACCGCGCCCACACGCTCGCCCTCGTCGACCGCTGGCGCTCGCTCGAGGCACGCACGCGTGCGGCGAGCGCGAAGGCAGCGGCGCTGTTCGACCGGCGCGGCCAGTTGCTGCCGCGCGAGCGCGTGTCGCGGCTCCTCGATCCCGGCGTTCCCTTCCTCGAGCTGTCGACGCTCGCCGGGTGGCTCGCCGACCGCGACGACCCCGAGCGTTCGGTGCCCGGCGGCGGCGTGATCGCCGGCATCGGCGTCGTCTCGGGCGTCCGCGTGATGCTCGTCGCCGACGACGCCGGCATCGACGCCGGCGCCCTGCAGCCGTTCGGCCTCGAGAAGCTGCTGCGCGCGCAGGCGATCGCGCTGGAGAACCGGTTGCCGTTCGTGCACCTGGTCGAATCCGCCGGCGCCAACCTGCTTGCCTACCGCGTCGAGCAGTTCATCCACGGCGGCTCGATCTTCTGCAACCTGGCCCGCCACTCGGCCGCCGGACTGCCGGTGATCGCCGTCGTGCACGGCTCGTCGACGGCAGGCGGCGCCTACATGACGGGGCTGTCCGATCACGTCGTGATGGTGCGCGGCCGCGGCCGCGCATTTCTCGCCGGACCGCCGCTGCTCAAGGCCGCGACCGGCGAGATCGCGACCGACGAGGCCCTCGGCGGCGCCGAGCTGCACGCGACGATCACCGGCCTCGCCGAGCACCTCGCCGACGACGATGCGCATGCGCTCGGCATCGCTCGCGACCTCATCGCCGCGCTTGGCTGGCAACCGCGCGCGTGGTGGCCCGACGGCCCGCCACCGAAGCGCGACGTCGACGCGCTCCTCGACCTGTTCGGCGCCGACCCGAAGAAGGCCGTCGACATGCGGGACGCGATCGCCTGCATCGTGGATGCTTCCGAGACGCTCGAGTTCAAGGCCGGCTACGGCCCGGCGACGGTGTGCTGCTACGCCGCCATCGCCGGCATTCGCGTCGGCATCGTCACCAACAACGGCCCGCTCGACCCCGCCGGCAGCACCAAGGTCACGCACTTCGTGCAGACCTGCTGCCAGGCCGGGCTCCCCATCGTCTGGCTGCACAACACGACGGGATTCATCGTCGGCACCGAGGCGGAACGCGCCGGCATGATCAAGCACGGTTCGAAGCAGATCCAGGCGCTCGCCAACGCGAACGTGCCGCAGGTCGCCATCCACTGCGGCGCCTCGTTCGGCGCCGGCAACTACGGCATGTGCGGCCGGGGCTTTCGGCCGCGCTTCGCGTTCAGCTGGCCGACTGCGCGCACCGCGGTGATGGGCGCCGAGCAGGCGGCGGCGACGATGGAGATCGTGGCCCGCGAAGGCGCCGCGCGCAAGGGCGAGCCGGTCGACGAGGCGAAGCTGGTGCAGACCCGCGCCGCCATCGTCGCCAACTTCGAGCGGCAGAGCGACGCGTTCTACACGTCGGGGCGGCTCCTCGACGACGGCATCATCGACCCGCGCGACACCCGCCGCGTGCTCGCGCTGTGCCTCGCCGTGATCGACGAGGCCGCACGCAGGACGTTGCACCCGCTCTCGTTCGGCGTCGCCCGCCCCTGACCAGGAGACCTTTGCGATGCAACTCAGCCACGAGCACGAGGAAATCCGGCGCACGCTGCGTCGCTTCATCGACGAGGAGATCAATCCGCACGTCGACGAATGGGAGGAAGCCGAGGAATTTCCGGCGCACCAGGTGTTCAAGCGGCTGGGCGACCTCGGCCTGCTCGGCCTGACCAAGCCCGAGGCCTACGGCGGCTCGGCGCTCGACTACTCCTACTCCGTCGTCATGGCCGAGACGCTCGGGCACATCGCCTGCGGCGGCGTGCCGATGGCCATCGGCGTGCAGACCGACATGTGCACGCCGGCGCTGGCCCGCTTCGGCTCGGAAGCGCTGTGCCGCGAGTTCCTGGTGCCGGCGATCACCGGCGACGCGGTCGGCTGCATCGGCGTGTCGGAGCCGGGCGCGGGGTCGGACGTGGCGAGCATCAAGACGACCGCGAAGAAGGTCGGCGGCGACTACGTCATCAACGGCGCCAAGATGTGGATCACCAACAGCCTGCAGGCCGACTGGATGTGCCTGCTCGCCAACACCGGTGCAGGCGCGGCGCACAAGAACAAGACGCTGATCATGGTGCCGATGGACACGCCGGGTGTCGTCCGCGCGAAGAAGATTCGCAAGATCGGGATGATGTCGAGCGACACCGGCCTCATCCACTTCGACGACGTGCGCGTGCCGCAGGCCAACCGCGTCGGCGAGGAAGGCATGGGCTTCACGTACCAGATGATGCAGTTCCAGGAGGAACGCCTCTGGGCAGCGGCGCACGCCATCGAGTCGCTCGGCAACTGCATCCGCCAGACCGCCGACTACGCGCGCGAGCGGACCATCTTCGGCCGCAGCGTGCTCGACCACCAGGTCGTGCACTACAAGCTCGCCGAGCTCAAGACCGAGGTCGAGGCGCTGCGCGGGCTGGTGCACATGGCGACCGAGCGCTACATCGCGGGCGAAGACGTGACCGAGCTCGCGTCGATGGCCAAGCTCAAGGCCTGCCGCCTGTCGCGCGCCGTGCCCGACGCCTGCATGCAGTACTGGGGCGGCATGGGCTACACCTGGGACAACCCGGTCTCCCGCTACTACCGCGACGGGCGCCTCGGCTCGATCGCCGGCGGCGCCGACGAGGTGATGCTCGGCATCATCGCCAAGCACATGCACATTCTGCCGTCGCGCAAGGGTTGAGCGGCGCGTGACGGGCGAGCGAGCACCCATCCGCCGGCTCCTCGTCGCCAACCGCGGCGAGATCGCGGTGCGCATCGCCCGCACGGCGCGACGGCTCGGCATCGAGACCATCGGCGTCGCCTCCGATGCGGACCGCGACGCGCCGCACACCAGCGCGGTCGACCGCGTCGTGCCGATCGGCGGCGAGCGCGCCGTCGACTCGTACCTGCGCATCGACGCGCTGCTCGATGCCGCGCGCGCAGCCGGCGCCGACGCGGTCCACCCCGGCTACGGCTTCCTCGCCGAGCGGGCCGACTTCGCCGAGGCGGTGCTCGACGCCGGTCTCGTCTGGATCGGTCCGCCGGCTGCGGCGATGCGGACGATGGGGGACAAGGCCGCAGCGCGGCGACACGTCGCCGCGCTCGGGATCGACGTGCTGCCAGGGTACGACGGCGGCGCGCAGGACACCGCGACGCTCGCCCGTGAAGCGGCACGCATCGGGTTTCCGCTCATGGTCAAGGCGGCGGCCGGTGGCGGCGGCCGTGGGATGCGCCTCGTCGTCGATCCGGCCGCACTCGACAACGCGCTCGCATCGGCCGCCGCCGAAGCAGCCGCCGCCTTCGGCGACCGGCGTCTGCTCCTCGAGCGCGCCGTCTCGCCGGCGCGGCACGTCGAGGTGCAGGTGTTCGCCGATGCGCACGGCCACGTCGTGCACCTCGGCGAGCGCGACTGCTCGCTGCAGCGCCGGCAGCAGAAGCTGGTCGAGGAAGCGCCGTCGCCGGCGGTGACGCCTGCGCTGCGGCGACGAATGGGCGACGCGGCGGTGGCGATCACGGCGTCGGTCGGCTACGTCGGCGCCGGCACGGTCGAGTTCCTGCTCGAGACCGGCGACGCACCCTCCTTCTGGTTCATGGAGATGAACACGCGCCTTCAGGTCGAGCACGCCGTGACCGAGGCACTCGTCGGCTGCGACCTGGTCGAGTGGCAACTTCGTGTCGCCGAGGGCGGCATGTTGCCGCTCGACCAGGCCGAGGCCCTGCGCCGGTTCGAAGCGGGCGGCCACGCCGTCGAAGCTCGCCTGTGCGCCGAGGACGCGGGCGATGCCTTCCTGCCGCAATCGGGCCGCGTCCTTCGCTGGGCGGTGCCCGAAGGTGTGCGCTGCGACCACGCGCTTGCGGCTGGCACGGTCGTCTCGTCGTTCTACGACTCGATGCTCGCCAAGCTCGTCGCTCACGCGCCCACGCGGCCGGCCGCGCTCGCCGCGCTCGCCGCCGCGCTCGACCGCACGGTGTGCCTTGGCGTGACGACCAACCGGGCCTTTCTCGCGTCGCTGCTGCGCGACGCCATCGTCGTCGGCGGGAACGCGACCACGACCTACGTCGAACACCGGCGCCCCGCCCCGGCCGACGACGAGACGGACCATCGGCGCGGCACCGCGCTCGCCGCCGCCGCGATCGCGCTCCTGCCGCGCGATGCGTTGCCGGCGGCGTGGCGCGGCTGGTCGTCGTCTCCCGCCATCGACACGACCGTGCCGCTCATCGTCGGCAGCGCCGGCACGGCGACCTCGTGGCGCCTCGTCGGTGCGCGCAATGCGATGTCGGTCGAGCCGGCAGGACCCGCCGCGAACGAGCCCGACCGCCCGCGGCATCGGGTCGACGGCTTGCGCGAGATCGAGCTCGACGACGTGACCGGTGGTGGCACCGTGCCTTCGACCGTCGGCGCGATCGAAGCCCGTGTCGACGGCCGCCTCGTGCGCGCCGAGTGGGCGCGCGACGGCAACGCGTGGTGGTGGCTCGTCGACGGCATCGACCTCGCGACCGTCGATCGACGCCTCGCCTCGAGCCGAACGCCTGCGCATCGCGGCGCACACGATGCGGATGCGATGCTCGCGCCGATGCACGGCCGGGTCACGGAGATTCGCGTCGCCGCGGGCGAGCCCGTGCGGGCCGGCGACGTGGTGGCCGTCGTCGAGGCCATGAAGATGGAGCACCAGCTGCGCTCGCCGCGCGCCGGCACCGTCCTCGCCGTGCATGCCTCCGTCGGCGACCAGGTCGCTGCCAGGCAGCGCCTGGTCGAGCTCGCCCCGGTGCCACGACCATGAGCCTCGACGCCGGCGAGCTCGCCTCGTTTCGCGCCGGCGTGCGCCGCTTCGTCGACCGCGAGATCGCGCCGCACGTCGCCGCATGGGACGAAGCCGGCACGTTCCCGCGCGAGCTGTACCGGCGCGCCGCCGAGGCCGGCCTGCTCGGCATCGGCTGGCCGGAAGCGCTCGGCGGCACGCCGGCGCCGGCGCACCTGCGCGTCGTCGCCACGGAGGAGGTGGCGCGTGCCGGCAGCGGCGGCCTGCTCGCCAGCCTGTTCTCGCACACGATCGCGCTGCCGCCGATCGTCGCCCAGGGCAGCGACGAGCTGCAGCAGCGCGTCGTCGTGCCGGTGCTCGCCGGAGAGCAGATCGCCGCGCTCGCCGTCACCGAGCCGGGCGGCGGCTCCGACGTCGCGCGCCTGCGCTGTCGCGCCCGCCGCGACGGCGCAGACTGGGTGCTCGACGGCGAGAAGACCTTCATCACCTCGGGCCTGCGCGCCGACTGGATCACCGTCGCGGCGCGAACCGGCGCGCCGGGCGCGTCGGGCATCTCGCTCTTCGCCGTCCCCGGCGACGCACCGGGCCTGACGCGAACGAAGCTCGACAAGATGGGCTGGTGGTGCAGCGACACCGCGCACCTGCGTTTCGACGCCTGCCGCGTCCCGGCCACCCACCTCGTCGGCGAGGAGAACGCGGGCTTTCGCGCCGTGATGGAGAACTTCAATGGCGAGCGGCTGGCGATGTCGGCGGCGGCGACCGCGTTCGCCGGCGTCTGCCTCGACGAGGCGCTCGACTGGGCGCGCCAGCGGCAGACCTTCGGACGCGCCCTCGTCGAGCACCAGGCGATCCGGCACCGGTTGATGGACATGAAGATGCGCATCGCCAGCGCCCGCGCCTGGACCCTTCGGCTGACCGACGCGCTCGACGCCGGCGAGACCGACGCCGAGTGGGTCGCCGAGCTGTGCCTGCTGAAGAACCACGCGACCCGGGCGATGCAGTTCTGCGCCGACGGCGCGGTGCAGATCCTCGGCGGCGCCGGCTACGTGCGCGGCACGAAGAGCGAGCGCATCTATCGGGAGGTCAAGGTGATGCAGATCGGCGGCGGCGCGGAGGAGATCATGAAGGAGCTGGCGGCGCGCCAGCTCGGCGTGTGATGACGTCGACCGCGCCGGGATCGTTCGAGCCCGAGTTCGTCGCCGCGTTGCGGCACCTGTTCGAGGAGCGGATCGCCTTCAACCGCGTGATCGGGGTGCGGGTGACGGACATCGCATCCGAACGGGTCACGGGTTCGATCGACATGCGACCCGAACTCGTCGGCCACATGGAGCACCAGCGGCTGCACGGCGGCGTCATCAGCGCTGCGCTCGACGCGATGGCCGGCCTTGCGGTGATGGCCGCGATCGGTGCTCGTCACCTCGAAGAGCCCCCCGAGGTTCGCGCCCGACGCTTCGGCAAGCTCGGCACGATCGACCTGCGGATCGACTACCTGCGCCCGGCCACCGGACCGAGCTTCCTCCTCGATGCCGAGGTGATGCGCCTGGGCTCGCGCGTCGCGTCGGTGCGGATGGGCTTCGCAGCCGCCGACGGTCGCCTGCTGGCGACCGGTTCGGCAGCCTACATCGTCTCCTGAGGAACGGCGACGCGGCGTCAGCGCTTGCCTGCAGCCGCCGCCTCGCGGCAGGGCGCGAAGACGTCGAGGCTCGCGCGGTAGGTCGGCGACACGACATCGAGCAACCCGAGCACGCTCGGGTAGAGGTTGTCGTGGCTGAGGCGGCGTGACCGCTCGCGAGAGACGCAGGCCGGGTCGATCCGGTCGCGCGCCGTCATGCCGTCACCGAGCCAGACGATCATCGGCACGTGCTTCTGCACCGCTGGCGCGATGACGTCGGGGAGCCCGTGCAGGAACACACCGTACTCGCCGAGCGACTCGCCGTGGTCGCTCACGTAGAGCATCGCGGGTGCATACGTGCCCGACTGCGAGCGCAGCCAGTCGATCGTCGACGCGAGCACGTGGTCGGTGTAGGCGATCGAGTTGTCGTAGGCGTTGACGAGGCCCTCGTGCGTGCAGTCGCCGAGCACGAGCGTCTTGCATTCGGGCAGGTAGCGCTTGAACGCTGCCGGCGAGCGGCGGCCGTACGCCGGGCCGTGGCTGCCCATCTGGTGCAGGACGACGAGCACGCCGTTCCTGCGCGCCGCTTCCGGCAAGGCGGCGATGCGGCGGTCCAGCCCCTGCAGCAACGCCTCGTCGAGACACTCCCCCTCGCTGCACAACCGTGCCCCTTCGGAAGTACCGGCGAGGTCTTTCGTCGAGGCGTTGAGAACGCGATCGCACACGTCCTTGCACCCGGCCTGGTTGTCGACCCAGAGCACGGCCACGCCCGCGGCCTGGACGACGTCGAGGAGGTTGCCGGTTTCCGGAGCGTCGGGCTTGTAGGCCGCCTTGCCGAGCGGCGAGAACATGCACGGCACCGACGCGGCGGTGTGGGTGCCGCAGGACTGAACGTCGGTGAAGCTGACGACGCCGCGCGCCGCGAGTTCGGGCGTGGTGTCGCGGGCGTAGCCGTTCAGGCCGAAGTGGTCGGCGCGGGCGGTCTCGCCGACGACCAGAACGAGCAGCGGCGGCTTCGCGGCGTCGGCCGCCGGCGCGTGGCTGGGCCCGAGGCCGGCGCCTGAGGTCGCCGTCAGCTGCACCGGCCGGCTTCGTGCCGCGGAACGCGTCACCGCCTTCGTCGCCGCCAGCAGCGGCGAGATCGGATTCGGCAGGTATCGAAGCTCCAGGTGGTTGCGAACCATCGGCGCGAGCACCCGGAACATCGCCGCGACGAGGCCGGCGGCCACCGCGATCGCGAGCACCGAGACGACGAGCCTTCTGACGGCATCGCGCAAGACGTCGCGGCGAACGATCGGCACCTGCCAGAGCCAGACGATCGGCAGCGCCGCGACGGCAGCCATGTCGAACGCGAAGGTGCCGCCGAGCACGTCCCGCGCCTCGTTCGTGTTGGTCGCGAAGGTGTTGGCCATGAGCCCGGTGTCGATGACGACGCCGAAGCGCAGCATGAAGTGCTGCGCGATCGCGGCGGCGACGACCACGGCCATGCCGACCGGCTTGATTGCCCTGCCCCATGCGAGCAGCGCGAGCAGCGCGACGTGTGTTGCCATCAGCACGCAGCCGACCCCGAGCTCGACGGCGATTCCCGAGATCGTCGGGTCGACGGCAAACACCTTGCGCCACAGCACGATGTTGCCGACGGTCGTCAGCCAGAAGGCGACCGCAACGGCAACCGTCAGCGCCGAGCGGGGTGCGCTCCACGTCGCGGACAGCGCGGTGAAGAAGCGTGCGAGGGGGCCGCGACTCGACAAGACGCCATCGTAACGCCGGGCTCGATGCCGGCGTACGTGTGCCTGCGAGGTTCTACTTCGGCGGCGCGACGTAGCCCGAGACCACCTTCCAGCGCCCGTCCTGCAGCTGCGACAGTCGCGATTCGTCGCTGCCGAGGTGCTTGGCCGGGCCGAACGACGCCGGCGCGCTGCCGAACATGTCGCTGGGCAGGCTCGTGGCGTCCATCGCCTTGATGAACGTGTCGGTCGTCAGGTTGGCGCCGGCCTTTCCTGCCGCCTTGGCGAAGGCGTCGATCGCGTTGTATCCGTAGACCGAGAAGACGGTCGGGTCGTCACTGAACTTGGTCTTGTACTTCTTGGCCCAGAAGCTGATCGCCGGTGACGCCTCGTCGAGATAGGGCTGCTGCACCGTCATCGTCGCGTAGAGGCCGTCCATCGCCTTGCCGCCGAGCTTGTGGATGATGTCGGTGTAGCTCGCGCTCGAGCCGAGGAAGGTCGGCGAGAAGCCGGTCTTGCGCGACTCCGCGATCGCGCCGATGGTCTCGCGGATGATCGTCCCGAGGACGACGAAATCGCAACCGGCCGCCTTCAGCCGTGCGACCTGCGACGAGAAGTCGGTGGCGCCGCGCTTGTAGGTCGTCTTCTCGGCCATCTCCATGCCGAGCGTCTTCAGGCCCGCCTCGGCGCCTCGCTCGACCTCGAGGCCGAACTCGTCGTCCTGGTACATCGAGCACACCTTCTTCGCGCCCTTCTCCTTCACCAGCTTGGGAACGGCGCCCCGCATCTGGTCGTAGTAGGTCGCCGCGAACGAGTACTTGAGCCGGTTGAACGGGTCGTACATCTCGCGCGCCGCGGTCACCGGGAAGAAGTTGACGATGTTCTTGTCGAACTGCACCGGCATCGCCGCCAGGTTCTGCGCCGTGCCGATGTGCGCCACCATGATGAAGATCTTGTCCTGGTTGACGAGCTTCTGCGCCGCGAGCACCGCCTTCTTCGGGTCGTAGGCGGAGTCCTCGACGAGCAGCCTGAGCTTGCGGCCGTTGACGCCGCCCTGCTCGTTGATCTCGTCGACGCGCAGCTGCATTCCCATCCGCACCTGCTTGCCGAAGCCGGCGATCGGCCCCGACAGGTCCTGGATCGAGCCGACGACG
>JBBSUK010000011.1:0-41320 GCA_038234975.1 Burkholderiales bacterium
CGAGACGATGTCGCGGCCGAGGCTGTCGGTGCCGAGCCAGTGCGCGGCCGAAGGCGGCTGCAGCTTGTTCGGGATGTCGAGCTCGGCGGCCGGGTACGGTGTCCAGACGAAGGACAGCAGCGCCAGCAGCACGAGCGCGCCGACGAGCACGGCGCCGATCAAGAAGTTGGCGCGGCGAAAGCGCAGGCGCGAAGGCGACGCGGCCGAACGCGCGCTCGTGTTCGCGCTCATGCGCGCCTCGTCCGCAGCCGCGGGTCGATCACGACGTAGAGCACGTCGACCGCGAAGTTGATGACGACGACGGCCGCCGCCAGCAGCATGACGACGTTGCGCACGACGACGAGGTCGCGGTTGGCGATCGCCTGGAACACGAGGCGGCCGAGCCCGGGCAGCGAGAACACGTTCTCGATGACGACGGTTCCGGTCAGCAGGTTGGCGAACTGCAGGCCCATCACCGTCAGCACCGGCACCATCGCGTTGCGCAGCACGTGGCCCCACAGCACGCGCCGCGGCGACGCGCCCTTGGCACGCGCGGTGCGGACGAAGTCCTCGCGCATCACGTCGATCACCGCCGAGCGGACGATGCGGGCGAGGATGGCCGCCTGCACGACGGCGAGCGCGACCGCCGGCAGCACCAGGGCGCGAAAGCCCGCGACGAGTCCACCGCCGTCGTCGGCGCGCCAGCCGGGGAAGCCGCCCGCCGAGAACCAGCGCAGCTTCACCGAGAAGGCGAGGATGAGCAGGATCGCGAACCAGAAATTCGGCACGGCGATGCCGAGCTGGCTCGCCGCCATCACCGACACGTCGCCGGCGCGGCCGTGGCGCGCGGCGGCGAACAGGCCCAGGCCGAAGGCGAAGAACGTCGTCAGCGCCATCGCCATCAGCGCCAGCGGCACGGTGACGGCGAGCCGCTCGGCGACGAGCCCGGCGATCGGCGTGTCGTAGGCGATGCTGTCGCCGAGCTCGCCGGTGGCCAGGCCGCGGATCCAGTCGGCGTAGCGCACGACGGCCGGCCGGTCGCGGCCGAGCCTGGCGGAGAGCGCGGCGAGCGACTCGGGCGTCGCGCTGTCGCCGAGCATCACCTCGGCGGCGCTGCCGGGCAGCACGTCGAGGACGGCGAAGACGACGATCGACGCGACCAGCAACGTGGCGAGCAGGCTGGCGAGGCGCCTGAGGAGGAACGAGCGGATGGCGGACTTCCCTTTCGCGAGCGAGGATGATCGCGCATGCCGGCCCCGCGCCGATTCCGCCGCCCGTTCACCGCTGTCGAAAACGTCGATGCCATGACCCAGAGCCGCTTTCCGATCCCCTTCGCGACCGACCGGATCTTCGTCGCCGGCGAATGGTCAGCGTCTCGATCGCGCGAGACCCTCGCACTCGACGACCCGTCCGACGGCTGCGAACTCGCCCGCATCGCCAGGGGCAACGCAGCCGACATCGACGCCGCAGTCGCCGCCGCGCGCGACGCGGTCGACGGCAACGGCGCGTCGGCCGGCAGCCCGCGCTGGGGAGCGCTCGCCGCAGTCGACCGCGGTCGCGTCCTGGCGGCGATCGCGCGCACGGTGCTCGACCACGTCGACGAGCTCGCCGAGCTCGAGGTGCACGACGTCGGCAAGCCGCGGAAGCAGGCGCGCGCCGACGCGCTGGCCCTGGCCCGCTACTTCGAGTTCTACGCCGGCGCCTGCGACAAGGTGCACGGGCAGACGCTGCCGTTCGCCGCCGGCTACACCGCGCTCACGCTGCGCGAGCCGCACGGCGTCACCGCGCATATCGTGCCGTGGAACTACCCGATGCAGATCGTCGGCCGCAGCGTCGGCGCCGCGCTCGCCATGGGCAACGCCTGCGTCCTCAAGCCGGCCGAGGAGGCATGCCTGACGGTGCTCGCCTTCGCGCGCATCTGCGCCGAGGCGGGCCTGCCGGCGGGCGCGGTCAACGTCGTCACCGGCCTCGGCGAGGAAGCCGGCGCCGCGCTCGCCGCGCACCCCGGCGTCGACCACGTGTCGTTCACCGGGTCGGTCGCGACCGGCGCGCTGGTGCAGGCCGCCGCAGCGCGCAACGCGGTGCCGGTGACGCTCGAGCTCGGCGGCAAGAGCCCGCAGCTCGTGTTCGCCGACGCCGACCTCGACGCGGCGCTGCCGTTCCTCGTCAACTCCGGCATCCAGAACGCGGGGCAGACGTGCTCGGCGGCGTCGCGCATCCTGGTCGAGAAGGCCGTCTACGCCGAGGTGCGCGACCGGATGGCCGCGCGCTACCGGCAGTTGCGCGTCGGCCGCGCGGCCGACGACCTCGACGTCGGCCCGCTCGTCTCGGCGCGGCAAAAAGGCGTCGTCTCGCGCTACCTCGACCTGGCCCTACGCGATGGCCTGGCCGTTGCTGGCGAGGGTCGCATCGTCGACGGCGCACCGTCGGGCGGCCACTACGTCGCGCCGACGCTTGTCGACGACGTTCCCGCCGACCACGCCGTTGCGCACGAAGAGATCTTCGGCCCGGTGCAGGCGCTGATCGCGTTCGACGGCGAGGCCGACGCCGTCCGCATCGCCAACGGCACGAAGTTCGGGCTCGTCGCCGGCGTGTGGACGCGCGACGGTGGCCGCCAGCTGCGCGTGGCCCGGGCCTTGAAGTGCGGCCAGGTGTTCGTCAACAACTACGGTGCCGGCGGCGGCATCGAGCTGCCGTTCGGCGGCGTGAAGCACTCGGGCCACGGTCGCGAGAAGGGGTTCGAGGCGCTGTACGGCTTCTCGACGCTGAAGACAGTGGCGATCCACCATGGTTGAGGGCGCAAGAGCCGTGCAGTGGCTGCCGACCCGGACGGCGCGCGCGAGCGCCCCGACGAACGGCGGCGGCCGCGTTCAAGGTTGCACGAGATGGCGCGCGCGCTCGGCAGGGTCGGCAAGGAGCTGTGCGATCCCGGTGTCGAACGTCACCAGCGCGATGTCGTGGCGGATCGCGAGCGTCAGCAGATACGCGTCGGTGATCTGACGATGCCCGAGCAACCGGCCGGTGCAGCACCGGGCCACTTCGTCGAAGCCGAAATTCATCGGCAGGAAGCGATGCGCCGCGTGGGCGGTGTTGCGCGCGAGCAGTTCCGCGGCGTCGTCGATGCTGACCGGGTGGCCTGAGAACGTCGGCTGCGAAACGACCCGGACGAAGGCCGCCTGCGTGAACGGCGTGGTCGCCCAGCCCCGGTCGGCCTGGCGCCGAAACCACCGCAGGCTGCGCTCGTGATGCTCGTGCGTCGGCCATGCCAGCGCGATCAGCACGTTGGCGTCGAGCAGGAAGCTCACGGGAAGTCGGACAGGCCGTCCCGCACGTCCCCGGCGGTCACGCGCCGCGTCCCGGCGGGCAGGTCGGCCATCCAGACGCCACCCTTCTCCTTCAGCGGCAGCGGGCCGGCGCTGCCGCGACGGACCAGCTCCGACACCGCCTGCCCCAGGCGCAGCTCCCGCGATCGGGCGTAAGCCCGGGCGACGGCATACGCATCATCTTCCAGGTTGATGGTGGTTCTCATCGGTGATGCATTTTCGGAAAGTTGATGCATTCTACGGATATGATGATTACGATGGATCGCCAACACATTCTCTTGTCATGAAGCTGCATCGCAAGGTCGCCATCGTCACCGGTGCCGCGTCCGGCTTCGGTGAGGGCATCGCGAGGAAGTTCGTCGCCGAGGGCGCGCAGGTCGTCGTCGCCGATCGGGACGAGGCCGGAGCGAAGCGCGTCGCCGCGGCGCTCGGCGAAGCCGCCGTCGCGGTGCGCGCCGACGTCACCGTGGCCGCCGACGTGGCGGCGATGTTCGAGGCCGCGGAGCGCCGCTTCGGCGGCCCCGACATCCTCGTCAACAACGCCGGCATGGGCCACGTGCCGCAGCCGCTCGAGGCGCTCGACGAAGACGCGTTCGATCGCATCCTCGCCGTCAACGTCAAGGCGATCTACCTCGCCGCGAAGGAAGTCGTGCCGCGCTTCAAGGCTCAGAAGTCGGGCGTGATCCTGAACATGGCGAGCACCGCCGGCGTGAGCCCCAGGCCGCGGCTGTGCTGGTACAACGCGAGCAAGGGCTGGGTCATCACCGCGACGCGCTCGATGGCGGTCGAGCTCGCGCCGTTCGGCATCCGCGTCGTCGCGCTCAACCCGGTGGCCGGCGAGACACCGATGCTCGCGACCTTCATGGGCGAAGACACGCCGGAGGTGCGCGCGAAGTTCCTCGCGTCGATCCCGATCGGCCGCTTCTCCACGCCGGCAGACCTCGGCAACGCGGCGTGCTTCCTGTGCAGCGACGAGGCGTCGATGATCACCGGCGTGGCGATGGAGGTCGACGGCGGGCGCTGCATCTGACGGCGATGCGCCGTCGTCGCCGGCCGGCCTATCGAGGCGGCTTGTCCAGCGCCGCCCACGCACGCGGCTCCACCCGCGCCAGCAGCCGGAAGCCGCCGTCGCCGGTCGGTCCCGCGATCGCCGCCTCGCCTTCCCTCAGGAACTCGCCGGCCACCGAATCGAGCGGCGACCCGTGGCTCACGAGGATCGTGTTCAGCCCGGCGAGCCGGCGATCGCCTCGTCGACGACCTCGATCCAGTGCCGCACCGGCGTCGCGGTGCCGCTTTGCAGGTGCTGGATGCAGCCGATGTTGGCCGACACGATCGTCTCCGGCCGGGTGGCCTCGAGATGTCCGAGCTTGCGGTCGCGCAGCGGATAGGCGATCTCGGGATGCAGCACGGAGTAGGTGCCGGCCGAGCCGCAGCACAGGTGCGACTCGCCGGCGGCGAGGGTCACGTCGAAACCCAGCGTCGCCAGGTGCGCCTCGACGCCGCCGCGCAGCTTCTGGCCGTGCTGCAGGGTGCACGGCGGGTGGAAGGCCAACCGCCGGAGCTTCGGCTTCAGCGGCAGGCCGGCGGCGACGATGTCGGGCAGCAGTTCCGACACGTCGCGCGTCAGGTCGGCGATGCGCTGTGCCTTGTCTGCATAGGTGGCGTCGTTCTTGAGCGCGTGGCCGTATTCCTTCACCGTCACGCCGCAGCCCGAGGCGTTCATGACGATCGCCTCGATGCCGCCCTGCGACACGTGCGGCCACCAGGCGTCGATGTTGCGGCGCATGTGCTCGTGGCCGCCGGCCGGATCGCCGAGGTGCAGCTTGATCGCGCCGCAGCAGCCCGCGTCCTCCGCGACGACGGTCTGGATGCCGGCGGAGTCGAGCACGCGCGCGGTGGCGCTGTTGATGTTGGGCGCCATCGCCGGCTGCACGCAACCCATCAGCAGCAGCACCTTGCGCGGGTGGGTGCGGGTCGGCCAGCGGTGCGCGCCGGCCGTTGGTTTGGCCGGCACCTTGGCCCTGAGCACCGCCGGCAGGACGCCACGCACCGCCTGGCCGAGGCGCAGCGCGGGGCCGAACAGCGGTGACGTGAGCCCCTCGCGCAACACGCCGTGCAGCAGCTTCTCGCCGGCGGGCCGCGGCACGCGCTCGTCGACGATGCGCCGACCGATCTCCACGAGGTTGCCGTACTGCACGCCCGACGGGCAGGTCGTCTCGCAGTTGCGGCAGGTCAGGCACCGGTCGAGGTGGATCTGCGTGGATCGCGTCGGCGTCTCGCCTTCGAGCACCTGCTTGATGAGGTAGATGCGGCCGCGCGGCCCGTCGAGCTCGTCGCCGAGCAGCTGGTAGGTCGGGCAGGTGGCGGTGCAGAAGCCGCAGTGCACGCAGCGGCGCAGGATCGCGTCGGCCTCGCGGCCTTCGGCGGTCGCCGCGAATTCGGGGGTGAGGTTGGTCTGCATGCGCGGCGTTCAGAGCCCCGGGTAGAGGCGGCCCGGGTTGAGGATGCCGTTCGGGTCGAAGGTGCGCTTGAGGCGCTCGTGGATCGCGCGCAGCGGCGGCGACAGCGGCGCGAACACGCCGGCCGACTTGCTGCGCGAACGGAAGAGCGTGGCATGGCCGCCGGTCGCGGTGGTCGCGGTGCGCACCGCGTCGGCGGGCAGCGACGTGACGAGCCAGCGCTGCGCGCCGTGCCACTCGATCAGCTCGTCGCCCGCCAGACCGAGCGGCGGCGCCGCTTGCGGCAGCGCCAGCCGCCACAGCGTCGCGTCCTGGTGCTCGATGGCTTCCTTCGCGGCGCTGAAGAAGCCGTCGTCGTGGTCGCGCAGTCCGCGCCAGAACGGCTCCGCCAGCGTCGGCTCGATGCGCTCGCCGCCGAGCGCTGCAACGCCTTCGTCGACCGCGGCCGGCGCGCCGCGCAGCCGCACCACGAGGTTGCCGTTCCACCAGGCGCTGGCGTCGAGCGGGTACGGCTTGCCGGCCCAGGCGCAGAGCGCGTCGAGCGCCTCGCCGGGCTTCAGGTCGAAGCGCAGCGTCGCCTCGGCCGCAGCTTTCGGCATGACCTTCAGCGACGCTTCGATGACGACGCCGAGGATGCCCATCGACCCGGCGATCACGCGTGACACGTCGTAGCCGGCCACGTTCTTGATGACGCGCCCGCCGAACTGCAGCAGCTCGCCGGCGCCGCTCACGATCGTCACGCCGAGGAGGTGGTCGCGCAGCGACCCGGCGCGTGGCCGCGACGGCCCGGACAGCCCCGTCGCGACCATCCCGCCGACGGTGCACGACGGTCCGAAGTGCGGCGGCTCGAAGGCGAGGCACTGGCCATGCTTGTCGAGCTGCATCTCGAGCTCGGCGAGCGGCATGGCGGCTGGCGCGGTGACGACGAGCTCGGTCGGCTCGTGGTCGGCAGCACCGAGGAGGCCGCGCACGTCGAGCGTGTCGCCGGCGGGCTTCTCGCCGTAGAAGTCCTTGCTGCCGCTGCCGCGGATGCGCAGCGCCCGCTTCGACGCGTTGGCGTCGCGGACACGCGCGACGATGAGGTCGAGGGCTGCGTCGCGCTTGTCGTCGGTCGTCACGTCGCGGTCAGAACCTCGGCAGTTCCGCAAAGGCGAGACGCCCGCCCTTGACGTGCATCTTCCCGCCTTCGGCACAGCGAGTCAGCGTCGGGATCACCTTGCCGGGATTGAGCAGCCCCTGCGGATCGAAGGCGCGCTTCACGCCCTCGAACGCACGCCGCTCGGCGTCGCTGAACTGCACGCACATCGAGCCCAGTTTCTCGACGCCGACGCCGTGCTCGCCGGTGACCGTTCCGCCCATCGCGACGCTGAGCTCGAGGATCTCGGCGCCGAAGGCCTCGGCGCGGTGCAGCTCGTCGGGGTCGTTGGCGTCGAACAGGATCAGCGGATGCAGGTTGCCGTCGCCGGCGTGGAAGACGTTGACGCAGCGCAGGCGGTGTTTGTCTTCCATCGCCGCGATCGCCAGCAGCATCTGCGCGAGGCAGCGGCGCGGGATCGTCGAGTCCATGCACATGTAGTCGGGGCTGATGCGGCCGCTGGCGGGAAACGCGTTCTTGCGCCCGCTCCAGAAGCGCAGCCGCTCGGCCTCGTTCGCGCTGGCGGCGAGCCGCGTCGCGCCCGACGCCGTCAGCACCTCCACCATGCGCGCGATCTCGTGCTCGACCTCGGCCGGCGTGCCGTCGCTCTCGCACAGCAGGATGGCCGCCGCGTCGAGGTCATAGCCGGCCTTGACGAAGCCCTCGACGGCGCGCGTCATCGGCCCGTCCATCATCTCGAGGCCGGCGGGGATGAGGCCGGCGCCGATGATCGCGGCCACCGCGTCACCGGCCCTGGCGACGTCGTCGAAGCTGGCGACGATGCAGCGCGCGGTCTCGGGTTTGGGCAGCAGCCGGACCGTCACCTCGGTGACGACGGCGAGCATGCCCTCGCTGCCGACAACGAGGGCGATCAGGTCGAGCCCCGCCGCGTCGAGCGCCTCGGAGCCGAACTCGACCGGTTCGCCGTCAGCGGCGTAGCCGCGCACCTTGAGCACGTTGTGCAGCGTCAGGCCGTACTTCAGGCAGTGCACGCCGCCCGAGTTTTCGGCCACGTTGCCGCCGATCGAGCAGGCGATCTGGCTCGACGGGTCGGGCGCATAGAAAAGGCCGTGCGGCGCCGCCGCCTCGCTGATGGCGAGGTTGCGGACGCCGCATTGCACGGTCGCGGTTCGCGCCCGCGGGTCGATGGCGACGATGCGGTTGAACTTGGCCAGGCTGAGCGTGACGCCCTCGCGATGCGGCAGCGCGCCGCCCGACAGGCCCGTGCCGGAGCCGCGCGCGACGACCGGAACGCCGAGCCGGTGACAGCTCGCGAGCACGCCGGCCACCTGCTGCTCGTTCTCCGGCAGGGCGACGACGAGCGGTCGCTCGCGGTACGCGGTCAGCCCGTCGCACTCGTACGGCGCCGTGTCCTCGCCGTGCCACAAGATGGCGTGCGCCGGCAGCACGGCGCCGAGCGCGGCGACGACCTCCGACTGCCGGCCCGCCGGCCGCGCAGCCGGCCGGGCCGCCGGGCGTTCAGCGACCGCCATCGCCACCGGCCGTCTTCTTGCGCGCGCCGGTGCGTACGCGGGGGCGGTTCTTGGCGGCCGCCTTCGCGACTGTCTTCGCCGCCATCTTCGGCGCGTGCAGCACGCTGCCGGCCATCACCTTCGCTGCATCGGCGGCGCCGTCCTGCATCGCGCTCGTCGCGAGCTGCGTGAACTGCTGGGTCAGTGCGCCCCACCACTGCATCGGATCGACGACGCTGCCCGGCTTGGCGGCGGCTTCGGCAGCCGCCGCCGGCGCTGCGACCTTGCCCGCCGACGCCGCAGCGCCGGTCGCGCCGGTCGCCTTGCCGACGAACGGCGCCGCCACCTCGCCGAGCTGAACGTTCATCGTCTTCAGCGTCGACAACGTCATCCTCTGCACCTCGAGCGCCTGGATCGTCGCGGCGAGCATGCGCGCGTTCTGCTCGAGCCAGAACTGCACCGTCTTCAGCTCGTCGATGCGCTTCTCGATCTCGGCCGGGTCGAGCGTCGGCGCGACCCACTGGCCGAAGCCGCCCATGCCGGGCAGCGCCGTGCCGGCGCTCTTGGCGAGGCCCTGGAGGAAATCGAATCCGGGCACCAGCTTGGCGAATCCACTCGGGTCGGTCATGGGGTCTCCTGTTCTTCGTGATCGTGCGGGTGGCCGTCGTCGACCGTTCTCAGCGGCCGAAATCGACCTGCTCGACGCGGTAGCCGCGCGCCGTCATCAGCGCCGGCAGTCCCGTCGCGCCGACCATGTGCAGGCTGCCGACGGCGGCGAACACCGTCCTGCCGCCGCCGTGGATCGCATCGATGCCGTCGGCCAGGCCGGGGTTGCGGTCGTCGAGCAGGCGCCGCATCGCCGCCGCCTCGACCGCCGTGTCGACACAGCCGCACCACTGCTCGAAGCGGTCGAGGTCGGCGTAGTCGCTCTCCGTCCAGATCCTGGCGATGCGGCGCACCAGCGGGCGCGACTTGCCGCTGTCGAGGTCGTCGAGGGCGTCGCGCACGAAGGCGAGCGTCTGCTCGCGGGTCGGCAGGCGCAGCGCCTGCAGCTGCGACTCGGGCGTCTCGAGCGAGACGACGGGCCTGCCGACATCGCGTGCGTAGACGTCGAGCACCAGATCGATGGCGTGGCTCGGATCGAGCCCGTCGCGCCGCGCGGCGAGCATGCCGAGCGAGGCGACCGCGAACTCGGGCGCGAAGCTCGCGTAGGCCGCTTCGTCGGCGCACTCGGCCGCCATCCGCCGCTGCAGCCGTTCGGCCAGCGGTGCGGGCAGCGTGTCGCCCTCCTTCGCGCGGATCGCCGTGGCGAGACGGCGCTGGATCTGCGGGTCGAGGATGTCGAGCTCGAGCGCCAGCACGTCGGCGCCGCGCACGGCCGCCTGCAGGGTCGGCCCCGGGAACATCCACTCGTAGCGCGCGGCGTGCACGGTGCCGTAGAGATACGAGGTGCGGCCGTCCTTGGTGATGCGCCAGAAGAAACCCCGGTCGCGCGCGTCGGCGAGGCCGGCGCGCAAGCCCTCGGGCGTCAGCGCGCGGGCGGGCGGGGGGCAGTCGGCGGGCGCTGCGGTGGCCGGCGCGACCGTCGACGCGGCGAGCGCAACGCACAGCCATGCCAGCAAGTAAGCGGGGCGAAAGCCGATCATGGCGCGGCCACGATACCGCGTTCAGCGCTGCGGCTTCAGTTCGACGACGAGGACGCCGTCGCGCTGCTGCCAGGGCAGCCGCCCGAGCACCGCCATGCCGAGCAGCGGCGACTCGAGCGCCGGCAGCGCCACCATCCGCTGGCGGTTCACCCGCACGCCGCCCTGCAGCGACAGGTCGGCGCGGACGATCTCGCCGCGGACCGCGCCGCCGGCGGTCATCGCGTCCGAGGTGCCTTCGGCGACGAGGCCGAGCTCACGTGCCAGCGCGGTCGGGATCGCCACGCCGGTGGCTCCGGTGTCGACGAGGAAGTCGACCGCCTTGCCGTTGATGTGCCCCGGCCAGTGGTAGTGGCCGTCGGCCGCGCGCCGGATCTCGACCCGTTCGCCTTCGACGCTGAAGGTCGCCTTGCGACTCTCGTGCTCCCACCACTGGAAACCGAGAAAGACCGCGGCGCCGATCAACAGCCAGACCGTGACGAGCTTGAGCGTGCCGGGCAGTTCGTCGCGCATCGCTCCGGGTTCACGGGTTTCCAGGCGGCGGCGCCTCGATCACGGTCTGCTCGATCGCCCCGAACAGGCTGTGCCCGGCACGGTCCTTCATCTCGATGCGGATCGTGTCGCCGAACTGCATGAACGGCGTCTTCGGGGCACCGCTCTCGATCGTCTCGATCGCCCGCTTCTCGGCGATGCACGAGTAGCCGCGCGCCCAGTCCTTGTTGCTGACGGTGCCGCTGCCGACGATCGAGCCGGCGCGGCAGTTGCGCGTCCTGCACAGGTGGGCGATGAGCTGGCCGAAGTGGAAGGTCATCTCCTCGCCGGCATTGCACAGGCCCGCGCGCTTGCCGTTCCAGGTGCTCTCGAGGTCGAGGTCGAGGCGGCCGCCGCGCCAGGCGTCGCCGAGCTCGTCGGTCGTCACGGCGACCGGGCTGAAGGCAGTCGCAGGCTTGCTCTGGAAGAAGCCGAAGCCTTTCGCGAGCTCGGCCGGGATGAGGTTGCGCAGGCTCACGTCGTTGGCCAGCATCACCAGGCGGATGCCGTCGACGGCGGCGTCGGCCGACGTTCCCATCGCCACGTCACCGGTGATCACGGCGACCTCGGCCTCGAAGTCGATGCCCCAGTCGGCGCTGGCGCAGGCGATGTCGTCGCGCGGGCCCAGGAAGTCGTCGCTGCCGCCCTGGTACATCAGCGGGTCGGTCCAGAAGCTGGCCGGCATCTCCGCGTTGCGGGCGCGGCGCACCAGCTCGACGTGGTTGACGAAGGCCGAGCCGTCGGCCCACTGGTAGGCGCGCGGCAGCGGCGCCATGCACTTCCCGGGCTCGAAGGGGAAGGCGTGCCGGCCCTTGCCGCCGTTGAGCGCGGCGTACAGGTCCTCGAGCTGCGGCGAGACGAAGTTCCAGTCGTCGAGAAGCTGCTGCAGCCTGCCGGCGACGCCGCTGGCATAGTGGGCGGTCTTGAGGTCGCGCGAGACGACGACGAGCTGCCCGTCGCGCGATCCATCCTTGTAGGTGGCGAGTTTCATCGTGTGCCCCGTCTCCGTGTCCCGATCGCCGCGTAGTGTCGTGCATGCGACGGCGACCGGCTGAGCGGCGAGCGTTCGTCGTCGCCGCGGCGATCGCGGTCGCGCTGCACGCGCTGTTCCTCGACGGCGCCGGATTCGGACCGGGGCCGACGCGCTCCCTGCCGGCTTCGGCGGTCGTCGTCAGGACGATCGTCGCCGACGCTCGATCGGCCGGGCCGGCGTCGCCGGCGCCCGCGCCCGCGCCCGCGCTGCCGAGCCCTGAGCCCGAGGTTCGACGCGCCCCGAAGCGACTGGCTGAACAGCCCCCCGACGCCGCGAAGCGTTCGCCTGCACCGACGGCGAAGGCGATTCCCGATGTCGCGGCGACGGCGGTGGCCGTGGCGCCTGCCGCCGCCGAGACGCAGCCCGAGCCCGAGTCGCCGATGCCGGCAGCGTCCGAGATCCCGATCGCAGAGGCCGCGCCAGCTGGCATGCAGCTGGCTGTCGAAGCGAGCGCTCCCTCACTTGTGTCGTCCGGTGAGTCACCGCCGCGCGACCTCGGAACGCCCCCTCCCACGTACCGCGTGCTGCTGCCGCCTCCGCTGACGGCCCGCTACGAGGTTCGTCGCGGGTTCCTGCGCGGCACCGGCCAGATCGTCTGGCAGCCCGACGGCGACAGCTACGCGATGCGCCTCGAGGCGCGGGTCGGATCGCTGGTGCTGCTCGTCCAGTCGAGCGTGGGCTCGATCGGCGAGTTCGGGCTCGCGCCGCGCCGCTACGTCGACCAGCGGATGCGGCGGTCGGCGCAGGCCGCGAACTTCGACGCTGATGCGGGAAAGGTCACCTTCTCCGGCCCGCCGACGACCTGGCCGCTCTACCCCGGCACGCAGGATCGCCTCAGCCTCTTCGTGCAGCTCGCCGGCATCGCCGCGGCCGATCCGTCGCGGCTCGTCGACGGCGCCATCTTCCCGATGGTCGTCGTCGGCGCGCGCGGCGACGCGGCGGTGTGGATGCTGCGTGTGGCGGGCCGAGAGGCGGTCGAGACGGCGGCCGGGCCGGTGCAGGCGATCAAGGTCGTCCGCGACGCGCGCGGCCCTTCCGACACGGTGGCCGAGATCTGGCTCGATCCCGGGCACCACTACCTGCCGGCGCACGCCACGCTGCGCACGGCCTCCGGGGCGTCGGAGTACGACCTGTTGCTCGAAGGCGTGTCGTCCGGCCGATGAGCAGCGCGGCCGGCGCCTTGCAAACGGCGCCTTCGGACTCAACCTCGGTTCATGCAAGTTCTCTACAACTCCGACAGTTTCGCGGTGGTCGCATTCGACATTCCCGGTCACGCCGCTGGCGGGCCGGCCGAGCCGCTCCCGGCACCGCCGCGCGGCGGCTTCGAGATCGTCGACAAGTTCGCGAAGAAGGACATCTTCATCGAAGGCGCGCTCGCCGAGCGGTTCAAGGCCGGCGCCGTCGAGCTGATGTCGCGCGGGCCCAGCGAAGAAGAGATCGACGACTACATCGGCGGCTTCACCGCCGCGACGGCGCAGCCGCTCGTCTTGCACTGACGCTCCGGGGCCGCGGTGCCCCGGGCGCTCAAGTCGCGCCGTCTCGTGCCGATACGGACAGGTGAGCACGACGGCGTACGCCTCCACCGCCGCCGTCGCGCAGTTCACGCAGACGGCGCAGACCGTCACCCAGGCGACGCAGGCCGTGCCGCAGTCGATGCCGGCGGCGCTGATGTTGCTGCTCGGTCTCGTCGTCGCGACCTTCGCGTCCTATGTCGCGCTCGACATGGCGCGCCGCGTCCGCGTGCTGCGCACGCGCTCGGGTGCCGGCTGGCTGGTCGGCGCCGCGGCGGCGCTGGCGACCGGACTGTGGTCGGCGCAGGTGATCGGCCTCGCCGGCGAGCCGCTGCCCTACGCCGTCGGCTATGACCCGGTCGGCTCGTTCGCCGCCTGGCTGGCGGCGCTGCTGGTCGCCACGACCGGACTCGCGGCGGTCAGCGGCCGGGGAGCGACTCCAGGGCGGGTCGCCTTCGCTGCGCTCACGCTCGGCATCGGCATGGTCGGCGCCCATGCACTGGCCCTGGTGCCGCTCGGCCTCGTCCCCGGCGTCGAATGGCGGATCGCCGGCCTCGCCGCGGCAGCGGCCGGTGCCGCGGGCGGCTGCATGATGGGGTTCGGCGCGTTCTTTCGCGGCGGCGACCGGGCCCGGTCGGTGACGGTGCCGTGGCAGGCCACGGCCGCGTTCGTCCTCGGCGCCACGGTGGTGGCGAGCCAGCAGCTGGTCCTCGGTGCCGCGGCGCTCGGCGACCAGACCGCCTCGCTGCAGGCCGACAAGCTGCCGGCGGCGACGCTGACGCTGCTCGCCTCGGTCGGCTCCATGGCACTGTTGCTCGTTGGCCTGATTCTCTCGGTGCTGGAAGCGAAGCTGCGCCGGTCGTTGCGGCGCGCCCAGACCGAGCTGCAGCGGCGTTCGTTTCGAGACGCGTTGACGCTGCTGCCGAACCGGCTGATGTTCGAGAGCATGCTCGCCGAGGCGGTCCAGCAGGCGGGTGCTGCGGGGGAGCGCATGGCCCTGCTCTTCATCGACCTCGACGGCTTCAAGCCGGTCAACGAATCGCTCGGCCATCACGCCGGCGACGCGATGCTGCGCGAGATCGCCGAGCGGCTGCGCCGTTTCGCGCGCGCCGAGGATCGCATCGCCCACCTCGGCGGCGACGAGTTCCTCGTCCTCGTCGGCGGCGACCCGCGGCCCCAGGATGCCGCCATCTTCGCCGAGCGCCTGCAGCAGGCGATCGGCGAGCCTTGCACAGTCGGCGGCCGCGAAGCCACCGTGTCGAGCTCGGTCGGCATCGCCCTGTACCCACGGGACGGGCGGTCGGCCGACCTGATCGGGCACGCCGAGGCGGCGATGCGCGCCGCGAAGTCGGCCGGCGGCGCGACCCACTGCTTCTTCGAGGCGAAGATGACCAGCGGCGCGCGCGAGCAGTTCGAGCTGCTGCGCGACCTGCGCCGCGCGCTCGCCGACGGGCAGCTGCATCTCGTGTACCAGCCGAAGATCCACGCGCCGAGCGGCGAGGTCACCGGCGCCGAGGCGCTGATGCGCTGGCAGCATCCGCTGCGAGGCGTCGTGGCACCGTCGGTCTTCATCCCGATCGCCGAGCGCTTCGGCCTGATCGGCGCCATCGGCAACTGGCTGATCGAGGAGGCGTGCCGCCAGGCCGGACAGTGGCGCGAGGAGGGGTTGTCGATGCGCGTCGCGATCAACCTGTCGGCGCATCAGCTGCGCCACGCCGACCTCGCCGACCGCATCGGCACCGCGCTGCGCCGCCACCGCGTCGACCCGCACCTGCTCACGTGCGAGATCACCGAATCGGTGGCGATGGAGGACGCGTCGAGCGCGATCGGCATGGTCGACAAGCTCGTCGCGATGGGCGTCAACATCTCGGTCGACGATTTCGGCACCGGCTACTCGAGCCTCTCGTACCTGTGCAAGCTGCGTGCGGGCGAGCTGAAGATCGACCGCAGCTTCGTCCTCGAGCTCGAGACCAGCGCCGACGCCCGCGCAGTCGTCGACGCCGTCGTCAAGCTCGCGCAGGCGCTCGGCCTGAAGGTGGTGGCGGAGGGCGTCGAGACCGAGGCCCAGCATCGCATCCTGCGCGCCTTCGGCTGCCACGAGCTGCAGGGCTTCCTGTTCGCCAGGCCGATGCCGGCAGCGGCGCTCTCGGCATGGGCGATGCGCAGCGGCGAGTCGCTGCGGCCGATCGATTTCAGGCCGTCGCTCTACAGTGCGACCGTGGCAGGGGCACTGTAGGCGGGCCGCGGTCCGCGAGGGGGTCGTCCCTACAATCCCGGCCGTGAAAAGTCCCCGCTACACACGCGCTGCGGCGCTCCCCGACATCCTCGCCTCGCGCATCGCCATCCTCGACGGCGCGATGGGCACGATGATCCAGCGCCACGCGCTCGTCGAAGCCGACTACCGCGGCCAGCGCTTCGCCGATCACCCGACGCCGCTCAAGGGCAACGGCGACGTGCTCGTGCTGACCCGCCCCGAGGTGATCGGCGGCATCCACGACGCCTATCTCGCCGCCGGCGCCGACATCGTCGAGACCAACACCTTCGGCGCGACCTCCGTCGCCCAGGCCGACTACGGCCTCGGCGCGCATGCGCGCGAGATGAACGTCGCCGCGGCACGCCTCGCGCGAGAGGCCTGCGACCGGCACGCCACGCCGGGGAAGCCGCGCTTTGCGGCCGGCGCGCTCGGGCCGACACCCAAGACCGCCAGCATCAGCCCCGACGTCAACGACCCCGCCGCGCGCAACGTCACCTTCGCCGAGTTGCGCGACGCCTACCGCGAGCAGGCCGAAGGCCTGCTCGAAGGCGGCTGCGACCTGTTCCTCGTCGAGACGATCTTCGACACGCTCAACGCCAAGGCGGCGATCTTCGCGCTCGACGAGTTGATGGAAGACAGCGGCGAGCGGCTGCCCGTCATCGTCTCGGGGACCGTTACCGATGCGTCGGGCCGCATCCTGTCGGGCCAGACCGTCGGCGCCTTCTGGCACAGCGTGCGCCACGCCAGGCCGCTCGCCATCGGGCTCAACTGCGCGCTCGGCGCGGCACTGATGCGGCCCTACGTCGAGGAGCTGTCGCGGATCGCCGGCGACACCTTCGTGTCGTGCTACCCGAACGCCGGCCTGCCCAATCCGATGAGCGAGACCGGATTCGACGAGACGCCCGAGGTCACCGCGGGCCTGCTCGAGTCGTTCGCGAAGTCGGGCTTCCTCAACATCGCCGGCGGCTGCTGCGGCACGACGCCCGAGCACATCGCCAGGATCGCCGAAGGCGTCGCGCGCTACGCGCCGCGCGTGCCGAAGTTCCGCGAGCTGGCGGCGGCCGCGTGAGCCCGCTGAAGCTCTCCGGGCTCGAGCCGGTCGAGATCGGCGAAGGGTCGCTGTTCGTCAACATCGGCGAGCGCACCAACGTCACCGGATCGAAGGCGTTCGCGCGGTTGATCCTCGGCGGCGACTTCGAGGCGGCGCTCGGTGTCGCGCGCCAGCAGGTCGAGAACGGCGCGCAGGTCATCGACGTCAACATGGACGAGGCCATGCTCGACTCGAAGGCGGCGATGGTGCGCTTCCTCAACCTCGTCGCCGGCGAACCCGAGATCGCGCGCGTGCCGATCATGATCGACAGCTCCAAGTGGGAGGTCATCGAGGCCGGGCTGCAGTGCGTGCAGGGCAAGGGCATCGTCAACTCGATCTCGATGAAGGAAGGCCAGGCCGAGTTCGTGCGCCAGGCGACGCTGGTGCGCCGCTACGGCGCCGCCGCGGTCGTGATGGCGTTCGACGAGCAGGGCCAGGCCGACACCTACGCACGCAAGACCTCGATCTGCGAGCGTGCCTACCGCATCCTCACCGAAGAAGTCGGCTTTGCGCCCGAGGACATCGTCTTCGACCCGAACATCTTCGCCATCGCGACGGGCATCGAGGAGCACGACAACTACGCCGTCGACTTCATCGAGGCGACGCGCTGGATCAAGCAGAACCTGCCCGGCGCGAAGGTCTCGGGCGGCGTGTCGAACGTGAGCTTCTCGTTTCGCGGCAACGATCCGGTGCGCGAAGCCATCCACACGGTGTTCCTCTATCACGCCATCAAGGCGGGGATGGACATGGGCATCGTCAACGCCGGCATGGTCGGCGTCTACGACGACCTCGACCCCGAGCTGCGCGAGCGCGCCGAGGACGTGGTGCTCAACCGCAGGAAGGATGCCGGCGAGCGCCTGGTCGAGATCGCCGAGCGCGCCAAGGGCGCGTCGCGCGACGACTCGGCTCGGCTCGCCTGGCGCGGCACGGCCGAGCAGCCGAAGACGGTCGACGAGAAGCTGAGCCACGCGCTGGTCCACGGCATCACGGACTTCATCGTCGAGGACACGGAAGTCGCGTGGCAGCGAATCCGGGCCGAGGGCGGGCGGCCACTGCACGTCATCGAAGGGCCGCTGATGGCCGGCATGAACATCGTCGGCGACCTGTTCGGCCAGGGCAAGATGTTCCTGCCGCAGGTGGTGAAGTCGGCGCGCGTGATGAAGCAGGCGGTCGCCCACCTGCTGCCCTACATCGAGGCCGAGAAGCAGGCGATGGTCGATGCCGGCGGCGAGGTCAGGGCCAGGGGCAAGATCGTCATCGCGACGGTCAAGGGCGATGTCCACGACATCGGCAAGAACATCGTCACCGTCGTCCTCCAGTGCAACAACTTCGAGGTCGTCAACATGGGCGTCATGGTGGCGTGCCAGGACATCCTCGCCAAGGCGAAGGCCGAGGGTGCCGACATCGTCGGCGTCAGCGGCCTCATCACGCCCAGCCTCGAGGAGATGCAGCACGTCGCCGCCGAAATGCAGCGCGACGAGTTCTTCCGCGACCGCAAGATCCCGCTCCTGATCGGCGGCGCGACGACGAGCCGCGTCCACACCGCCGTCAAGATCGCGCCGCACTACGAAGGTCCGGTCGTCTACGTTCCCGATGCCAGCCGGTCGGTCGCGGTGTGCAGCGAGCTGCTGAGCGACGAGCGCGCCGCCGCCTACCTCGCCGAGATCAAGGTCGACTACGAGAAGGTCCGCCAGCAGCACGCCAACAAGAAGGCGACGCCGCTGGTGACGCTGGCGCAGGCGCGCGCCAACAAGACGCCCGTCGACTGGGCCGCCTACACGCCGCCGCAGCCGACCTTCATCGGCCGCCGCGTGCTGAAGAACCAGAGCCTGGCGGAGATCGCCGAGACGATCGACTGGGGTCCGTTCTTCCAGACGTGGGACCTCGCCGGCCCGGACCCGGCGATCCTCACCGACGACATCGTCGGCGAGTCGGCGCGTCGCGTGCTCTCCGACGGCAGGCGCATGCTGCGCCGGATCATCGAGGGGCGCTGGCTGCAGGCCGGTGGCGTCGTCGGGCTTTACCCGGCGGCAACGGTCGGCGACGACGACATCGAGATCTACGCCGACGAATCGCGCAGCGACGTCCTCATGACCTGGCGCGGCCTGCGCGTGCAGTCCGTCCGTCCGGTGATCGACAACCCCGACGGCACGAAGACCATGCGTCCGAACCGCTGCCTGGCCGACTTCATCGCCCCGAAGGGCTCCGGCCGCGACGACCACATCGGCCTGTTCGCGGTCACTGCCGGGCTTGGCGTCGAGAAGAAGGAGCGGCAGTTCCTCGACGACCTTGACGACTACAGCGCGATCATGCTCAAGGCGCTCGCCGACCGGCTCGCCGAGGCGTTCGCCGAGCGGCTGCACCAGCGCGTGCGAACCGAGCTCTGGGGCTACGCGCCCGACGAGTCGCTCGACGTCGCCGGGCTCGTCGCCGAGGGCTACCGCGGCATCCGGCCCGCACCGGGCTACCCGGCGTGTCCCGATCACCGCGTCAAGCGCGACCTGTTCCGGGTGCTCGGCTGCGACGAGATCGGCATGACCCTCACCGACAGCATGGCGATGTGGCCGGCGGCGAGCGTCTCGGGCTTCTACCTCGCCCACCCCGACGCGCGCTACTTCAACGTCGGCAAGATCGGCGACGACCAGCTGCGCGACTGGGCGGTGCGCAACGCGCTCGACGTTCGCGACGCCGAGCGCGCGCTCGCCCAGTCCCTGGCGTAGCGGGCGCGGATCCGGCACAGCGCCGGCGCGCGCCGGCGACCGTTCGTCGTGACGGCGTGTATCCGCTCGGCGATTACGTTTGCGTACATCTGGCGCATGTCCTTGCAAGACTCGCCAAACGCGGCGTCGACCCTGGCGGCGCCGACCGGCGACCCCCCGCCGGGTGCCAGTTTTTGACGTTCCGCCACCGTTCATCCCCCTCTGTCGTGCCGTTGAAGGCTGGCACAAACGCTGCGTTGCTGAGCGTGTAAAGAAATTTGTTCGACGGGGGTCGCATGATCAAGACGAAAGAGTTCAACCCACACGCGGTCGACACCGGCATCGCCCGGACCGGCCGCTTCTCGCTCCACGCGGTCGCTGCAGCCGCCGTGCTGGCGCTCGCTGCGTGCGGCGGCGGCAGCGGCAACAGCGCCGACGCGGTCGGTGACGGCACGGGTGGCGGCGCCGGCGACGGCACGACCACGCCGGTCAGCACGTCCGTCAAGCCCAATTCCGCAGAGGCATCGCGCTTCCTGATGCAGGCGACGATGGGCCCGAGCGAGGCCGACATCACGAAGCTCACCGGCATGAGCTACGGTGACTGGCTCAACGACCAGTTCGCCAAGCCGCAGACGCTGCACCGGCTCTACATCAACCAGGCCGCGGCCGACCTTTCGTCGGTCGGCCAGCAGCTGTCGGCCACCAACTTCTGGGACTCGTGGTGGAGCCAGGCGCTCGGCGCCGACGACCAGCTTCGCCAGCGCGTCACGTTCGCGCTGTCCGAGATCCTGGTGATCTCGTTCGCCAACGACGTGCTGATCAATCAGCCGCGCGGCGTCGCGTCGTACTACGACATGCTCGGCGAGAAGGCCTTCGGCAACTTCCGCGACCTGCTCGAAGGCGTGACCTATCACCCGATGATGGGTGTCTACCTGACGCACCTGAAGAACCAGAAGGAAGACGCGTCGGTCGACCGCGTTCCGGACCTGAACTTCGCGCGCGAGATCACGCAGCTGTTCTCGGTCGGCCAGTACAAGCTCAACCTCGACGGGACCGAGCAGATGGGCGCCGACGGCCGCCCCGCGGTCGCCTACAAGCCTGCCGACCTCGACGGCCTGTCGCAGGTCTTCACGGCGCTCTCGTGGTACGCCGGTCCGAACCTGACCGACCGGACGTCGCGGCGCTTCATGGGCCAGGACGCCAACCTCGAGCGCGACTGGCGACCGATGCAGGCGTACGACGAGTACGCGCCCAACACCAGCTACCACTCGATCAGCCAGAAGACCTTCTGGACGACGGTCATCGCGCCGCAGACCAAGCCGACGACCGACGCCGACGTCAAGGTCGCGCTCGACACGATCTTCAACAACCCGAACGTCGGTCCCTTCATCGGCAAGCAGCTGATCCAGCGCCTCGTCACGAGCAACCCGAGCCCGGCCTACGTCTCGCGCGTCGCGTCGAAGTTCAACGACAACGGCTCGGGCGTGCGCGGCGACATGAAGGCGGTCTGGAAGGCGATCCTCCTCGATCCGGAAGCGCGTACCGCCAGCACGGCGCCCAGCTACGGCAAGGTCCGCGAGCCGGTGCTGCGCCTGTCGAACATGCTGCGCGCGTTCAACGCGAAGTCGAGCAGCGGCCGCTACACCGGGATCGGTCTGACCGACAACCCGGCGACCAGCCTCGGCCAGACGCCGATGTACGCACCGACCGTGTTCAACTACTTCCGCCCCGGCTACGTGCCGACGAGCGAGGTGATCACCAACGCGAAGCTCACGGTGCCGGAGCTGCAGATCACGACCGACATCTCGGTCGCGGGCTACCTGAACTACATCCGCGGCTGGACCCAGCTCAACACGACGCGCGACATCCAGCACAGCTACGACACCGAGATCGGCCTGGCGGCGACGCCGACGGCGCTGGTCGACCGGATGAACCTGCTGCTCTTCTCGGGCACGATGCCCGACGCGCTGAAGACGCAGATCGCCGACGCCGTCGCCAGCCGCGTCATCCCGGCGGCGGTCTACGCGTCGCCGACCGCGACGATGGGCGGCACGGTCACCAAGATCGCCAACGAGGGCGAGAGCTTCACGGTGACCGGAACCGGCACCGTACGCTACGGCGCCGGCACGACCTTCATCGAGAAGACCGTCACGGGCGCTGGCCAGTGCACGAACGACTTCTTCGGCAACGACCCGATCGTCGGCACCGGCAAGGCCTGCTACCTGTTCAAGCCGACGGTCGTCGCGGCCGCCTCGGCGGCGAGCAACGCCGCCAGCGCACCCGCGGTGGTGGCGAACCAGAGCGCCATCGACGCAGCCAAGAAAGACCGCGTCTATCTCGCCGTCTTCCTGTCGATGTCGTCGCCGGACTATCTGGTCCAGAAGTAATCAAGAGGGAATCCGATCATGTCCAAACTCAACGCCACGCGCCGCCAGTTCCTGCGCCACGCGTCCGTCGTCTCGGGCTCCGTGGGAACGGCCGCCGCGCCGTTCGCGCTCAACATGGCGACCCTCAACGCTGCCGTGGCCCAGTCCGCGCCGGACTACAAGGCGATCGTCTGCATGTTCTTCTACGGCGGCAACGACTCGTCGAACATGGTGCTGCGCACCGACTCGCTGTCGTTCGACGAATACACCCGTCTGCGCAACAACGGAACCGACCCGATCGCGCTGAAGGCGCCCGGCACGGCACCGAACAACGGCGCCACGCGGGCGTCGCCGGCGCGCCTGGGCGGCGTGCTGCCGATCACGCCGAAGTTCACGGTCTCGCCCGAGAACAAGGACTTCACCTTCGCCTTGCATCCGGTCATGCCGGAGGTGCAGAGCCTGTTCGCCGCCGGGCGACTGGGCATCATCGCCAACGCAGGTCCCCTGGTCGTTCCGCTGACCCGCGCCGAGTACACGAGCAACTCCAAGCCGCGGCCGCAGGCGCTCGGCTCGCACAACGACCAGCAGTCGACCTGGCAGGCACTCGGCCCCGAAGGCGTGAAGATCGGCTGGGGCGGCCACATCGGCGACATGATCGCCAGCCAGAACACCAACCAGACCTTCACCAGCATCGGCGTGTCGGGCAACGCGGTGTTCTCGGCCGGCCAGACGACGTACCAGTACCAGGTCGGCGGCGGCGGCTCGACCCAGATCGGCGGCCTCACCGGCACGCTGTTCGGCTCGCCGACGGCTTCGACGACAATGCGCTCGATCGTCACCGGCGACAACCAGCATCTCTTCGCCAAGGAGATGTCGACGATCGTCGGCCGCTCGATCACCGCGCAGCAGACGTTCCAGACCGCGTTCGCGGCGTCGACGGCGATGAACCCGACGAACTACGTCCAGCCGTCGAGCGGCAACAACCAGCAGAACGGCCTGGCCCAGCAGATCCAGACGGTGGCCCGCGTGATCGGCGCGCGCACCGCGATCGGCGCCAAGCGGCAGATCTTCTTCGTCTCGATGGGCGGCTTCGACACCCACGACAACCAGAACCCGAACCAGGCCGACCTGCTGGCGCGCATCTCGCACGCGATCGGCTACTTCGACACGGTGATGTCGAACGTCGGCGGCGTCGACATGCGCAACAACGTCACGCTGTTCACCGCGTCCGACTTCAACCGCACGATCACGACCAATGGCGACGGCACCGACCACGGGTGGGGCTCGCACCACTTCGTCGTCGGCGGCGCGGTCAAGGGCGGCGAGATCTACGGCCGGTTCCCGCAGTTCCAGCTCAACGTGGGACAGGACGCCGCGAACAACGCCTTCATTCCGTCGACATCGGTCGACTCGATCGGGGCCACGCTCGGCAAGTGGTTCGGCGTCAGCGACACCAACCTCGACACGATCTTCCCGAACCTGAAGAACTTCCAGCGCAACCTCGGCTTCGTGTAGCCGCCTCCTCGCAAGACGGTGAGAGACGGGCGGCTTCGGCCGCCCGTTGCCGTTCTCAGCTCGCGAACAGCACGCGGCGGTACTGGATGGCCTCGGCGAGATCGGCGACGTCGATCGTCGGGTGGCCGGCCAGATCGGCGACGGTGCGTGCGACGCGCATCACCCGCACCATGCCGCGCCCCGACCAGCCGAGCCGGGCCGCCGCGCCGCGCAGGAACGCGGCGGCTTGTGGGTCGAGCGCGGCGTGCCGGTCGAGCGCCTCGCCGTCGAGCTGCGCGTTTACGCAGCCCTGGCGATTCATCGCCCGCGCCGCCGCGACGGCGACTCGCGCCGCGACCGCGGCACTCGGCTCGCCCGGCGGCGCCGCGACGATCGCCTCGGCATCGACCGCGGGCAACTCGATCTGCAGGTCGATGCGGTCGAGCAGCGGGCCGCTGACGCGCGCGCGGTAGCGCAGCACCGCGTCGGGCGTGCAGCGGCAGGGGCGCAGCCGGTCGCCGTGATGGCCGCACGGGCACGGGTTCATCGCCGCGACGAGTTGGAAGCGGGCCGGGAACTCGGCCCGCCGTGCCGCTCTGGAGACGACGATGCGGCCGGTCTCGAGGGGCTCGCGCAGCGCCTCGAGCGCAGCGCGCGGGAACTCGGGGAGCTCGTCGAGGAAGAGCATGCCGCGGTGGGCGAGCGACACCTCGCCCGGCCGCGGCGGCGAGCCGCCGCCGACCAGTGCCGCGGCCGAGGCGCCGTGGTGCGGCGAGCGAAACGGCCGGACGCGCCAGCGCGCGGGGTCGAAGACACCGGCGACGCTCTGCACGGCCGCCGCCTCGAGCGCCGCGGCGTGGTCGAGCGGCGGCAGCAGGCCGGGCAGGCGCTGCGCCAGCATCGACTTGCCGCTGCCCGGCGGCCCGACCATGAGCAGCGCATGCTCGCCCGCGGCGGCGACCTCGAGTGCGCGCCGCGCGGCGGCCTGGCCGCGCACGTCGCGCAGGTCGGGGTAGGCGAGGACCGGCACGGCATCCGTCGGTGGCGGCGGTTCGACGAGGCCCGCATCGTCGGCGGCGTCGCCGGGCAGCAGCGCCCGCACGACGTCGAGCAGATGAAGGGCCCCGCGCACCGACACGCCGCCGACCAGCGCGACCTCGGCCGCACTCGCCGAAGGCAGGACGAGCATGCGACGGGCTGCGCCGGCGTCGACACGCCGTGCGGTCGCCAGGCCGATCGCCAGTGCGCCCGGCACCGCCCGCAGCTCGCCGCCGAGCGAGAGCTCGCCGGCGAACTCGAAGGCGTCGAGCCGGCCCACGTCGATGTGGCCGGCGGCGGCGAGGATGCCGATCGCGATCGGCAGGTCGAACCGCGCCGACGCCTTCGGCAGATCGGCCGGCGCAAGGCTGACGGTCACGCGCTTGTTGTGCGGAAACTCGAGCCCGCTCGTCTGCAGGGCCGCGCGCACGCGCTCCCGCGACTCCTTGACCTCGGTATCGGCGAGGCCGACGAGGGTGAAGCTCGGCAGTCCGTTGGCCAGATGCACCTCGACCGTCACGTCGGGCGCATCGAGCCCGCGCAGGGCACGGCTGTGAACGAGGGCCAGGGCCATGCGGCCGATTCTCGGGAGCGTCCGGGCCGGCCGCGACGCCCGCGCCGGTGCACCTGGAAGGGTTGCACCGCCTTGGGGTGGTGCCTGGCAGGCCGATTCCGTGTCGACATCGAACACGACCTGCGCCACGACGGGGCGCTCGACCACCCCGGGCGCTGGCACACATCCTGCGAAAAGAGCCACAACACCAATACCGAACCGGGAGCTCTCCAGTGCAGGACCCATCGTTCTTACGCTCGTGCGTGGTCGCGTCGCTCATGGCGGTCGCGTCCCAGGCCGCATTCGCCCAGGCGACCGCGCCGGCGGCATCGGGGCCGGAGGCCGCGGCGGCCGCTGCCGAGTCGTCGCCGTTCACGGCCAACATCAACCTGACGACGAAATACAAGTTCCGCGGTCAGGATCAGGGCAACACCAGGTTCTTCTCGCCGGCGCTGCAGGGCGGCTTCGACTGGTCGAGCAACGGCTTCTACCTCGGCAACTGGAACTCGAACGTCAGCTTCTCCGACGCTGCCCTCGAGATGGACTTCTACGGCGGCTACAAGGGCGAGATCGCCAAGGACTTCGGCTACGACGTCGGCATCCTGCAGTACTACTACCCGCAGCAGAACCGCACCATCAACTCCAACACGACCGAGATCTACGGCGCCCTGTCGTACGACTGGCTGACGTTCAAGACCTCGGTCACCGTCTCGAGTGACTACTTCGGCATCGGCGAGGCGCAGGAAGCGGGCGGCGCCGACCCGCGCCCGAAGGGCCGCGGCACGCTGTACTTCGAGCTCAACGCCAACTACCCGCTGATCGACAAGCTCACGCTCAACGCGCACGGCGGCTACACCCGCTATGCGAGCGACCTGCGCGACGCCGACGGCCTGGGCGTGCCGAACTTCTACGACTACAAGCTCGGCGTGACCTACGACCTCGGCTCGGGGTTCTCGGTGGCCGGCGCAGTCGTCGGCGCGAGCAAGAAGAGCTTCTACGGCGACATCAACAAGGCGCGCGCGATCTTCACGATCAGCAAGTCGATGTAAGCCCCGGGGCCGGCGCATCGGCTGCCGGCCGTCATCACATTGCACAGGGAGAGCAACCATGAAAATGGTGACTGCGATCGTCAAGCCGTTCAAGCTCGATGAAGTGCGCGAGGCGCTGAGCACCATCGGCGTGCAGGGCGTGACGGTGACCGAGGTCAAGGGCTTCGGCCGGCAGAAGGGCCACACCGAGCTCTATCGCGGCGCCGAGTACGTCGTCGACTTCCTGCCCAAGGTGAAGATCGAGGCGGCCGTCGACGACGCCATCCTCGAGCGCGTCATCGAGGCGATCGAAGGCGCGGCGCGCACCGGCAAGATCGGTGACGGCAAGATTTTCGTCTCCGCCCTCGAACAGGTGATTCGCATCCGCACCGGCGAGACCGGCAAGGACGCGCTGTAAACGCAGCATCGACCCAAAGACCATGAAAAACATCCTCATCGCGTTCCTGTTCGCCTGCCTGAGCGCGGGCCTCGTCGGCCCGGCGCAGGCGCAGCCCGCGTCGGCGCCCGAAGCCGCGCCGATGGCGTCGGCACCCGAGACCACGCCGCTCGCCCCCGGACCGGTCGCCTCCGCCGCATCGGCGGCCACCGCAGCGTCGGCGCCCGCGCCGACCCTCAGCGCCGGCGACACGTCGTGGACGCTCACCTCGACCATGCTCGTCATCCTGATGACGATCCCCGGCCTGGCGCTGTTCTACGGCGGCCTGGCGCGCTCGAAGAACATGCTCTCGGTGCTGATCCAGGTCTTCGTCGTCTTCTCGCTCGTCGTCGTGCTGTGGTGCGTCTACGGCTACACCCTGGCGTTCGGCGGCGACGGTGCGGTGGTGGCCGGCTTCGACAAGCTGTTCCTGAAGGGCATCCTCCCCGACACGCTGTCCACTGCGTTGCCGACGATCCCCGAGTACGTCTTCGTCGCCTTCCAGTCGACGTTCGCCGCCATCACCTGCGCCCTGATCGTGGGCTCGTTCGCCGAGCGCATCAAGTTCTCGGCGGTGCTGCTGTTCAGCGCCATCTGGTTCACCTTCAGCTACGTGCCGATGGCGCACATGGTCTGGGGTGGCGGCTTCCTCGGCAAGCAGGGCGCGCTCGATTTCGCCGGTGGCACGGTGGTGCACATCAACGCCGGTGTCGCCGGCCTGGTGGGCGCCTACATGCTCGGCAAGCGGCTCGGCTTCGGTCGCGAGGCGTTCACGCCGCACTCGCTCACGCTGACGATGGTCGGTGCGTCGCTGTTGTGGGTCGGCTGGTTCGGCTTCAACGCCGGCTCGGCGGGCGCTGCCAACGGCACCGCGGGCCTGGCGTTCATCAACACGATGCTCGCGACCGCCGGAGCGACGATCGCCTGGATCGTGGGCGAGTCGATCACCAAGGGCAAGGCATCGATGCTCGGTGCCGCCTCGGGCGCCGTCGCCGGCCTGGTCGCCGTGACACCCGCCGCCGGCTTCGTCGGTCCGATGGGCTCGATCGTCATCGGCGTCGTCGCGGGCTTCGTCTGCCTGTGGGCTGTCAGCGGCCTGAAGAAGATGCTCGGCGCCGACGACGCGTTCGATGTCTTCGGCGTGCACGGCGTCGGTGGCATCGTCGGTGCGATGCTCACCGGCGTGTTCGCCGCGCCCTGGCTCGGCGGCACGCAGCCGGCGGAGTTCGCGATGGGGCACCAGCTCTGGATCCAGCTCAAGAGCGTGGCCGTGACGATCGTCGTCTCGGGCGTCGTCGCCGGAGTCGCCTACAAGATCGCCGACATGGTGTTCGGGCTGCGCGTGAGCGAGGAAGAGGAGCGCGAAGGCCTCGACATCACCGCCCACGGCGAGACGGCGTACCACAACTGACGTCGCAAGGGAGTCCTTGCCGGAGGGCGCGCGGGCATGCCATGCTCACGCGCCCTTCGCCACATTTAAACCGACATGGTCCACCGCACGCTTGCCGCTGCCTCGCTTCTCCTCATGGCGGCGTTCGCCTCGCCGGCCCATGCCCAGGCCGATCGCCCGCCACTGCGCATCCTGGTCGGCTTTCCCGCCGGCGGCACGATCGACGTCGTCGCCCGGGTGCTCGCCGATCAGCTCAGGGCCGACCTCGGCGGCGTCGTCATCGTCGACAGCAAGCCCGGCGCCGGCGGACAGATCGCGGCGCAGGCGCTGAAGGCGGCGCCGCCAGACGGCCGGACGCTGCTGCTGAGCCCCGACCACACGATGGTGATGCTGCCGCTCACCGTCAAGTCGCCCGGGTTCGATCCGGCGGTCGACTTCGCGCCGGTCGGCCAGGTCGCGCGCTACCCGGGTGGCCTGGCGGTGTCGGCGAGCCTGCCGCCGCGCACGCTCGACGAGTTCTTCGCCTGGGCGCGCAGCCATCCGCAGCAGGCCAACGTCGGCGTGCCGGCGCCGGGCAGCATCCCGCAGTTCCTCGTCCACCTGCTGGCGCAGCAGGCGAAGGCGCCGCTCGTCTCGGTGCCGTATCGCGGCTCGGCGCCGATGCTGCAGGACCTGATCGGTGGCCAGCTCGCCTCGGGCACGACGGCGCTGGGCGATTTCGTCGAGTCGCACCAGGCCGGCCGCGTCCGCGTCGTCGCCGTGCTGGGCCCGAAGCGCTCGGCGGCGCTGCCCGACGTGCCGACCTTCGCCGAGCAGGGCGTGCGCATCGAGTGGGAGTACTGGCTCGGCCTGTTCGCCCGTGCCGACACGCCGAAGGACGAGGTCGCACGCCTCAATGCCGCGCTCGGCCGCGCCCTCGCCAGGCCCGAGGTGAAGGAGCGGATGACGAAGATCGTCTTCGAGCCGGCGTTCGGCTCGCCCGACGAGCTGGGCCGGCTGGTCCGCGCCGGCACCGCCTACTGGGAGCCGATCGTCAAGTCGTCGGGCTGGACGCCGAAGTGAGCGAAGGTGCGCCGCCGCGCGCCGCGCGGCCGCGCATCGGTCTCATCGGCCACGGCTTCGTGGGCCGTGCCGTCTTCGACCGGTTGCGGCACGGGGCGCTCGCCGCATCGGCCGAGATCGCGTTCGTGCACAACCGCTCTGGCGCCGCGCTCGCCGATGTCCCGGAGCCGCTGCGCCTGGCGCGACTCGACGACTTCGAGTCGACCGCGCCCGTGACCTCGTCGTCGAGATGGCGCACCCCGGGTACAGCGAGCGCTACGGCGAGCGCATCCTCGGCTGCTGCGACTACCTGCCGCTGTCCGTCACGGCGCTTGCCGACGACGCGCTGCGCGAGCGCCTGCTCGCCGCAGCCGAAGCCGCGGGGACGACGCTCGCCGTGCCGCACGGCGCGCTGATGGGGCTCGACAGCCTGCACGAGTGGCGGGCCGCCTGGGCGTCGGTGACGATCACCTTTCGCAAGCATCCGAGGAACATCGACTTCTCCGCCTCCGGCTTCGCCGTCGAGTCGATCCACGACGACACCGTGCTCTACGACGGCCCGGTGCGAGGCATCGCCCGGCTGTATCCGCGCAACGTCAACACGATGGTCACCTGCGCGCTCGCCACGGTCGGGCTCGACCGGTGCCGCGCCCGATTCATCGCCTCGCCGACGCTGACGGTCGCCGTCGCCGAGGTCGAGGCGATCGGCAGCGACGGCTCGCGCCTGTCGATGCGCAAGGACCAGCCTGCCGAGGGCGTTTCCGGCACCGAGATGATCGAATCGCAGCTCGCCTCGATCCTGCGCGCCGCCACCGTCCGCCCGCCCGGCGGCATCGCCTTCGTCTAGTCGCGCGCCGATCCCTACAATCCGCGCTCCCCGCCCCCACCTGGGCCGGGTCAGACCGCCATGGTTCCCCACCTCATCACCGCGCTCACCGGCCCGATCAACGAGCTGGAGCAGCGCATCCTCGAGTCGCTGCCGGCGATCGAGCGCTGGTTCCGGCTCGAATGGATGGAGCACACGCCACCGTTCTACACGTCGGTCGACCTGCGCAACGCCGGCTTCAAGCTGGCCCCGGTCGACACCAACCTGTATCCCGGCGGCTTCAACAACCTGACCGACGACATGCTGCCGCTTGCCGTCCAGGCGGCGATGGCGGCGATCGAGAAGATCTGCCCCGAGGCGAAGAACCTGCTTCTCATCCCCGAGAAGCACACCCGCAACTCGTTCTACCTCATGAACGTGCAGCGGCTGATCGAGATCTTCCAGCTCGCCGGCCTCAATGTGCGCCTGGGGTCGCTCGACAGTGCCATCACGACGCCGACCGACGTGCTCCTGCCAGACGGCAGCAAGCTCACCGTCGAGCCGCTCGTTCGAACCGGCAACCGGCTCGGGCTGAAGAACTTCGACCCCTGCACGATCCTGCTCAACAACGACCTGTCGTCGGGCGTGCCGCCGATCCTGGAGAACCTGCACGAGCAGTACCTGCTGCCGCCGCTGCACGCCGGCTGGGCGGTTCGGCGCAAGACCAACCACTTCGCCGCCTACGAGGAGGTTGCCAAGAAGTTCTCCAAGCTGCTCGGCATGGACCCGTGGCTCATCAACCCGATGTATGCGCGCTGCGGCGAAGTCGACTTCGCCAGCGGCGAGGGCGCCGACTGCCTGACGAGCAACGCCGAGACGCTGCTCGGCAAGATCCGCCGCAAGTACAAGGAATACGGCATCCAGGAGAAGCCGTTCGTCATCGTCAAGGCCGACGCCGGCACCTACGGCATGGGCATCATGACGGTGCGCGATCCGAAGGAGCTCGCCGACATCAACCGGCGCACGCGCAACAAGATGAGCGTCATCAAGGACGGCCAGTCCGTCACCGAGGTGATCCTCCAGGAAGGCGTGCCGACCTACGAGCGCGTGAACGAGTCGGTCGCCGAGCCGGTCGTCTACATGATCGACCGCTACGTCGTCGGCGGCTTCTACCGCGTCAACCCCGAGCGCGGCAACGACGAGAACCTGAACTCGCCGGGCGCCAGCTTCGTGCCGCTCGCCTTCGCCGGCTCCACCCAACTGCCCAAGCCTGGCGTCAAGCCCGGTGCCAGCGCGCCGAACCGGTTCTACATGTACGGCGTGATCGCCCGCCTGGCGATGGTGGCGGCGAGCTACGAGCTCGAGGCGACCGACCCCAATGCGGAGATCTACGACTAGGCGTCGTCCTCGACGGTTCCACGCCGGCCGCGTCAGCGGTCTCACCGACGCACAATAGCCGGCTCCCGGCGCGCCGGGCATCCGATGGCCGCGCTGCAGCCCCCCGTGACCTCCGACCGCTCCGCCTCCAGCCTCGTCGCCCTGACGATCGGCGCCATCGGCGTCGTCTACGGCGACATCGGCACGAGCCCGCTCTATGCGCTCAAGGAGGTGTTCGCCGACGGCCACGTGCCGCTGACGGAGGGCAACATCTACGGCGTGCTGTCGCTGGTGTTCTGGACGATCACGGTCATCGTCTCGGTCAAGTACGTCGTGCTCATCCTGCGCGCCGACAACCACGGCGAGGGCGGCCTGATCGCGATGCTGGCGCTCGCCTCGTCGGCCGTGCGCGACCGGCCGGCGCTGCGTCGAAGGCTGATGTTCGTCGGCATCTTCGGCACCGCGATCTTCTTCGGCGACGGCGTCATCACGCCGGCGATCTCGGTGCTGTCGGCGGTAGAGGGCCTCGAGGTCGCCGCGCCGGGCCTGGCGCGCTGGGTGGTGCCGATCACGCTGGTCGTGCTGACGGGGCTGTTCGTCTTCCAGCGCCATGGCACGACGCGCGTCGGCAAGCTGTTCGGGCCGGTCATGGTGCTGTGGTTCCTCGTCCTCGCCGGGCTCGGCCTGATGCACATCGCCGACAACCCGGCGATCCTGAAGGCGCTGTCGCCGCACCACGCGCTGCTCTTCCTGTTCGTCCACCCTGGGGTCGCCTTCGTCGCCCTCGGTGCGGTGGTGCTGTGCGTCACCGGGGCGGAGGCGCTCTACGCCGACATGGGCCACTTCGGCAAGCGGCCGATCCGCATCGCCTGGTTCGGCATGGCGATGCCCGCGCTGGTGCTCAACTACTTCGGCCAGGGGGCGATGCTGCTCGACTACCCGCAGAAGGTCACCAACCCGTTCTACGAGATGGCGCCGGGCTGGGCGCTGTACCCGCTCGTGGTCCTCGCCACCTTCGCCACGGTCATCGCTTCCCAGGCGCTCATCACGGCGGCGTTCTCTGTCACCAAGCAGGCGATCCAGCTCGGCTACCTGCCGCGGCTGCGCATCCAGCACACCTCCGAGAAGGAGACAGGCCAGGTCTACGTGCCGTTCGTCAACTGGGGGCTGTTCGTCGGCATCGTCGTCGCGGTCGTGCTGTTCGGGTCGAGCGGCAAGCTCGCCGCCGCCTACGGCATCACCGTCACCATCGACATGCTGATCACGACGACGATGACGTTCTTCGTCGTCCGATACGCGTGGAAGTTTCCGTGGGCGCTCGCGATCCTGGCGACGGGCTTCTTTTTCATCATCGACTTCGCCTTCCTCGCCGCCAACGCCGGCAAGGTGGTCGACGGCGGCTGGTTCCCGCTGCTGATCGGCGCGGCGATGTTCACCCTCATGATGACCTGGAAGGAAGGCAGGCGGCTGCTCGCCGACAGCCTCAGGTCCGACGCGCTCGACCTCAAGGGCTTCCTCGAATCGGTCTTCACCGCGCCGCCGGCGCGCGTTCCCGGAACCGCCGTCTTCCTCGTCAGCGACCAGGGCATGACGCCGAACGCGCTGCTGCACAACCTCAAGCACAACAAGGTGCTGCACGAGCGCAACCTGTTCTGCACGGTGCGGCAGCACGAGGTGCCGTGGATCGTGCCGGCCAAGCGCGCCGCGATCGAGCCGCTCGGCAACGACTGCTGGCAGGTGACGCTGCACTTCGGCTTCAAGGACGAGCCGGACGTGCCGGCCGCGCTGGAGAAGCTGCGCGCGAGCGGCTGCGAAGTCGAAGCGATGGACACGTCGTATTTCCTGTCGCGCGAGATCGTCGTGCCGACGTTCGGCGGCGGCATGGCATCGTGGCGCGAGAAGCTCTTCGCCAGCATGCACCGCAACGCCGCGGCTGCCGCCGACTTCCTGAGCCTGCCGACCAACCGCGTCGTCGAGCTCGGCTCGAAAGTCGAGATATGAAGCCCCCACGCTTGCGGCTGCGCCGCTGCGCTGCCCCCCGGGGGGGCGCGGCCGGGCTTGGGAGCGGCCCGGCGCCCGGCCGGAGGCCGCCATGAAGCTGCTGTTTGTCGCCGACCCGCTGGAGTCGTTCAACGTCAAGAAAGACTCCACCTACGCGATGATGCGGGAGGCACAGCGGCGCGGGCACGCGATCCTCGCCTGCTGCGCGAGCGACCTGGTCTGGGCCCGCGGCGGTCGCGTCGAGGCGCACGTGCGCGAGATCGTGCTCGCGGACGAGGCGAGGGCCTCGGGGGCGCCCTGGTTCCGCGAGACGACGAGCCCCGCATCGCGCCCGCGCGCGGCGCTCGCCGACCTCGACGCCGTGCTCATGCGCAAGGACCCGCCGTTCGACAGCGAGTACTTCTACGCCACGCACCTGCTCGAGCAGGCCGAGCGCGAAGGTGCGCGCGTGTTCAACAAGCCGCGGGCGCTGCGCGACCACCCGGAGAAGCTCGCCATCCTCGAGTTCCCCGAGCACATCGGGCCGACGCTCGTCAGCCGCGACCCCGCCGAGCTGAAGCGCTTCCACGCCGAGCACGGCGACGTCATCTACAAGCCGCTCGACGGCATGGGCGGCACCGGCATTTTCCGGGTCGGCGCCGACGCGATGAACCTCGGCGTCATCGTCGAGACGCTCAACGCGGGCGGCCGGCACACCGTCATGGCGCAGAAGTTCCTGCCGCGGATCCGCGAAGGCGACAAGCGCGTGCTCGTCATCGCCGGCGAGCCGGTGCCTTTCGTGCTCGCCCGGATCCCGCAGGGCGGCGAGGTGCGCGGCAACCTCGCCGCGGGCGGCAAGGGCGTGGCGCAGCCGCTCTCGCCGGGCGACCGTGCCATCGCCGAGGCGATCGGGCCGGTGCTGGCCGCGCGCGGGCTGCTGCTGATCGGGCTCGACGTCATCGGCGACAGGCTCACCGAGATCAACGTCACCAGCCCGACGTGCTTCCAGGAGATCGCCGACCAGGCCGGCTTCGACGTCGCGGCGCGCTTCGTCGACGCGCTGGAGGCGGAGTTGCGCGCGGGCTGACCCCCTGTCGCCGGGGCCGACGCCGGATAATGCGCACCCTCGTCCATGGCCATCGTCTCCCTCTCCGACGCTCAGCTCGCCTACGGTCACGTCGCGCTGCTCGACCACGCCGCGTTCTCGCTCGAGGCCGGTGAGCGGGTCGGGCTGATCGGCCGCAACGGCACCGGCAAGTCGTCGCTGATGAAGGTCATCGCCGCCGTCGAGCAGCTCGACGACGGTGTCGTTCAACGCACGCAGGGCCTGCGCCTGGCGTGGGTGTCGCAGGAGCCGACGCTCGACGCCGGCGCGACGGTGTTCGATGCGGTGAGCGCAGGCGTCGCCGAGGCGAAGGCGGTGCGCGAGCGCTACGAGCAGCACGACAGCAGCGTCGGCGCCGACGAGCTCGATGCGCTCCAGGCGCGGATCGAGACGCTCGACGCCTGGACGTGGGAGCAGCGCGTGGAGGCGACGATCGCGCGGCTGTCGCTCGACCCTTCGGCGCGCGTCGGCGCGCTTTCCGGCGGCACGCGCAAACGCGTCGCGCTCGGCCAGGCGCTGGTCGCCGTTCCCGACGTGCTGCTCCTCGACGAGCCGACCAACCACCTCGACTTCGACGCCATCGCCTGGCTGGAAGAGCTGCTGCAGGGTTTTCGCGGCGCGAGCGTCTTCGTCACCCACGACCGGGCATTCCTCGACGCGGTCGCCACCCGCATCGTCGAGCTCGACCGCGGCAAGCTCGCCAGCTACCCGGGCAACTTCGCCGCCTACGAAGCGCGCAAGGCAGACGAGCTTGCGGCCGAGGCGCTGGCCTCGGCGCGCGCCGACAAGATGCTCGCCGCGGAAGAGGTGTGGATACGCAAGGGCGTCGAGGCGCGGCGCACGCGCTCGGTGTCGCGCGTGCAGCGGCTCGACACGTTGCGCACGCAGCGGCGGGCCCGCCGCGAGTCGCTCGGGCAAGCGAAGCTCGCCGCGGATTCGGGCCTGTCCAGCGGCAAGATCGTCGCCGAGCTGCGCGACGTGTCGTTTGCCTTCCCCGGTGCGCCCCCGGTCGTGCGCGACTTCTCGGCGACCATCCTGCGCGGCGACAAGGTCGGCCTCATCGGCCCGAACGGCGTCGGCAAGACGACGCTGCTGCGGCTCGTGCTCGGCGAGCTCGAACCGACGGCGGGCCACGTCCGCCGCGGCACGCGCCTGCAGGTCGCCTACTTCGACCAGCTGCGGGCCGGCCTCGACCTGAACGCGACGCTCGTCGAGAGCATCAGCCCGGGCAGCGAGTGGATCGAGACGGCGGCCGGCCGCAAGCACGTGATGAGCTACCTGAGCGACTTCCTGTTTTCGCCCGAGCGCGCCAACGCACCGCTGTCGACGCTCTCCGGCGGCGAGCGCAACCGGGTGCTGCTCGCGCGGCTGCTCGCGCTGCCGGCCAACGTGCTGGTGCTCGACGAGCCGACCAACGACCTCGACATCGACACGCTCGAGCTGCTCGAGGAGATGCTGCAGCGCTACGCCGGCACCGTGTTTCTCGTCAGCCACGACCGGCGCTTCCTCGACGACGTGGTCACCAGCACGATCGCCTGGGAGGGCGACGCGTCGCCCGGCCGGTGGCGCGAGTACGAAGGCGGCTGGAGCGACTGGAAGGCGCAGCGGGCGCGGGCCGAGGGCTTGCGCGTCGCGTCGGTGCCGGCGCCCGCATCGAAGCCGGTGGCGGCACCGGCTGCAGCTCCGTCCGTTGCCGCGCCCACCACCGGCAAGCGCCTCGGCTACAAGGATCAGCGCGAGCTCGATGCCCTGCCCGATCGCATCGAGGCGCTCGAGCTCGAACAGAAGGAGCTGACGCTGCTCCTCGCCAGCGCCGAGCTCTACGCCGAGGACCCGGCACGCGCCGAAACGGCGCAGATGCGGTTTGCGCATCTCGAGGCCGAGCTCGACACGGCGCTGGCCCGATGGGAGCAGCTTGCTTCGCGCTGAACGCGCTGCGGACGCATTTCCCGCCCATGAACGCGTCTGAGACCCCGGACCCGGCAGCGTCGAACGCAGATCGCGAACGGCGCGGCCTTTGGCTCGGCCTCGTCGGCGTCGCGGTCTTCGCGGCGACGTTGCCGATGACACGCCTGGCGGTCGGCGACGCGTCGGCCCCGGCGCTGTCGCCGATCTTCGTCACGGCCGGCCGGGCCGCCTTCGCCGCCGTGCTGTCGGCGATCTACCTCGCCGCGGTCGGCGCGAGGTGGCCGAACGCGCGACAGCGGCGGCTGCTGTTCGTGTCGGCGTGCGGCACCGTGATCGGCTTCCCGCTCTTTCTCGCGCTGGCGCTGCGCAGCGTCGATGCGATGCACGCCGCGGTCGTCACCGGTCTGCTGCCGCTGGCCACCGCCGTCGCGGCGGCGGTCCGTTTCCGGCAGCGGCCCTCGACGGGTTTCTGGATCGCGGCGGTCGCGGGCGCGGCGCTCGTCGTCGCCTTCGCGGCGTGGAAGGGCGCGGGTACGCTCACCGCCGCTGACGGCTGGCTGTTCGCGTCGATGTCGAGTGCGGCGATCGGCTACGTCGCCGGCGCCGAGCTCGCGGCCGAGATGCCGGGCGAGCGCGTCGTCTCGTGGGTGCTGGTGCTGAGCGCGCCGCTCACGGTGCCGCTCGCCTGGACCTTCTGGCCGGCGGCCGCGGTGCCGCTGTCGGCGTGGGCGGGTTTCGCCTACGTCACGGTGTTCTCGATGTGGCTCGGCTTCTTCGCCTGGTACCGGGCGCTGGCCGAAGGCGGCGCGGTGCGGGTGAGCCAGATCCAGCTGGTGCAGCCGTTTCTCGCCATGGTCTTCGCGGTGCCGCTGCTCGGCGAGCGCCTCGACCCGGCGGCGATCGCGTTTGCCGCCGCCGTCGTCGCCACCGTCTTCATCGGCCGTTCGATGCCGGCCGGCCGGCCCGCCGCCATCATCGCGGCGCCCGAAGCGAGCAGAGCGACCCCACGATGAGCATCCCCTCCGCGCACGCCGCGTCGCCCTGGCGCCCTGCCGCCCGCACCGCGCGCATGAACGCGTCGGCGATCCGCGAGATCCTCAAGCTCACCGAGCAGCCGGGGATCGTCTCGCTCGCCGGCGGGCTGCCGTCGCCCGACACCTTCCCGGTGGAGGCGATGCGCGAGGCGACGGCGCGGGTGCTTCGCGAGCAGCCGCGCGAGGCCCTCCAGTACGCCGCGAGCGAAGGCTATGCGCCGCTGCGCGAGTGGGTGGCGGAATCGCTCGGCGAGCAGGGCATGCGCGTCGACGCGACGCAGGTGCTCGTCACCACCGGTTCCCAGCAGGGGCTCGACCTCGTCGGCAAGGTGCTGATCGACGCCGGCAGCACCGTGGCCGTCGAGGCGCCGACCTACCTCGGCGCCCTGCAGGCGTTCGCGCCGTTCGAGCCCGAGTTCCATGCCGTCGCGTGCGACGACGAGGGACCGTTGCCCGACGCACTCGGCGCTGCGGTGGCCGGGGCCGAGCCGCCTCGCTTCCTCTACGTGCTGCCCAATTTCCAGAACCCGACCGGGCGGACGATGGGCGAGGCGCGGCGCGATGCGCTGGTGCGCGCCGCGGTCGAGGCGGGCATGCCGATCGTCGAGGACAACCCCTACGGCGACCTGTGGTTCGACCGGCCGCCGCCGCCGTCGCTCGCGTCGCGCTGGCCCGAGGGCACCGTCTACCTCGGCAGCTTCTCGAAGGTGCTCGCGCCGGGGCTCAGGCTCGGCTACGTCGTGGCGCCGAAGGAAGTGTTCGCGAAGCTCGTGCATGCCAAGCAGGCGGCCGACCTGCACACGCCGGGCTTCAACCAGCGCGTGGTGTTCGAGGTCATCAAGGGCGGCTTCCTGCGCGAGCACGTGCCGACGATCCGCGACCGCTATCGCCGTCAGCGCGACGCGATGCAGGCGGCGCTCGCGGCGCATCTGCCGGCGACCGGCGCCCACGCCTGCCGCTGGCACGCGCCAGCGGGCGGCATGTTCTTCTGGGTCGAGCTGCCGGATGGCATCGACGCCGCGGTGCTGCTGCCGCGGGCGATCGAACGCGGCGTCGCCTTCGTTCCGGGCGCGGCGTTCTTCGCCGGCAACGCGCGGCGCAACACGATGCGGCTTTCCTTCGTCACCGTCGAGCCCGACGCCATCGAGCGCGGCGTGCGGGCGATCGCCGACGCACTCGCCGAGCTCGTGGCCACGCCGCGATGACCACGTTCTGCTTCGACCAGGTGGATGTCTTCACCGACCGGCCGCTGCTCGGCAACCCGCTCGCCGTCGTGCACGGCGCCGATGCGCTCGACGACGCGGCGATGCAGGCGGTCGCGCGCTGGACGAACCTCAGCGAGACGGCGTTCCTCCTGACACCGACGGAGCCGGGCGCCGACTACCGCGTCCGCATCTGGACGCCGACCCGCGAGCTGCCGTTCGCCGGCCACCCGACGCTCGGCAGCTGCCACGCCTGGCTCGGCCGCGGCGGCGTGCCGCGCCGCGCGGGCGAGGTCTTCCAGGAGTGCAGCATCGGCGTGGTGCGGCTGCGCGTCGACAGCGGCCGCACCGCCTTCGCGGCACCGCCGTTGACGCGCGCCGACGTCGACGAGCCGACGGTCGTCGCGGCCACTGTCGCCGTCGGCGTCGATCGCAGTCGTGTCGTCGCTGCGCAGTGGCTGCGCAACGGCCCGAACTGGCTGACGCTGCTGCTCGACTCCGCCGCCGCGGTGCTCGAAGCGCGCATGGCCGCGGCGCACATCCGCCACTTCGACGAGATCGGACTCGTCGGCGCCCACGCCGGCGGTCACGACACCGCATTCGAGGTGCGCGGTTTCGTCGGCGGCGAGGCCCCCTACGAAGACCCTGTCACCGGCAGCCTCAACGCCGGCATCGCCGAGTGGCTGATGGCAATCGGTCGCGCCCCCGACCGTTACGTCGCCGCGCAGGGCACCCGGATGCAGCGCGCCGGCCGCGTGCACGTCGTTCGCGATGGCGGCACGCTCTGGATCGGCGGCGATGCGGTGACGTGCGTGAGCGGCGAACTCGTCTTGTGAGCGGAATCACCACGCTCGACCACCTGGTCGTCGCCGCGCGCAGCCTCGACGACGCGGCGGCGTGGTGCGAGCGAACGCTCGGCGTGGCGTCGCAGCCGGGCGGCCGGCACGCCGGTGTCGGCACGCACAACCGGCTGGTCGGCCTGGCCGGCGGCGCCTTTCCCGGCGCCTACCTGGAGCTGATCGCCATCGATCCCGACGCACCGGCGCCGGCGGCGCCGCGCTGGTTCGACCTCGACGACGCAGCGCTCGCCGCAGCGGTCGCCGACGGTCCGCGCCTCGTCCATTGGGTGGCTCGCACCGATGACCTCGACGCCGCGTGCGCTGCCCTGCGCGGCCTCGGCCACGACGTCGGCCGAGCCGTCTCGGCCGGCCGCGACACGCCGCGCGGGCCGCTGTCGTGGCGCATCACGCGGCCGCTGGACGGCTCGCGGCCGGCGCGTGGCGCCGTGCCGCTGCTCATCTCCTGGGGCGATCGCCACCCGTGCGACGACCTTGCGGCATCGACGGTGTCGATCGAACGCGTCACTCTCGGCGGCGTGTCGGCGGCGGTCGCCGACGTTCTCGGCGTTGCGCTGGACGAGACTCCGGGCGCCGCGCCGCTGGCGGTTCGCCTGTCGACGCCGCGAGGCCCTGTCGAGCTGGCGTCGCCGTAGCGTCGTTCGAGGGGCCGCTACTCCTTGCGGAAATCGTCGTGGCACGCCTTGCACGCACGGCCGGTGGCGCCGACGGCGGTCTTGATCGCGTCGAGGTTGCCGCTCTTCGCCGCGACGTTGAGCTTGACCATCTCCTCCTGCATCCGGGTGGCGGCAGCGTTGAACTTGTCGCGCTCGGCCCAGACCTTCGGCAGCGCCTGCGTGTCGCCCTTGTCGCTGCCGTCGACGAAGCCGGCGTAGGGAAGCCGGGACACCAGCGTCGCGACTTCGGCGTTGTCGGCGGCCGCCTTGGCATCGAACGGCACCTTGCCGTTGGCCATCGCCGCGACGCGGCCGAAATGCGTGCCCATCACCGTGAAGGCGGCGCGCCGGTAGCGGATCGCGTCCTCGGGCTTGGCGAACTGGGCCTGGACCGTCGTCGCCAGCGTCGCGAGGGCAACGGCTACCATCAGGATCGGCATGGGCAGTGGTGTCACGGTCATTTCCTTCGGGTGGATCGTCGTGCGCGCCGCGGCGCGACGTGCTCCGAACGAGTGTAGTCAGGCGTGAGACCGGAGGCGAAGGGATCGTGACCGACCGATGCGACGCAACAGCCGTCGCTCCTGCCGAGACCGCCGCACCCACCGTGCGGATTCGCGTCTGGGACCTGCCGACGCGGGTCTTCCACTGGACACTCGCCGCACTCGTCGTCGCCGGCGTCACGACCGCCAAGATCGGCGGCAACGCGATGGAGTGGCACATGCGGATCGGCTTGACGATCCTGGCGTTCCTCGCATTTCGCATCGTCTGGGGTTTCGTCGGCGGCCGCTGGTCGCGCTTCTCGGCGTTCGTCTACCGACCGCTGACGACGCTGCGCTACCTGCGCGGCACCACCGACGGAGCACGGCCGCACCTCGACGTCGGCCACAGCCCGCTCGGCGCGCTCTCGGTGTTCGCGCTGCTCGCCGTGCTCGTCGTGCAGGCGTCGACCGGCCTCTTCGCCGACGACGAGATCGCGACCACCGGCCCGCTCGCGGCGCGGGTGAGCACGGCGACGAGCCTGGCGGCGACGCGCTGGCACCGCAACTACGGCCAGTGGCTCGTCATCGGCCTGGTCGCGCTGCATGTCGCGGCGATCGCCTGGTACGCGCGTCGTCGCCGCCGCGACCTGGTGCGGCCGATGTGGCACGGGGACAAGCGGCTCGACCGGTCGGTGCCGCCGGCGCGCGACGACGCCGCCACGCGCACGCTCGCGCTTGCGATCGCCGTCGCGTGCGCGGTGGGCGCCGTCGCGATCGCCCGCCTGGGCGGCTGAGCCGCGCTCACCCGATGCCGCGCAAGCCCCGACGCCCCGTCATCGAACTGCGTCGGCCGAGCACGCCCGACGACTACGCGCAGACGGCGACCATGTTCCGCGAGTACGCCGACAGCCTCGGCGTCGACCTGTGCGTCCAGGGCTTCGACGAGGAAATCGCGACGCTGCCGGGCGAGTACGCCGCGCCGGCCGGCGACATCGTGCTCGCATTCGTCGGCGGTGAACTCGCGGGGTCCGTCGCGATGCGGCCGATCGCCGACGTCGACTACGCCAACGCCTGCGAGATGAAGCGGCTCTACGTTCGCCCGGCGTTTCGCGGCCTCGGGCTCGGCCGCACGCTCGCCGAGGCGCTGCTCGACTCGGCCCGGCTCGCCGGTCATTCGGCGATGCTGCTCGACACGCTCGACGAGATGGAGTCGGCGCGCGAGCTCTACACGTCGCTCGGCTTCGTCGAGATCCCGCCCTACTACTTCAACCCGATCGCGGGTGCGCATTACCTGAAGGTCGACCTGACATGACGACGCCTGTGCCGGCCTCATCGTTCGAGCTCCACGCCGGCGCGCTGCGTGCCGCCTTCCGGCCCGACCGCGGCGGCGTGCTCGCCGGCCTCTGGCACGACCACGTCGCCGTGCTCCGATCGACCGAGCC